>JBCBVA010000047.1:0-26304 GCA_039817825.1 Cyanobacteria bacterium J06642_12 | reverse complement strand
CTTTATCAAAGCTTCGCACTTAATCAAAAACGATTTCGAAATATCCAATTTCGCTTGATATCAGGTATCGTCTTAACCTGCGAAGCTTTGATAAAGCTGAAATAAAATACGCCGAATTCTACCTAGCGAGATTTCTAATAGTCACAACTTACGTGCAAGCCTCCATAGTGTACTCGGCAATATTAGATTCTTGCATGAATGCCTTTATGAAAATGGTTTGAGCCTTTCACATCGTCATCAAGCAAACTAAGAAGGAGCCGTACGCCGTGGAATTTCGTAGGTAAGCCGATCTCGTGCCACTAACGTATTCGTAAACACCGCCTCCGCCTCCGCCTGCAAATCCTCCATCGTAATCGGCCCTTCTGGTCCATACCGAGGACTAAAATGCGTCAGCATCAACGTATCCACCTTGGCCTCCTTCGCCACCTGAGCCGCCATCGCAGCCGTTGAATGCTTAGCCCGCTTAGCTAGATGTAAATCCGACTCTGCAAACGTCGCCTCGTGAATTAACAGATCCGAGGCACGCGCCAAATCGATCGCATTGCGACAAAAAATCGTATCCGTGCAATAGGCCATCTTGCGACCGGGCACATCCGCCCCCACATAATTGCGCCCATCCACCGAGCGACCATCTTCTAACTCAACTGTCTCCCCCGCCTTCAGCCGACCGTACACCGGCCCCGGAGGAATCCCATCCGCCTTCGCCTTATCCAAATTGAACGTACCGGGGCGATCGCTCTCCACAATCCGGTATCCAAACGCCTGTACCCGATGATCCAGCGGAGCGCAGTACACCTGATACTTCCCCTCATCCAGCAATAACCCCGTCTCCACCGTATGCACCCGATAGGGATAGTTGATCCGGCTTTCGCTCCAGCGCAACACCCCCTCCAAATACTCCTTCAAACCAGGAGGGCCGTACACATCCACCTCGTTAGGTACGTTGCTCATGCCCAACGTCGAGAGAAAACCCGGTAAGCCATAGATGTGATCGCCGTGCATATGAGTGATAAAAATCCGCCGCGTCTGATTCGAGTTCAGCTGCGGATTGCGCAAAATTTGGTGCTGAGTCGCCTCCCCGCAATCCAATAGCCACATCTCCGATCGCTGCGGCAACTGCAGAGCTATACCCGACACGTTCCGCGCTCGGGTGGGAACCCCCGAACTGGTGCCCAAAAACGTGACCCGCAAAGCCGTCGGATTGCGATCGCTCATACCAACGCAAAAATTCTGCCTCTCAATCCTAGTGGCTCCCTCTCAAAAAAAGATCGCGATCTCGCTCGACTTGCTCGCAAACCCTTCGGAAATCGAGCGATCGCGACAGTCACACAATCCTCAAATTTGACTTCTACAACAGAAATAGAGGGGGGTAGTTCGTGCTTCGGGCTAACGCTAGTGCTCTGTAAACTAAAATGCCTCCTCCACTTTGATGGCCTCCTCATCGCAAGTCTGATGAATGGCCCCCTCCAAGCTTGCTGCAATGCATCCACAACTTGATGACAGCCTCAAAAGCAAGCTTGATGAATAGCAAATCACAACAACCGCGCACATGCGTAGAGAGGTTTCCATGTATCGCAAAATCTTAGTTGCTCTGGATCGCTCCGACATTGCCGATCGCGTACTGGATGAAGCGATTGACCTCGCCAAAACGACCGCCGGATCTCTCATGTTGGTTCACGTGCTTACCAGCGAAGAAGATGGAGCCCCCCAAGCCGCCACCATCGGCACCAGCATGGACTATTGGTACGCCAGCACCGATCTGCTGACCTCCTATCGCGATAGTTGGAAACGCTACGAACAAGATTGCCAACACCGCCTGGAATGGCAAGGGGAACTGGCCAAAAAGCAAGGGCTTGAGGTGGAGTGGTCGCAGCAGTTTGGCCCCCCCGGACGGAGCATTTGCGAGCTGGCAGATGCCTGGAAAGCCGACCTGATCGTCATGGGTCGTCACGGACGGCGCGGATTGAGCGAACTGCTGATGGGGAGCGTCAGTAATTACGTCACTCACCATGCCCGCTGTGCAGTGCTGCTGGTGGGCTTGCCCTCTGAAGTCATGGAAGAGACAACGAGTGGTGAATGGGAGCAACGAACGAACGAAGCTGAAGGAGTCGCAAATGTAGAAAATACCCCTCAGTCAGATACATCCAAAACCGTTTCGGTATAACCCCAAACTCCGAAATGTGAGGAGAGCCTTTGCTGGGGTTCGGCGTGACATAGAGGTACGAATGTGGGCGTCAACAAGCATGGAAAACTGAACTCCCGCGAATCGCCCGGAGGATTGGGGAGGGGAGGATTATTGCCATTGTTTCTGTTGTTGTTGTGGTTTAGCCTGCTCGTCCCCCAGCAACCCCGATACGAAACCGTGCCCTACAGCCAGTTTCTCGATCGCGTCGAATCTGGGGTGGTGGAAGACGTGGAAATTGGGACGACATCCATCGAATTCGTGCTGAAACCTGAGGGAGAGGAGGAGGTTGGCCAGACACTCGTGACCGTAGCAATACCCGAAGACGCCCAACTGGTACCGTTACTGCGAGAGCACGGGGTGAAGTTTTCAGGACTGCCACGCTCATCGGGAGGATGGCGATCGATTACAAGTTGGCTGTTTCCGCTCATTCTGCTGTTTGTGATGTGGTCGTGGATTTTCGGCAAGGCCCAGCAAACCGGGCAGGGCGCCAATCCACTTGCATTCGGTAAGAGTCGAGCCCGCATTTATTCAGAAGGGGCCACCAAGGTCACATTTGCCGATGTGGCAGGTGTTGACGAGGCCAAAGAAGAATTGCAGGAGCTGGTGTCCTTTCTCCAAGACGCCAAGCGATACACCCAACTCGGGGCAAAAATTCCCAAGGGGGTGCTGCTAGTGGGGCCGCCAGGGACGGGTAAAACACTGCTGGCGCGTGCGATCGCCGGTGAAGCCAAGGTGCCCTTCTTCAGCATCTCGGGCGCAGAGTTTATCGAACTATTTGTGGGTGTCGGCGCGTCGCGAGTGCGCAGCTTGTTCGAGCAGGCCAAGCGTCAGGCTCCCTGCATCGTATTCATTGACGAGCTAGATGCCCTCGGAAAATCTCGCGCCAGTAATGGCCCCATGATGGGCGGTAACGATGAACGCGAACAAACCCTAAACCAGTTGTTGTCGGAGCTGGACGGATTCGATCCCAATAGCGGGGTTATTTTACTGGCAGCTACCAACCGGCCCGAAGTCCTCGACCCCGCACTACTGCGTCCGGGCCGCTTCAACCGTCAGGTACTGGTCGATCGCCCCGATCGCGTGGGTCGATTCGCTATCCTCAAAGTTCACGCTCGCGAAGTCAAGCTGGCCCCCGATATTAATCTGGCCAAAATTGCCGCACGCACCCCCGGATTTGCCGGGGCCGATCTAGCCAACCTAATCAACGAAGCTGCATTGCTGGCCGCACGGAAACACCACAGCGTTGTAGAAATGGCAGATTTTGACGAGGCGATCGAGCGAATTTTGGCAGGGCTAGAGAAGCGATCGCGCATTCTTAACGAACGGGAGCAGACGATTGTGGCCCACCACGAAGTCGGCCATGCCATAGTGGGTGCGCTCATGCCGGGATTGGGGACGGTAGAGAAGATTTCTGTAGTACCTAGGGGAGCGGCAGCTCTGGGATACACGCTGCAATTGCCAGAAGAAGATCGTTACTTAGTAGGAGAAGACGAAATTCGCGGACGGTTGGCCACGTTACTAGCGGGACGGGTGGCAGAGGAGATTGTGTTCGGCAAAACATCAACAGGAGCTAGCGACGACATTCAAAAAGCAACGGATTTAGCAGAGCGGTTTGTGACTCTGTACGGCATGAGTGCATCACTTGGCCCGATCGCCTACGAAAAATCGCAGCCACAATTTTTGGAGGGATATACCAATCCCCGGAGAGCAGTGAGCCAGTCCGTCTCTGAAGCGATCGATCGCGAGGTCAAACGGTTAATCGAGTCTGCCCGAGAAATGGCCCGTTCGATTTTGTCCCTCAATCGGGAGGTGTTGACCGAAACTGCTCAACTACTGCTGCAACGGGAAGTACTGGATGGGGACGAACTCAAGCGACTACTCTCTCGTGTCCAAACACCCACCGAACTGAACGCATGGTTGCAATCGGGAGCGATCGCCGACGACGCCCTCCTTCAAACCACACCTGAAAATTCCACAGCTCAATCTCCATCGGCAAAATCGGGATTGCATCACTACCCTGCCTTCAATTCATCTCGGGGACATACGCAATCCCTCAAACTCGGTAACAGCAATGGACCACTGTCGAGATAGTCATATCCAAAGAGGAGCGATCTGGAGGAAGACGCAAGATCCTCTGTACTTGCAAGACTCCTAATCCTTACTATCCAATCTCGATGACAACGTTATGCAGGGCAGCATTGACGTAGGTCGTACCATTTTTGACCTCGCTTTTCCCTCCGTCCAAATGCATGTGACCGCAGAGATAGTATTTGGGGACCAGTTGCTGAACCAGTGGAGCTAACGTCGGGATTTTGCCGCGATACCACTGTCCTCTTTCATCCAGAGTTCCTTTGGGGGGCGCGTGGGTAATCAGGAGATCGACCTTGCTGTCTTTGTAGGTGGCTTGCAACTCTTTGAGGCGATCGCGACTCAGAGACCAACACCACCCACAGGGGGGCGTTAGCGGCACGATCAATGCCTGCAAATGTCCGATTTCCAGAATCTGCGTCTTTGACACTAATGTTCCGTTGCGCAAATCCGAGCGAGCAAACAAGTCTTCTAGCGTTTCTGCCGGGGGTTCGTGGTTGCCAGGAACAAACAGCCAAGGGGGACCAACGGCATCTAGCTGTCGCCAAAACGCCTGCAATTGCTCCAGTTCTACGGCACCGCGGGGATGAAATCCGGCTTGTCCGGCCTCCGGCTGTCGCCCCGCCCAACTACAAAAATCTCCGCAGTAGATATACCAGTCCACATCTCCCATCGCCTCCAGAGCTTGCTGCTGCAGGACAGCATCGCAGTGATAATCCGACCCCACCAACACTTTCATGCCACTGCCCACGACTCAATTGCCTACAAGGTATTCGTTTCTATGGTGAAGTAGCCGGAACATCCGCGCCAGAGGCAATGAATCATCTGCAGGTACTCGTTCGGTATCGTACTGGTTTCAAAAATTATTCAGCTGGCAACCCCCATGTAGTCAAATTGCGGCTACAACTCATTGCAGTTGACAATTTGGGTGAACGGGTCATGGGTGCAAACAATAGCGGACGGGGCTGTTGTTTCTGGGGATGTCTGTCTCTGTCTGTGCTTTTTCTCTTGGGGGGAGGCTGTACCGCATTTCTGAGCTATCGTGCCATCTCTTTCTTCACCACCACAGACCCCACAGAGCTACCTGAAATTCAATCGACCGAGGCCGAATGGGCAGAGCTGCAGCAAAAACTGCAGGCATTCTCAACTGCCTATGATGCCAACGAACCTGCCGAGATTTCCCTCACGGCACGGGAGATTAACTTAGCGATCGCCCAAGCGCCTGAAACCGCTGGCAGGCTCTATGTCGAAATCGAAAACGACCTGCTGGAAATTGCTGGGGCCTATCCTGTTATCAATTTGCCAGTAATGGGAGAGCGGTTTGTTGACGGGCGTGTCGTCCTCGACCTCAGCATTGAAAATCGGCAAACTCAATTAGATCTGCGCGGGATCGAGGTTAACGGTGCTCCACTTGCCGCTCCGGTGGAAGAGGCGTTCTTAGAAGCCTTTAACGATGAAGATTTTCTCAATAGTCTGGTTGAAGATAATAAGGATTGGAAAGACATACTGCGGGAAGTGGATAGCCTGAACATCGTGGATGGACGAATTGTTCTTCGTATTAATAGCTGATTTCGTATTAATCGCTGGCTCAGGACTCAAGAGTTGAACCAGCATTGGTATCTTGTCTTTTCAAGAGAGAGGTATCAGGCTGGAGCAGCGCTCTACCGGCCTAATCCACAGAATGTCAGAGTAATTGGAGGGATTGCGATCGCTCGGGCAATCTTTCACTTCCAGAGGCTTGCAAAAGTGAAGAAGTAGGCACTACGATAATAGACCGTGCCGTTTCATAAGTATCATGCCGAAAGTAAAAACCCGCCGCGCCACCGCCAAGCGCTTCCGCATCACCCGCACGGGCAAGGTTATGCGCCGTCGTGCCTTCCACAACCACCTGCTCGAGCACAAGTCTTCCAGCGTCAAGCGTAAGCTGCGTGGAACCAGCACCGTTGCCAAAACTGAAGCGGACAACGTCAAGCTGCAAATGCCCTACGGCTAAGGCCCGAATGGCTGCTCTGCAGCAATCGGAAACGATCGAGTTTTTGTAGATTCAATTCGTCTAACTTCCATCCACCATGTCGCGAGTAAAACGGGGTAACGTCGCCCGCAAACGACGCAAAAAGATTCTCAAGCTGGCCAAGGGCTACGTCGGCTCTCATTCCAAGCTGTTCCGCACCGCTAACCAGCAAGTCATGAAGGCACTGCGGTATTCCTACCGCGATCGCCGCCGCCGTAAGCGTGACTTCCGTCGTCTGTGGATTGCTCGCATCAACGCAGCCTCTCGCCAGCGCGGCCTCAGCTACAGCAAGCTGACCTACGGCCTGAAGCAGGCTAACATTGGCCTCAACCGCAAGATGTTGGCTCAGATGGCCATCAGCGATCCCTCCGCATTCACCAAAGTGGTCGAGACCGCAACCAAGTAGCCATCCAGCAACCATCTTGTTCGATGGATGAAATGTTGCTGACGTGAAACGGCTCGAACCCAAAGCTACTAGTCAGGTAGTCCTATCGATTGGGACTACCTTTCTTATTGGAACACTTGGCCTCGGAACATCTGGTCTCGGTTTCGTTCCGGCCTACTCGCGACCTTGGGCTGATATCGAGCAATCGGGACGATTGCGTGTCGGGGTCAAGACCGATCTACCTCCTCTTGCTTGGCAGGATGAATCGGGGGAATGGCAGGGGTTAGAAATTGCGATCACCCGCCAGCTAGCCAACCAGCTTCTGGGAGACGAGAATGCTGTTGAGTTCGTCCCGCTTGCCAATCAGGAGCGCGTCGAAGCAGTCATCGACGATCGTGTAGACATGGCGATCGCCCAGATTGGCATTACCACCGCTCGCATACGCCGCGTTAACCTGACGCTGCCTTATTACCTCGATGGAACAGCGATTGTAGTGCCCGATTCCTCGCCGCTATCGTCTTCACTAGGGCTATCGACAGAGGCGATCGCTGTCCTCCAAGATTCCACGGCAGTTGCCACCCTCAACACCCTCAGCCCAGAGCTAGAAACTGTCGGCACGGAATCGTATCTAGATAGCGTTGATGCGTTGCAAATCGGTCGGGTGGACGGAGTGGCGGCTGATGCTTCGGTTATGGCGGGGTGGGTGCAGGAAGAAGCGGGATATCGACTACTGACTCCGCTGCTGTCAGGTTCGGGGTTGGCGATCGCGTTGCCCAAAGGCAATCAATACTCGGAGTTGCGGCGACGGGTCAATGTGGAAATGCAGGAGCTGGCGGATAGCGGTTGGTTCGAGCAACAGGCTGAAGCGTGGGGACTGCCTTAATCTTGCTGGTGGGAGAATTGGTAAGCACCGACGAGGGTGAGGGCGATCGCCATTCCAGTCCAGACCACTAGTGTGTACCAGGGAAACTGAGATATGGGTTTGTAGGCAGCCGCCCGGATATCAATACTTGCGTGAGAGAGCGGCAAGCAATAGACGACGACTTGCAACGCTTTAGGCAACGATTCGGGGTCGAAAAACGTCGCCCCGAGAAATGCCATCGGGGTAATCGCAAAGTTTGAGATCAAGCCCACTGTTTCTAACGATGGCACCTTCAATCCGGCAATCACCCCTAACCCCGCAAACACAGCACAGTTCAGGGCTAGCACCAGCAGAGCCAGCGGATGTAGCAGTCCCCATTCCTGCGTCACAAGCAGCCCCAAAGCCAGCACAGCGAGGGACGTCAGCGCGCCGCGACAGATTCCCGACAGCACCTTACCGATGTGTAGCGACAGGGGATGCACTGGAGTCAGCAACAGCTCTTCAAAGGTCTTGCTGAATAAGCGAGCACCACAAATTGAGAACGTAGTGCCGGTAAAACTAATGGTCATGGCAGATAGAGCAGCCATCCCCGGCAAGATAAACGCCAAATACGAATCAGCTCCCGAATTGCCAGCAACGGCCTCAAGCGAGCCTCCGCGCAGGGTGCTGCCCAACCCCAATCCGAATGCGAGGATATAGATTGTCGGCGCTACTAAGCCAGAGGACACCACCTGCCACACTTTCGATCGCAGCTCCAGCCAATCCCCCCACCACACGGTGTAGCTATCGGCCAAAATCGTCCGCACGTTCATACTGTTCTCTGGTCAACCGGTTTACTTGCAATCCGGCCTTAGCTTACCGTGCAAGATGGTCCTCACTAAGAAAATCTCAACTGTCAGAACTTCAGCTACTGCAGCGGCACATTTCGGTGGGTGAACGGCTTGGCATCGCTGCCGCTGTAGGTGGCCACGATATGGCCGTCTCCCTCCAGCAAGTACTTGTAGGTCACCAACCCTTCCATGCCTACAGGTCCCCGAGGAGGCAGCTTCTGGGTGCTGATGCCCACTTCGGCTCCAAATCCATAGCGGAAGCCATCAGAGAAACGGGTGGAGGCGTTGTGAAATACTCCCGCTGCATCCACTAAGTTCATGAACTCTTCAGCAGTGGCGGTATCTTCCGTAAATATTGCTTCGGTGTGACGAGAGCCGTAGGTCTCGATGTGGGCCAGCGCGTCGGTTAACGAGTCCACCACCTTGACCGAGAGCACTAGTTCGCCGTACTCAGTTTCCCAATCGCTATTGGTGGCAGCGGGCATGTCGGCAATGGCTCGAGAGCGATCGCATCCGCGTACCTCTACCCCTACCGCGTTCAGGGCAGTCAACACTTGTGGCAGAAATTGTTCGGCCACATCAGCATGAACAAGCAGCGTTTCTAACGCATTGCAAGCAGCCGGGTAGTTTACTTTAGAATCCACCACCAGCGGAACGGCTTTGACCAAATCGGCAGCGCGATCGACGAATGCGTGGCAAATACCATCAGCATGACCTAACACGGGAATCTTGGTATTGTCCTGCACGTAGCGCACGAACGAGTTGGAACCCCGAGGAATCACCAAGTCTACTAGATCGTCCAGCGCCAGCAACGCTCTAGTTTCTTCGCGTGTGGTCAGTAGGGTCACGCTTGCGGTGGGAATACCTTGTGCTTCCAGTGCAGAGTGAATGACTTGAACCAACATGCGGCAAGAGTTAACAGCTTCCTTGCCTCCCTTGAGCACCACACCATTTCCCGTCTTCAGCGCCAACGACGAAATCTGTGTTACGGCATCGGGACGAGACTCGAAAATAATCCCCAACACCCCCAGCGGAGTGCTCTTGCGATGCAGCACGAGCCCAGTGTCCAGCTCCCGCGACCAATGCAGCTCCCCGACCGGGTCCGCCAGGCGCATCACATCGCGTACACCGGCGGCCATTGTGGCAATTTTGTCGGGGGTCAGTTTCAAGCGAGCATAGGCGGCAGCCGAGAGGCTGCCCTCTTCCACCATGACGGCGGCGGCAGCCAAATCCTGCTGGTTGGCAGCCAAAATCTCGTCGGTGCGAGTTTCCACTGCATCGGCGATCGCCGCCAGAGCCGCATTCTTAACATCCGTTGGTAACACAGCCAGCTTGAGGGCTGCTTGGCGGGTGGCGCGTACCTGTTCCCGCAGAGTGGTGTTCAGTGTGGTAGCGGACATGAGCAGTTCCGTGAAGCGATATCTAGCAAGCAAGTGTTAGCAACCAGCCTAGGGTAAACAATCCTTGAGCTTACCCAGGCTTGAGCCTCGGATTGTCTAGCGAACTTAGAAGACAATCGATAGCGATTCCCTGAGATGAGTACAGCTGAGCTGGATATGATTAGACCCCAATTTTACTGCCACTCATCGGACAAACTAACAAAATTGCCCAGGTTGGCACGAGGATGACAATCAATACATCCGGTCGGACGAATCGTCTCGGCAAACTCCACTTGAGGATGGAGAGCCCGAAAGTAGCGGGAATCATCCAACCGATATGGCACCTCTTCAAACTGGTTGCGCGCGCGTGAAAAGTCCTGCATGAACCCCCATGCTGCCTGCAAAAACGGCCCCTGCGGCACGTCGATATTGACGCCGTAATGTTCTTCAGATTGCAGCAAGACTCGCCAAGTCTCTCGAGGCATCACCTCGGGTGGAAGGGCGGTGTGACAGGATCCGCAGGATTCGACATATACTTCCGCCCCAAACTGATAACCCTCGGCCCACTCCGGGATGTTGCTGTCTTCTTGAGCTTGCAATTCCCAACCTAACCCCAATGCCACAACTACAGCCACTGCCATCGCTAGCAGCATGGCAAACCAGCGCGATCGGCGAGGTAGGCGTGGGAGACAAATTCTAGACATGATGGTCATTCAGCATTCGGTGAGGGAGTAGAGGAAACCCAATGGCTGTTGGTTCGGTCACTAACCACCAAAGCCCTTGTTCCCGCCCCCTCTACGCTTATTGCGCTTTTTCTTGGGGCGCGCTGAGCGATTGCCGCGCCAGCCGGGGCCAGCCGTCGCTGATGGAGCATTTCCGCGACGGGGCATTCCTCCTCCCATACCAGGCATCCCGCCCATACCGGGAAAACCACCCATTTGTCCCATTTGACCCATCATGTCTCTCATGCGCTGGAAATCTCCCACCAGCTTGGTCACATCTCCCATCGTGTGCCCGGAACCGGCTGCCACTCTGCGCTTGCGGCTGGCACTGCGAGCTAATAAATCGGGATTGCGGCGCTCTTGTCGGGTCATGGAGTTGATCATTGCCTCAGACCGCGCCAGTTGTTCCTGACCTTTCTGCAATTGGTCATCGCTCAGCTTGTTCATTCCAGGAACCATCTTCATCAAGCCCCCCAAAGCACCCATATTCTTAATCAGGCGCATTTGCTTGAGGAAGTCCGTGAAATCAAACTGCGCAGACAGCATTTTCTCTGTCATCGCCTGCGCATCGGACATGTCGATCTCTTCCTGCGCCTTCTCCACCAGCGTCAGGATGTCACCCATCCCCAAAATCCGCGAGGCCATTCGCTCGGGATAGAAGGGGTCAAGAGCTTCAACTTTTTCTCCTGTACCGATGAACTTAATCGGCTGTCCGGACACTTGGCGTACGGATAGGGCCGCCCCCCCCCGCGTGTCGCCGTCCATCTTGGTCAAGATGGCACCGGTTACCCCAATCCGATTGTGAAATTCGCGCGTCAGGTTGGCCGCTTCCTGACCGGTCATGGCATCCACGACCAGCAATGTTTCGTTGGGGTTAATGGTGTCCTTGATGTTTTCTAGTTCCCCCATCATGTCCCGATCGATCTGCAAGCGACCGGCAGTATCCACGATGACGTAGTCGAATCCGTCTTCTCTGCCCTTGGCCACCCCTTGCTGGGCAATTTCGACCGGGTTGGTTTTCCCAAGGTCGAAGACGGGAATATCGATCTGTTCCCCAAGAGTTTTGAGCTGGTCGATCGCTGCCGGGCGGTAAATATCTCCCGCTACTAATAAGGTTTTCTTATTCTGCTTGCGTAAATACAGCGCCAGCTTTGCGGATGCCGTGGTTTTACCCGTCCCCTGCAAACCGGCCATCAGCACGATGGTGGGGCCTTGTCCATCTGGTGCTTCGTTTAGAGGGGCATTCGCCTCCCCCATCACCTTCACCAGCTCGTCATTCACAATCTTGATGAACTGCTGGTCGGGGGAAACCCCCATGATGACATTGGCTCCCAGGGCGGCTTCGCGAACGTCTTCGACAAACTGCTTGACTACTTGCAGGTTGACATCGGCTTCCAGCAACGCGCGACGCACTTCCCGTAGCGCATCTTTAATATTGCTCTCCGTAATTTTGTCCTGACCCCGCAGTTTTTTCCACGCGGCTTCAAGTTGGTCGGAAAGAGCGTCAAACATTGTGATTAAGCAGGTGACAAAGCTAAGTACGAAAACGGCTGTAAACCGGCCTTCCTAGAATAACGTGCTGCGGATTGAGCGGCTGATTTCAGATACTTTTTTCTGTTGACGACAATGAATATCCTGCTCGCTCCAATGTAGTGAAGTCGCGGGCGATCGCCCTTGCTCTGCCGTGCTGGCTGTCTTCGTATCTGATATCGCTTTCTATCGCATGCCTGGCACATCACCAAACTAGCGTGTCTGCTTCTCTCAACAATCCGCAGTATGCTTGCCCCTTGGATGCATAGGAGATCGAAGGTGAAGCGTTTTTGGCAGATGGGTTTGGCGATCGCCAGCATCACGGTCGGCATCAGCGTTGGTGCCATGGCTGCTCGCGTTGACCGATATTCCGTTACCGAGCAATTTTCTGTTCCTGGCCATCCCGCGTTCGATTCAGCAATCGATCTTGAAGACGCGACAGAACTGCCTGCCCAACCACTCCCTCCTGAAACCGAAGCAATTGTCAGCAGCGTTTCTGAAGGAATGTACGACCCGCCCCGGGGAGATGTCCGCATTGTTGTCACCAGCGATCTAAATAGTGCCTACGGCTCTACCGACTACGATTCTGACGTCGATCGAGGTATTGCTCTCATTCCCTTCTGGGGGCCCGACCTTGTCCTCATCAGCGGCGATATGGTGGCTGGCCAAAGTCCCAGCTTGAGCCCCGAACAGATTCGAGCCATGTGGGCAGCGTTTGACAGTCATATCGCGGCTCCTCTGCGCGATCGCAATATTCCTTTAGGCTTCTCTCTGGGAAACCACGATGCCTCAAGCGCTAGAACTGCTGCTGGAGGCTTTACATTTCAGATCGAGCGCGATCTAGCTGCTGAATATTGGAACAGTCCCGATCGCAGTACCAACCTGACTTTTGTGGACCGTGATGACTTCCCCTTCTACTACACCTTCGAACAGCAAGGGGTGTTTTTCCTGGTTTGGGATGGTTCATCTAGCTACATTCCCCCCGACAAGCTAGCTTGGGTGGAACAAGCTCTATCCAGCCCGGCAGCCCAGAATGCCCGTCTGCGTATCGTCATTAGCCACCTGCCGCTTTACTCCGTAGCAGAAGGTCGAAATGCCCCTGGAGAGGTGATGGGCAATGCCGACCAATTGCGCCAGCTCCTGGAACGCCATAGCGTTCATACCTACATCAGCGGTCACCAACACGCCTACTACCCGGGCCACCGTGGCGCTCTTCAACTCTTACACACAGGAATTCTAGGGTCCGGCCCCCGCGTTTTGATAGACAGCACCCTGCCCCCCAGAAAGACAATGACGGTGGTGGATATTGCCTTCGACAATCCCGACTTCACCACTTACACCACCTACGACATGGATACGCTACAGCCGATTGACTCAGATGGGCTACCGCGTTTATTAGTGGGTCACAACGGAGATGTGTTGCGCCGCGATATTGAGCTGAGTGACTTAACGACTGCCGAACAGTCGTTGTGCCAACAACGCCTCGGAACTCAATGTGGCTTCTAGACATTGACTCTCAGGTTTCTGTTTGAGCATCGAACCTAGCCGCAAGTTTAGATCGATCGCGTTATCTGCAGTCACGATCTCAGTACATCTACAGTGGCTATTCAATAATGGCTATTCAATTTCGCCCCACCGTTCAGGCCGACTACCCACAGATCTGCCAGCTTTTTCCAAGCCCTGAGGAAATGTATCTGATTTATCCCAGTGGTACCTTTCCGATGACAACAGAGCAGTTACAAGCAATCGCCCAAGAGCGCATCGATCTGACATCTGTTGCAATCGACGATCGCATCGTTGGATTTAGCAATCTCTACAATTACATGCCCGACCAATTGCGTTCATTGGCAATGTTGTCATTCATCCCGAGCAAAGAGGACAGGGGATGGGCAAGGCACTCATTGCTTACATGCTAGATCGCTGCTTCACTATCCATGACCTGCCAGAAGTCCGCATCACAGTGCTGAACTATAACAGCCGAGCCCTGCTCCTCTATAGCTCATTGGACTTCACTCCCTATTCCATAGAAGAGATAGCTGGTTTAACGGGCGAGCGCGTTGCCTTCATCCACCTCAGCAAAATCAATCCAGCAATAGCAGGCAAGTCCTACGCCTCAATTTCCTCCAACTGAAGCAGCTCGGGCAGGAGGTTTAATTCGTCACGGTGTCCCTGGACGTCCAGACGAGTCTGGCCATCGCGCTCGGTTTCGCTCACACGTACTTTCAACGCTTCCTCGCGGGTGGACTTCTTGCGGTAATACCAGCCTCCCAACGGTGCCCCCACCAGCAGTAGGTAGGGGAAAGGCCCCAGCTCTGGCTTCAATACCTGCAGCACTAATGCCATGCACAACAGGCCCACACCAGCCAACATCGTCAGTAACCCAGTCAAGAATCCACTCGGCTGTGCTTGCCCCACGAACGTTGCTAATCCGGTCTCATCCGTTTCGCTGACCCGGTACGCCCGCTCCAAGAAATATCGCTGTAGCGTCTGCCCCATCTCGTCCACGGGGCGATTGCTCAAGTAGCGTCGAATCTCGATGCGATCTTTCCCTGAGGCCCGAATAAAGAAAAACAGTCCGATGAGTAACAGCACTGTCATGACTAGGGTCGATATGACAGTGATACGCCCGGACATCAGCGCATCCGCAAACCCTGTTGTCTCAACCACAGCAATACCCATCCTGTTTTCGGCCCACCCATTCACGCTAAACCGCCCTCAAGCATTACTCAACTCGCAGACTATCTGCCGCAAAATCCCTTCAACACTGAAACATACCTGTGTCGCTAGGCTCTCCAATGCGATACAAACTGCATCCAGCAGACAGACTCTGAAAAGTTACACGGTTTACAGTACCTTTTAAAGCCGGTAATCACGATTCCGCATGCGTATCTACTCACGCGCTGAATCGTAAACCCAGTTTAGAATAAGAGTAAGAAAAAACAGTTACTGTCGAAAGCTTTTGCTCCAAGGTGCAAGCCTTTAACGGATTTAAGCTTTTCGAGAATGCATCGCATTTCACTCGCCACCTACATGCAGCCTGTACCTGTCAATTCGAGTTCAGCCTGAGGTTTCAGCTGAGCGGTTTTGTTGACTGCACTCGTAGAGCCTTTAGCTCGACCTGACATGTGGTCAGCGTCCTACAAGAGGCAAGTTACCGTAATTATGCCAGTAACACCATACAACATCGAATACGAAAACGATCGCGAAGATGCAACAGTTGCGACCGGCTTGGATCATTCGGGTGTGGAAGTGGAGTATGGCGAGGCAACCTCTCGCAAAGCCACGAGCAGCCGCCGGTCGACCGACTTAGTTCGTCTTTACCTGCAAGAAATCGGTCGCGTACCTCTCTTGGGCCGCGATGAAGAAGTTGCTTTGGCCCAAAAGGTGCAGCGTTACATGGCGTTGCTAGAAACACGCCAGGAGCTAGAAGCAAATCTATCCAATCCGCCATCTCTCGAGCAATGGGCTGAGGCCGTTAAGTTACCTGCTGGCGAGCTACGCCAGTTGGAGCGGGCTGGTTCTCGTGCGAAAGAGCACATGATCAAAGCCAACCTGAGACTGGTGGTATCTGTCGCCAAGAAATACCAGAATCGAGGTCTTGAACTTCTGGATTTAATCCAGGAAGGGACATTGGGTCTGGAACGAGCGGTTGAAAAATTCGACCCGACTAAAGGATACCGATTCAGCACCTATGCCTACTGGTGGATTCGTCAGGGGATTACCCGAGCGATCGCCACCCAGAGCCGCACTATCCGGCTTCCCGTCCACATCACTGAGAAGCTGAATAAGATCAAGAAGGCACAGCGACAAATCTCTCAGGAGAAAGGTCGTACGGCGACGATTGAGGATATCGCTCGCGAAATGGACTTAACTCCTTCGCAAGTGCGCGATTTGCTGGTGAAGGTGCCGCGATCTGTCTCGTTGGAAACCAAGGTTGGTAAAGACAAAGACACCGAGCTGGGTGACCTACTGGAATCGGAAGATATGTCTCCCGAGGAGCGGGTCACCCGCAATGCCCTCAGCCGCGACTTGGCCACCTTGATGGCCGAACTGACGACTCGCGAGCAAGACGTGTTGAAGATGCGGTTTGGCTTAGAAGATGGTCGTACTTACTCGTTAGCCGAAATTGGCAGGGCACTGGAGTTGTCTCGCGAGCGTGTTCGCCAGATTGAATCCAAGGCCCTTCAAAAGCTACGGCAACCCAAGCGTCGCAATAAAATTCGCGACTACCTAGAAGCGCTCGGGTAGAGGTCTAAACCAACTACACTACAATCCCCCTCTCTGCAACAGAGAGGGGGATTGTAGTGTAGATCCAGGGCTTGCAAAGATCGGCCGTTATCTCACGGCTTCGCGATCCAAGGTGGCAAAGATTTCATCCAGAATCTCGGTTGCTCCTTGAGAGCGAAGCATCTTGGCGAGCTCGATACCAACAGCTTCTGAGTCATCGGCAGGGCCAGAGGCTACGTCGCGGATCAGGCGCTTTCCGTCTAGGCTAGCCACCATCCCCGTCAACCGGATGCTATCGCCATTCTCGCCAAGCATCACTTCGCTGTTCACACCAATGGGAACCTGGCATCCCCCCTCTAGCTGGCGTAAGAATGCTCGTTCGGCCAAACACCTCACCGTAGATTCGCGATCGACCAACGGCTGTAGAGCAGCCAATACTTCCTCATCCCCGTCTCGACACTCGATACCGAGAGCCCCTTGGCCGACCGCATGCAGAGAGACATCAGCCGGGATCGCCTGAGAAATGCGATTGGCCATACCCAGGCGCTCCAATCCCGCAACCGCCAGAATAATGGCATCGTACTGACCTTCGTCTAGCTTTTTCAGACGAGTGTTGAGGTTGCCACGAATGTCCTTGAATTCCAGATGGGGGTAGTGGTGGCGAAGTTGAGCCAAGCGGCGCAACGAAGACGTACCAACCACGGCCCCTTCTGGTAAAGACTCAATCGAAGCTCCTGCATGTTTCTCATGTAGAACCAACGCATCGGCAGGATTCTCGCGGGCTGTAATTGCCCCCAACATCAACCCCTCGGGAAGGTTGGTGGGCAAATCTTTAAGGCTGTGGACGGCAAAGTCCGTCTGATGATTAAGCATGCCCACCTCTAATTCCTTGGTGAACAGCCCTTTATCCCCGATCTTTGCTAGCGCCACATCCAGAATGATGTCACCCTGCGTTTCCATCGTTACCAGCTCGAAAGTGGAGTCAGTGTGATGATTGCTGAGTTCGGATTGAACCCAACGGGATTGCACCAGCGCTAACTCGCTCTTGCGAGACCCAATCTTAAATTCGCGTGCCATAACTGCAAGGAGACAAAAAAATGCGGCAACTCCAAGGCTATCGCAGTTGCCTACCAGGCTGCATAACAATTCTTGAAGCAAATCTATAGACGGATACATTCTGGTAATGTCGAGGCAAACTCGGTCGTCAAGGCGACATCCTCGACACTGACATTGCCGCGATTGTCTGCGATCGCGCGAGGAGACCGTAACACCCAAAAAATCTCCTTCACAGGAGAGAACCGGAGATATTCGTCAAGTGGATATTGGTGTGAGCTGCGCTTAGGGGAGGTATCTGAGTAAACTATGGTTTACCCATCCCAGGTTAACCGAAGATTGATTTTCCAATGGCGGTTAAACGGTCTCACATCGATACAGAGAGCGACTCTTCGATGCTAATCGAATAGCCGACGTCGCACTCGCTGCAAGGTCAAAGAGTGTTGAAACAGCTCAAAGCCCTGATTCGCGAGGCGAAATGATTTAGGTACTCGCCATAGGGAGATTGCAGGACACTATGTCAATCGAGACCTATACGGATAACGAGCGTCCGATGACAGCGAACAACAAGTGTTTTCTGAGTGAGTTGTTGAAGGGTTTTAGCAAGTAACTACTTTTTACGCAGACGGTACGTGATCCGACCTTTGGTTAAGTCATAAGGAGTTAACTCAACCTTGACGCGATCGCCAGGCAGGATTTTGATGTAATTTCTACGGATCTTGCCAGAGATGTGAGCCAGGACATTAAATCCGTTATCTAAATCCACTCGAAACATTGCATTCGGAAGGGACTCCGTCACCGTGCCTTCCATTTCAATTACATCTTGCTTGGACAATCTAAACCTCCTAACAGAATAGAGCTAAAAATAGAGTCCGTTATCTAGATTAACGTGTTGTATGTCGCTCTTGATAAAAACGCCAGCAAACCGATGATGTTAAGACTCGAACAGCAAAGGAAAATCGATGAATCGAATGTTAACTAGCGAATAGGGTCGTGAGAGACTCAAACACAGAATCGGGGTTGCGATTGCCGTCAACTGTTTTAAGAGTTCCTTTCTTGGAGTAGTAATCGATGAGAGGAGCTGTTTTATCGCGATAAACCTTTAGACGCTCGCGAATGACATCCTCCTTATCGTCGTCCCGACCTCTTGCCAACATGCGCTGGACAATCTCTTCATCTGGAACATCTAAACAAATCGTACAGTCGTGAGATTGACCGACGGAATCGAGTAGTTTATCCAACGCTTCCGCTTGAGGAATCGTGCGAGGGAAACCATCAAGGATCCATCCTTTTTTGGCATCTTCGCCTTTGAGACACTCTTCGATCAGGCCAATAACAACTTCATCGGGCACCAAGTTGCCGCTATCCATATAGCGCTTGGCTTCGATTCCCAACGGAGTCCGATCGCTCACGGCAGCACGCAGTATATCCCCAGTGGAGAACTTTGGGATTCCCAATGCACCTTGCAGGCGTTCCCCTTGGGTTCCTTTCCCCGAGCCAGGAGGGCCAACCAAAATTACTCGAACCACTAGTTTTTCACCATCCCTTCGTAACGTTGCGAAATCACATAGGTTTGAATTTGTTTAGAAGTGTCAATAGCGACCCCGACCAGAATTAGCAACGATGTAGCTCCCAATCCCTGAAATGTCGTGACACCGACGAGCCGCTCCACAATAGATGGAACAACCGCTACCAGCCCCAAGAAAATGGCTCCCAGTAGTGTCAAGCGATTCAACACCTTCTCAATGTAGTCAGATGTTGCTTTCCCGGGCCGGATGCCAGGAATGCTGGAGCCCATCTTTTTTAAGTTCTGCGCCATATCTACGGGGTTGACGATCAGGGACGCATAGAAGTAGCTAAAGAATACGATCAACACCAAGAGGAAGAAGACATATCCCCAAGAACCAGGAGAGAAAAGACTGATGATGCTGAGTACTCGTAAATTTTGGGTGACGTTCTGAAGTTGGGTCGGCAGAATCAAGACGGCTGACGCAAAAATGATCGGCATAACTCCCCCTTGATTGAGTCGGAGGGGAAGATAATTCTTCTGTTCTCGATACAGTCTGCGGCCCACTTGGCGCTTGGCGGAGATGATGGGAATTCGGCGTGTACCTTCTTGAACGAAGACAATGCATACGATCATTGCAACGTAGGTAATGGCCAACAATACAACTCCAGGAATCGTGCTGCTGTCAGCACGGACCAAGCTGATGGTGTCTGAAAACGCAGTAGGCAGACTGGCTACGATATTTAGGAAAATCATCAGTGAAGCACCGTTACCGATCCCTCGTTCCGTGATTAGCTCGCTAGCCCACATCACAAACATCGAGCCAGCAGTCAATGCCAGGGTCGTTTCAAAGGTGAATGACAATTGGGACGCGTCAGTGGCAGCAAAGCCAAACACCCAGATTGAAACTCCAATCCCTTGAATGATGGCCCATGCAAGAGTCAGATAGCGGGTGTACTGGGTAATTTGCCGACGACCCGCTTCGCCTTCGTTTTTCTGCAGATTTTCCAAGGCTGGAACGGCAGATGTTAGTAGCTGAATGATGATCGAGGCATTAATGTATGGCAAAATCCCCAACATGAAAACGCCGAGTGCAGCGATGCCTCCACCCGTAAACACGTTCAGAATTCCACCCACATTGCTGTTCGCCAGATTCGCGGCAAATGCTTCGCGATCGATACCGGGAATTGGAATGTAAATTCCCAGGCGAACGAGCAACAAAATCCCAAGGGTAAGAAAGACTCTCCCACGAAGACCAGCCTCCTGGGCCATCTGCGCAAAGGTCTCTTGAGCTGAGGGGGAGCTTCCCCGATTGACCACCATGTACAGCCATCTCCTTACGGTAGCTATCAACCGATATATGGCCCAAAAAGTCGGGCGATGCTTTATAAAGTTTAACTCCCAGCCATCACAGACTGAAATCAATCTGGGAAGTGGCGCTCGACGCCCCTTCAACGCAAAATGCAGCAGTCAATTGAATCTGCTGCATTCGCATTGGTGGAAGTTAACGAAAAACTAGTCTAAACCAGCTCAACGCTTCCACCCGCGGATTCAATTTTGCTTTTCGCAGACTCGGTAACAGCTGTTGCTTTGACCGTTAGCGTCTTAGTCAGCTCACCATTTCCCAAAATCTTGAGGGGACCATTGATGGCAGTCAGAATGCCATTATCGAGTAGGCTCTGTACTGTAACCTCGCTGCCGGCTTTCAGCTGCTCCAAATCTTCTACGTTCACAATAGAAAAAGTTTTGTGGTTAATCAGTTTGAAGTGCTTGAGCTTAGGCAAGCGACGATAGAGGGGCATTTGACCACCCTCGAAGCCAGGCCGAGTGCCGCCACCCGAGCGAGACTTTTGACCGCGCATGCCTTTGCCACCCGTTGCGCCCTGACCGGCAGAGATGCCTCGGCAGATTCGGCGTTTGCGCCGGGTAGCCCCCTTCTGAGGCTTAATGTCATTCAGACGCATAGCAACTTCCTGAAAGCGTTTGGATCGAATAGAACAGAACACTAGCCTCTGCAGCAGAAGCTAGGTTGACACAGAAAACCGGGTTAGGCGCTGTAAAGCTTGGTAACCTCAATGCCACGCTCTTCGGCAACTGCCTGGAACGTACGTAGGTTAGCCAACGCATCAACGGTGGCGCGGGCGTTGTTCAGCGGGTTACTGGAGCCCAACTGTTTGGCTAGGGAGTTCTTGACACCAGCAAGTTCGAGAACGGTACGAACGGCACCGCCGGCAATAACACCGGTACCGGGGGCTGCCGGCATCACTAAGACTCTGGCACCGCCAGCTTCACCCTGCATGCGGTGTGGCAAAGAGCGACTCTTGGTTAAGGGGACTTCTACCAAACTCTTTTTTGCATCGGCAACTCCCTTACGAACAGCACCGATTACATCATTGGCTTTGCCAACGCCAACACCAACTTGTCCCTGCTCGTTGCCAACAACGACAACGGCACGGAAACTGAGGGACTTACCCCCTTTGACAACTTTGGTTACCCGGCGGATTTGAACAACACGTTCCTGCCATTCGGAGGATTCTCGGTTGTCTCGGTTTTTCCTTCTGCCACGACGTTCAGCCATGTTCTACATTCCCTAATGTGATTGCTGTGAGCCCTAAAATTCCAGTCCAGCTTCGCGCGCAGCCTCAGCCAGCGCTTTAACGCGACCGTGGTATAGCTTTCCTCCACGGTCGAAGACAACATGCTTAATCCCAGCAGCGATCGCCTTCTCCGCTACTGACTTACCCACTAATGCAGCAGCAGCCTGATTACCCGTATTGGATTCACCAACTTCGCCCTTAACAACACCATCCAACGTGGATGATGCCGCCAGGGTGTGGTGGGCAGAATCATCGATGACCTGCGCGTAGATATGTTGATTGGAGCGGAATACTGCCAAACGGGGACGCTCGGTGGTACCAACTACTTTGCGGCGAATGCGACCGTGACGCCTGCGCGTTGATTGTTTGCGACTCACTTTCATGGCTTACTTACCAGACTTACCAGCTTTACGAAGGATGTACTCACCGGCGTAGCGAATACCTTTGCCTTTGTAAGGCTCGGGAGGACGAACGCTGCGGATCTTTGCGGCTGTATTGCCTACAACCTCTTTATCAATGCCCGATACAATGACATTGGTGTTGTTCTCAACTGCCAACTGAATGCCTGTTGGAGCTGGAATTTCAACAGGGTTACTGTAACCAACATTGAGAACCAACGTGGTGCCCTTGGCCTGAGCTCGATAGCCCACCCCTTGAATTTCCAAGCGCTTCTCGAAGCCCTTGGAAACTCCTTCAACCATATTGGCCACTAAGGTGCGGCACAGCCCGTGGCGCTGCCGAGCAATTCTGGAACTATCGACTGGGGCAACTTTGACCTCGGAACCCTCGAGGGTAACGGTCACCATATCGGGTAGCGTGCGCTCCAGCTCACCTTTGGGTCCCTTGACTTTGACATTCAGGCCGTCAATCGTAACGGTCACTTTGTCGGGAATAGGAATTGGTTGTTTGCCAATGCGTGACATATGCGAACTCCTGACGGACGACTGAAATAACTTAGTAGATGTAGCAGAGAACTTCACCGCCGATGCCGTTGCGGCGGGCATCTCGGTCGGTCATGATTCCGCTGGACGTAGAGATGATGGCAATCCCAATTCCACCCAAAACGCGGGGCAATTCCTTACGGTTCTTGTAAACCCGCAATCCGGGCCGGCTCACTCGCTGCAGCTTGGTAATGATGGGCTGGCGATTTCTGCCCTTGTACTTGAGCGAGAGGACAAGATTCTTGCGGCTCTCTGCCTCTGCTTCTTCAAAGCTATCGATAAAGCCTTCTTCCCGCAGCACGCGCGCAATGTTGCGAGTCATTTTAGTTGCGGGGATATTGACTGACTGGTGCCTCGCCAAATTGGCGTTGCGGATGCGAGTCAGCATGTCTGAAATTGTGTCGTTTGTGTGCGCCATTTGCAGTTACCTCTAAGCCTGCAGAGCGAGTCGGGTGGACTGAGCTGATGCCTGCAGTGCAGGTGCTCGTCGTGCAGTGTGTCGAACCATCAGCGGAAATACCAAATACATCAGTGGGTGATTACGCGAAGGGCATGCCGAATGCTTTCAGCAACGCCCGACCATCGTTGTCAGTTGTAGCTGTCGTGACAAAAGTGATGTCCATGCCGCGAATCTGATCCACTTTGTCGTAGCTAATCTCCGGAAAGATCAACTGTTCCCGAACGCCAATCGTGTAGTTACCACGTCCATCAAATCCTTTCGGGTTGACGCCACGGAAATCGCGAATCCGAGGAAGAGCAACGTTGATGAACCGGTCTAGGAAGGCATACATCTTCTCTCGACGCAGGGTGACCTTGAGGCCAACCGGCATCCCTTCACGGATTTTGAAGGTGGCGATCGCTTTCTTGGCTCGGGTGATGATAGGTCTTTGTCCGGTAATCGCACTGATTTCAGTCAGAGACGATTCCAAAGCCTTGGCGTTCTGAGACGCCTCGCCGAGTCCGCGGTTGACGACGATCTTGACCAGCTTGGGGACTTGGTGAACGTTCTCATAACCCAACTCCTTCATGAGCTGCGGCACGAGAGTCTCGGCATAAGTTGTTCGGAGACGTTGCGTCATGGTCGAATCTCAATCGAAAAGTAGGTCTGAAAAACAGCGAACTGCAGTCCCAGCAGAGAAATTAGTCAAGAATCTCTTAGCCAAGAATGTCTTAGTCAAGAATTTCGCCAGTGGCTTTTAGCTTGCGCACTTTACGTCCCTCGGGAGTAAAGCTGTATGCGATTTTGCTGGCAACCTCTTCCTTTTTGGAGTAGGCCATCACGTTGGATGCGTGGATGGGAGCTTCGGTCGTTTCGATGCGACCGGTTTCCCCTTCCCGCTGCGGTTTGATGTGTCGGGTAATAATGTTGACCCCTTCAACTACCAGCATGTTCTTGCTGGGGAGCGTGAACAACACTTCACCCACAGTGCCTTTATCCTTGCCGGCAATGACCTGTACGGTGTCGCCTTTCTTGATGCGCATCTTGTAGCGCAGCGAGTTGCGGTGTGCACGGATACCTGGTTTTTTGACCAGAGCAGCAATTTGGCTGCGCTTTAACTTGCGTGCCATTTTATAGAACCTCCGGTGCAAGAGAAACGATTTTAGTGAAGTTCTTTTCGCGCAATTCTCGAGCCACTGGGCCGAACACTCGAGTACCACGAGGGTTGTTGTCGGGATTGATGATGACGGCTGCATTATCGTCAAACCGAATAGTCATACCATTCTGGCGACGGATAGACTTTACCGTGCGAACCACAACTGCCTTTACGACGTCTGACTTCTTAACCGGCATATTTGGGGCAGCGTCTTTGACAACAGCCACAATCACATCGCCCACTCGGGCATAGCGGCGACCGGTGCTGCCAGGGACGCGGATGCATTGGATGCGGCGGGCTCCCGTGTTATCAGCCACGTTGAGCATTGTTTCTTGCTGGATCATGCTTTGGCTCCCCCAGTTAAAATTTCTGCCACTTCCCAGCGCTTGGTCTTGCTCAAGGGACGAGTCTCGGCAATTCGCACGCGATCGCCACGCTTGCACTGGTTATCTTCGTCGTGCACCTTGTATTTCTTGGTCTTGACGACGATTTTTCCGTACTTGGGGTGGGCAATGCGGTTCTCAACTGCTACCACGACGGTTTTGTCCATTTTGTCGCTGACCACTTGGCCAACCTGAACCTTTCTGCGCTTATCTCCGGACATAGTTAGAGCACCTTACTCGCTTACGAATCCTGATTGGCCTGAGAGCGTTCCCCTTCCACCGTTAATAGCTGGGCCAGACGGTGTTTGGCCAACTTAAGCTGATGGGGACCTTCTAGCTGACGAGTGGCTTTCTGCAAGCGAAGTTCAAACAACTCCTTCTTAACCGTCAGAATTTCTGCACTGAGCTCTTCATCAGATAGAGCACGAGCATCGGCAATTTTGGGCATTGGCATGGCTAGTTACCTCCATCATTTGAAGAGGAAGCTTGGTCAGCCGCTTCCCGCTTTAGGAATTTGGTTTTTACCGGCAGTTTCTGAGCCGCAAGTCTCATAGCTTCACGAGCAACGTCTTCGGGTACACCACCCATCTCGAACATGACGCGATCGGGTTTGACAACAGCCACCCAAAACTCGGGATTACCTTTACCGGAACCCATCCTGGTTTCAGCCGCACGCATTGTGACAGGCTTGTCGGGAAAAATCCGAATCCAAATCTTTCCGCCACGCTTAACGTAACGAGTCATTGCTCGGCGAGCTGCTTCGATCTGGCGGGAGGTAATCCAGCAGGGTTCGGTAGAAGCCAAACCAAATTCGCCGAAGCTAATAGTGTTGCCGCGGGTAGCTCTACCTCTCATGCGGCCGCGTTGTTGCTTGCGGAATTTAGTGCGCTTGGGACTTAACATCAGGTGCGTTCCTCTCAATCAGCAGTGGGGCCAGCGGAGCATTAGCCCTCAGCTGCCGAACGATCTTCAAAAGTGGGGCGGCGACGCTGAGAGCGACGCTTGGGTTGTTGCGTTGGAGCAGGGCGAGACTCTAACTCTTGTCCGGGCAGTATTTCGCCCTTAAACACCCATACTTTGACGCCGATAATGCCGAAGGTGGTCTTGGCTTCATGCTCTGCGTAGTCAATATTGGCTCGCAGAGTGTGCAGAGGGATGCGACCCTCACGAGTCCATTCAGAACGAGCAATTTCAGCGCCGTTTAGACGACCGCTAATCTGAATTTTGATCCCCTCAACCCCAGCTCGCTGAGCCCGCTGGATAACCTGTCGGACAATGCGGCGGAACGAAACACGTCGCTCCAACTGCTGGGCAATGCTCTCGGCAATCAGTGCAGACTCGGCATCAACTCGGGTGACTTCAACAACATTAATGCGAACGGTACGGGTACCTTCTGCGGCAGGACTGTCAGCAAGCTCGTTCAATAGACCGACTCGAAGTGCCTCGATGCCCGATCCACCTCTGCCCACAACTACGCCAGGGCGAGACGTGTGTACTTCCAGATCGATTTGGTCGGCCTTACGCTCGATCACAATGTCAGCCAAGCCCGCGTTGTTCAAATTCTTGCGTAGGTACTCGCGAATTCGCTTGTCCTCTTGCAGCAGCAAGGGGTAAAGTTCGGGACTGGCAAACCAGCGGCTGCGGTGAGTACGAGTAATGCCGAGGCGAAAGCCGTTGGGGTGAATCTTCTGGCCCATAGGTAGTGCGGTTGGTTAACGATGGGGGTGTATGAACTGGACTAAGCCTGGATGGGACTGACAGCAACGGTGATGTGGCAGGTCTTTTTCTGAATACCGTAGGCTCGGCCCTGAGCCCGAGGACGGAAACGCTTCAGGGTCGGTCCCTGGTCTGCATATGCGGTGCTGACGTAGAGCTGAGCCGCGTCAAGACCTTCGTTGTGCTCTGCATTGGCAACGGCCGATCGCAGCACTTTCTTTACAGGCTCGCAAGCGGCGTAGGGCATGAATTCAAGGACGATCAGAGCATCCTGGTAAGAGCGGCCGCGAATC
>JBCBVA010000046.1:0-26388 GCA_039817825.1 Cyanobacteria bacterium J06642_12 | reverse complement strand
AGGCAAAATCATAAGCAAAGCAATGAAGAGTATTCAAAGCCTAGGAGATAACTCTAGATTTGCAGAAAATCCTTTGGTCTTTGGGACAAAGCCCTTCTTCCCTGATAGATGCTTGGGACATGGCTGTGCAAAGTGGGCTCTAGATTCATGTGTTTCGTTTGTAGAAGAATTTTATTCAGAGATGGGATTAAGTCCAAAAGACACGAGCTATATATTAGACAGGGCTGATGACTTTTCCCAATTTAGGCAGTAAGAACTTTTGCCACTAATCAGAAGACTAATAATGACGAAAAAAGATTTAAACTTGTCGACAGATAAGCCCGTTTACTCTTGGGCAAATCACGAGCTTAGCTCTGACGAATACCGGATGGCCAAAAACGTCGCCAACCTCCCCTTCGTCTACAAACATGTTGCCCTTATGCCAGACGTTCACCTTGGAAAAGGAGCTCTAGTTGGCTCTGTCATTGCCACCAAGGACTCCATTATTCCCGCTGCTGTTGGTGTCGATATCGGTTGTGGCATGTGCGCCATTCAAACCCCATTCACCGGCGACATGCTAGACGGCAAGCTCAAGAAAATTCGCCTAGACATCGAAGCCGCCATCCCTACCGGCTTCAACCAAAACAAAGACGTCGAAAAAGACGCCTACAACTGGAACGGTTGGCGCTCGTTCAAAAACCTGCACAAAGGCGTCCAAAAACTAGAATCCAAATCCCTGCACCAAATGGGTTCCCTCGGCGGTGGCAACCACTTCATCGAGCTTTGCCTCGACACCGACAATACCGTCTGGCTGATGCTGCACTCCGGCTCCCGCAACATCGGCAACAAACTGGCCCAAAACCACATCAAAACCGCAAAAGGACTCGCAAAACTAGCTGACGAAACCCTCCCAGACCCCGACCTGGCCCACTTCGTCAAAGGCACCCCCGAGTTCGCCGCCTACTGGCACGACCTGCAATGGGCGCAAGACTACGCCCGCTTCAACCGCGACGTCATGATGGCCCGCTTCAAGCACATCGTCGAGAAGCACCTAGCCGGAGGCAAACCCACCAAGCCCCTACTAGCCGTCAACTGCCACCACAACTACGCCGAACAAGAAACCCACTTCGGCGAAGACGTCTACGTCACCCGCAAGGGAGCCGTCCGCGCCCGCACCACCGACTACGGCATCATCCCCGGCTCGATGGGCACCAAGTCCTACATCGTCAAAGGCAAAGGTAACCACGCCAGCTACTGCTCGTGCAGCCACGGAGCCGGACGCCGCATGTCCCGCACCAAAGCGAAGAAAGCCTACACCCTCGACGATCTAATCGAGCAAACCGCCGGTGTCGAATGCCGTAAAGACAAAGGGATTTTGGACGAAATTCCAGGTGCTTACAAGCCGATTGAGGAAGTGATGGACAGCCAAGCCGACTTGGTAGAAGTTGTGGCTACTCTCAAACAGGTGGTGTGCGTGAAGGGGTAAGTCCTGGGCACATATGAATGGCATGGAAAACAGACAATGCTCAGATAACTGGTGGGAGCATCCCGACTGGCTTTATCGAGAACTAGTGGAGGATGCCCTGCCCTGGGAGCAAGGAGTAGAAGCAAATTTCAAGCAATTCAATGACCAGTACACCCTACATGATTCTTTCTGGATCGGAATCTTTTACGATGTCGCCTTTGCGCAGACAGTGACGTTAGCCATTCGGATGGATGCGGTCTGGCTACCAGATCGGCTCAAACAACACATCCCATCTCCCTCCTATGTAGACAACTGGCCTTACCTCTTTATTCGATTGTGTGAGGTCGAACAAATCAGCACAGCCAGGTATGCCGACGTCGGAGGGGACTGCCGAGCGATTGCTTATCATGAATTCGAGGAGGTGGAACAAACAAAAGTATTGGCGATCGATGATATCTATGGAGGCCAGGTCACAATCATCTACCAGGGCATAGAAACATTCCTTACCCTAGACAAGCATAGACAAATCATTCAATTGTTTGACAACAATCAGAAAGCCTAACCGTCCAATCGTCCCCACCTAAACGCGATCGCCCCCCAAGTCAATCCCGCACCAAACCCAGCCGCCAACGCCGTCTGTCCGGTCTTCAACTTGCCAGACTCCACCCAATCCGCCAGTGCCAATGGAATCGACGCCGCAGACGTATTTCCATAGCGATCGAGAATGCTCGCAAACCGGTCATTGTCTACCTTCAGGCGCTTGGCGATCGCATCCAAAATCCGCTGATTCGCCTGATGCATAAAATATCCATCCACATCCGCCGCATCCAGCCCCGCCCGAAACAGTGTCTTCTCCACCACCTCTGGCACTTCCCGCACCGCAAACTTATACACCTCGCGCCCATTCATGGCGATGAACTGATTGCGGTACTGCCCCACCGCAATTGAATCCGTCAGTGGAACCGATTCCGCCTTATTCTCTAACGTCAGCAGCTCGCTCCCCGTCCCATCCGATCGCAGCTCCATCCCCAGCAATCCCTGAGTCGAGCCCGCCTCTAACACCACGGCTCCAGCACCATCACCAAACAGAACGCAGGTGCGGCGATCGCTCCAATCCACCGTCCGTGACAGCACATCTGCCGCCACCACAAGCGCTCGTCGATATACCCCCGTCTGCAAAAACTGTGCCGCTGTCGCCACCGCATACACAAACCCAGTGCAAGCCGCCGTCAGGTCAAACGCCACCGCCCGCCTAGCCCCCAACGCTCCCTGAATCGCACCAGCCGCCCCAAATCGTTCGCTGCTGGTAGACGTCGCCAACACGATTAGGTCAATATCCATCGGCTGTAGTCCAGCCCGCTCGATCGCCAGTCGACCAGCCTCTGCACCTAAATCCACTAAGGTGCGACTCGGCTCCAAAATTCGACGTTCGCGAATCCCTGTGCGAGGACGGATCCACTCATCAGACGTATCGACAATTTGTCCCAGCTCATCATTCGTCAGAACCGTTTCCGGAACAGCCGTCGCCACACTAACCAGTTGAACGGAATGAAGAGAATTGGATGCAGGAGAATCGACAGTCACAGTGGTTCGTAGTTACAGATGAGCAGCACTAGCAATGAGCAAGTAAGTCTTCAATACAATCGCGAGAATCCTCGCAAGAAGAGTCTGACAAGACAATCATCAAGAGACATCAGAGGCCTGAGCAGACGCAAGCGGCTCCAGGGACGTCAATTTTTTTTTTCCTTCGCTGCGATCGATGTCTTCTTGCGCCGCAATCACCTCGGTATGCACTCGTTCGATCACATCCGCTTCCGCCGCTTCTTTGGCTAGACGAATGGCATTCGACACCATCGGCGCTTTCGAGCTGCCGTGGGTAATGATGCAAACGCCATTCACCCCTAACAACAACCCGCCACCATACTCGGCATAGTCCATGCGCCGCTTCACACTCTTCAGGTTGGGCCTCAAAATTGTCGCCCCCAGCTTGCCGTGCCAACCTCTCGGCAGCTCTTCCCGCAAAATTTGGGTAGCCACCATACCCACACTTTCCGCAAACTTCAGCAGGATGTTACCGACAAACCCATCACACACCACCACATCAAAGTCGCCCGTCAACACATCGCGACCTTCGGCGTTACCCGCAAAATTGATGTGGCTCACACTCGACAAATGCTGGTATGCAGTAATCACCTGGTCGTTGCCCTTACTGGACTCTTCACCAATATTGAGCAACCCTACTCGCGGCTGCTTCACCCCCAGCACGTACTGGCTGTAGATGGAGCCCATGATGGCGAAATGTTCCAAATACTTTGGCTTGGCATCTACGTTGGCCCCCACGTCCAGCAGCATGACCGGCTTCTGCAGTAATGTGGGCATCAAAGCGGCGATCGCCGGACGATCGATACCAGGAATGCGTCCTAATCGAAGCAAAGCTGCAGCCATCGCCGCACCGGTATTGCCAGCAGCAACAGCAGCATCGGCTCGACCCTTACGCACCATATCCATGGTGATGCGAATGGATGCCTTCCGCTTGCGGCGAATAGCCACAGCAGGCTCTTCGCTCATACCAATTTCGTCTTCTGCCTCAATAATTTCGATACCGCGCGGTAGCGACTGGGGCAGGTGGGGGCGGATGGAGTCAGGGCGACCCACCAGCAAAATTTCTACACCGTATTCTTCACGAGCCAACAGGGCTCCTTTCACAATTTCCGCAGGGGCGTAATCGCCTCCCATGGCGTCAACGGCAATGCGCACCCGCTATACCTCGCAGCGTTTGACTGTTTGCATAACTTAAGACAGGGTCACCCAGATCGTATCAGAGAGTGACATTTTGCAGCCAAGGTATCGGCAGCTCCAAGCTACTCACCTGTCTAACTTACAGCCGATCGAACGCAACTCTCAGGCTGAAACGACGAAGAATCAGAGTCAAGACACTTAAGCCAATAGCCTGATCGTTCCCCATCCAATGGGGGACAGAAATCAAGGAGCAACAACCCTTATTTCCGCGATGGGGACGACTGCTTGCGACGCTGGCGATCGCGCCTGTCAGACACAGTCAAATATCCTACCCCTAGCGTCACTCCCCCCAACAGCAGGATGAGCAGACCAAAAGCAACCTGTTGCACTAGGGCAGACATGGATTCGGGAGACATTCGATTGTCCTCAACAGTTGGCCTCGATAATCAATTTTTAATAGTCAGTTATCTAATGTCAGTCTGGGGAGTCGATCGCTACAGGTTCGAGGATCCCGAGTAAAATGTAGCGTCTACCCCCAGTCAATGCTGGGCTTCACTCAAGTCGTTCGACGTGTCTAAACCACATCGTGGTGACTCGATCGAGCACAGCACCAGGGGCATTACATGCCACCACGACCCCATACAACGAAGGAGATAGAGAACACAAAAAATGCTAGAACGGCAGCCCAGCCGAGGGTAACGATATCCATAGATGTAATAAACCGATGCGTCAGACGAATTCAGTGTACGGCATTTTGCGAAGCGTTCTGCGCGGGATCGTTGTGGGTGTGGGTCAAGGAGTGCGGGCATTCCAGACCGTAGCGTTCCATCATGTCGCGATTGGCCATCATCTGTCGCACAGGTCCATCCGCCACCACCTGCCCGCCATCCAAAATCACCACTCGATCGCACACCTCCAGCACCAGTTCGAGGTCGTGAGAGGCCAACAGAATAGTCTGAGACATCTCCTGCAAGAAATGAATCAAGCGACGGCGAGACCGACAATCTAGGTTAGCGCTGGGTTCATCAAAAATCGTCAGCTTGGGCTGCATGGCTAAGATACTGGCGATCGCCACCATGCGTTTTTGGCCCCCCGACAATTGGTGGGGCGGGCGCTCGGCCAGCGATTGCGTGCCCGTCACCTGCATCACATGTTGCACTCTGCGGCTAATGTCCTCATTCGGCAGCCCCATGTTTTGAGGCCCAAAGGCAATATCGTCCCACACCCGCGCCGAAAACAACTGATCGTTGGGGTTCTGAAACACCAGCCCCACATCGTGAGAAAACTGTCCCGGTTGCACGGGCCGCTCGAATAGCTCGATCGCCCCAGCCGTAGGGGTCAGCACCCCACAGATGGAATGAAATAACGTTGTTTTGCCCACCCCATTGCAGCCAATCACACCCACGCGATCGCCCTTATACACCGTCAAGTCCAAATGATTGAGGACGGACGCTTTATGAGTACCAGACCCATCGTCATAGTCAAAACACAACCCCCGTACCGACAGGGCAATCGGGCGGGGCTGCGGACAATCCAGACCAACAACAACCTCTGAGAGGGTGACATCATTAGCCGATTTAGGGTAAGTAGACTGGGGACGAGGAGAAAGCGCGGTCATGGCAAGCAAAAGCAAAGGACAGGACGAGTGAGGGAGGCGAGTGTGCCCCAAGCAGGGACAATCTAAAACAGGGATAGCCCAGACGAACGGTTGTCACACCAGCGGAAACACGCTCCACACCCACTCAACGGATAGCAGGCCAACAGCGATCGCCAGTGCCATCCCCGTCCCCCACACGTGACGGCGGGAGGGCCACAAACGAGCTTGGCGCTGAGCAACAGTTCCGTAACCTCGCAACCGCATAGCACTGTAAATTCGCTCGGACTGGTCGTAGCTGCGCACCAGCAGCGAGCCAATCAATCCGGCAACCACAGGAATTTGCGATCGCTTCAGTCGAGTAATGCGCAATCCCCTCAGACGGAGGGCAGTTTGCATGGTGTCGAGCGTGCTCCCCAAATCGAAGAGATAGCGGTACGTGAGCAACACCATGTCGGCCAAGATGGCCGGTAACCCCAGCGATCGCGCAGCAGAAATTAGGGTGGGGAACGGGGTGGTTCCAAACAACACCAACCCTACTGTCAGAATCGAGATGGCGCGAGTCGCAATTTGCAGCAGCGCCAACACCCCGTCTTCATAAACAGCCATCGGCCCCAACCGCAGCCATTCAACACCCCCTCCAGCAAATGGCAGCACCAACGCCAGCAGGAACAGCAAGCGACCGGGCCAACGCAGTCGATCTCGCCAGAAGTGCCAGGGCAATTTCGAGCACCAATACGCCAGTCCACTCAGGAACAACAGCAGCGGCAACAGCACTAACTGCTGAATGCTGGCAAACGCCAGCATGATGGCAAACAATCCAATCAACTTGGCGCGGGCATCCCACCGGTGCAGGGGGGAATCCAGATGGCTGTAGGTATCAATCGCAATGGATTTCATCCGAGATTCGTCCCCCAAAACTCACAACTGTTGCAGCAGAGTGGGCTTAACCCGCTCTAAAAACAGCACAATAGCTGCTGTCATCGCCCCTTCCACTACCGCTACCGGCAGGTGAGCTACCGTCAGCGTGGCGATCGCAATCCGCTCGGCCTGCACGTCAACAGAGGCAGGAATCACGGCAATCAACAACACACAAAATACCAACGCCGACAGCAGCAAACCGCTCGCTCCAGCCACCGCAGCCACCGCCCCAGTGACCCAGCGCTGTTTGGCGGCCAAGTCTGGCCCCCACTGTTCTGCCCCCCACTGTTCTGACGGCTGACTGCGCCTAGAAAGCCGCCATCTCAATCGATACAGTTGAGACGCCAGCATGGCCGGAATCCCCAGAACGGCAGCATTAATCCCCAATGTGGAGAGCCCGCCATGCTGAAACAGGACCGCCTGAAAAAATAGCCCAATGGCAATGGCCGGAAAGGCAAACGGCCCCAGCAACACTCCCATCAGTCCATTCAGCATGAGATGAACGCTGACGGGTGGAATCGGAATATGGATCCACGAGGCAACAAAAAAAGCCGCAGTCAGCAGCGAGGCTTTAGGGACGCCCTCTTGCGGATTGGGTAAGCGATCGATCTGACGGAGGGATAGCCACAGAGCGGTGCCCGAGATCGCGTAGCCCCCCACCCACACTGGCACCGGCAAAAAACCATCGGGGATATGCATTAGGCAAGGTCTCCCGGCTGAGGGGGCTTTCTCGGGTTAGGGCCATTGCCCCGCTTGACATACAGGGCAGTCCCCAAACACCCCCATGCAAACACTGCCCCCATCACCAGTTTCTGACGGAGGGATAGCCCTGCCGGCGCTCGCGGAGGAGAGGCAACGGCGAGCGAAGGAGATCTCCGGGGGGGCGACTCTACCCATTCAGATTCAGAACCCTCTGCAATCGCCGATCTCGATGAAGTCGATGAATGAGTAGACGCATCGGCAACAGCGGTGTCTCCCTCCACAGGTACATATACAATCTCCCCGTGACCGGCCAAGCGCACTTGAACTTCCCAGCGTCCGGCTTGAGTCACATCGGGGACGAACGCGAAATTGCCCGCAGGATCGGTGGTGCCGGTTATCCACGGTGTCTCTAAATCACCTGGAGCAAACACCGATACCTGTGCTGCAGCCATCGGCGCTCCCGAGTCAAACGATGCTTGCACTCGCACGGCTTCACCAGCGCCGTGGGTGACATTAATACCGTGAGCCCATGCAGTAGGGACGGCGATTAACATCCCCAATCCCATCCCTATTCCGCAGAGTGCGCTATATTTCCAATGGCAAATTCTCACCAGCCACCTTCCTGTCATATCCTCCGGCTTGCCCCCCCTCTTCATCAGCCAAAACAGAAGTTCAGCCAGCATTACAGGCGATAATGGCACAAGTTCCAGACGACGGACATGCCCCCCTAGGGCATGAATCTGCGATTTTGATATGTCGCTAAATTACTTAGGACTTGTCCATAAGCTGTTGAAACACTTATCGCCGTCAAGACAGTCCCTCGTCAGCTCTGGATTAGCCAAAACTATTTACTTTTGTTAGCCCTGCCAGCTACAAAACAGTGCCACCGTGACTATGACCGGCAAGATGTACCCCAAAAAAATAAAAGAGCACAAGTGCGGACAGTAGTGGTACCTCGATATCATCGACGAGGCCACCACACTATGAATCCGCATCTGCGCAGGATTAAGACAGTACCGTTGATTGTGAACTGAGACCAATAAGCTATATCTCAGGGCGAAGCAATCAGACCGTAGTTACAGATCGAGTAGGGCATCTTCCTGCTCGGTGTAAATTACACAGTCAGAGCGGGGAGCTGCCATGCATGTGAGCACAAAACCAGCCGCCACTTCACTGTCTTTGAGAAAATCATGGTCTTGCTTGACAACACCACTTTCCACTCTGCCAACACACGAGATGCACTTTCCAGCCCGACAGGAATAGGGAATATCAATACCAGTGTCTTCTGCAACGTCCAGAATGTATTCCCCTTCGGGGACGGCAATGGTTTTATCTAGCCCGGTTTCAGCATTAATTAGCCTGACGCTGTAACTCACGGAATCTCCTTTGTGGAATCAGCCAAACAATCGGTAATGGGGGGGGAGTTCTCTAAAAACTCTCAATCGCTGATATCCCAACCACACGGTACGGGAACATTACTGTCCGTCAGGGGTCACACCACTAGATAGTGAGCCTCCTGTTGGTGAACGCATGTTTCAGCGACCTTAATTAATACTGTAACAAATATTTACAATATTGTGTAGCTATTCTATCTAATCAACGCGATTTCTGAGTCTTATAAGCTACAAATCGTTCCGATCGCCTTAAACAGTAGTGACTCCTCTACCTGTTGTGAAGTGTTCCCTAGTGCCAGGGATCTCGCTCCGCCACTACATGAAATGTGAGCTATGTTGCATCGCATTCTCTAGAATGCCTACCGTCGCTTGTGCTGCCCTGCTCAGGGCATGTCTGTGTCAACACGCAAGTTCAATCCCGACCACGCTCAGCGATCGCCATAGAAAAGACAACCTGCTGCCGGTTTAGCCCGACCGGCATTTGGAGTAACCCCTATTGAACGCGGGAAGCCGATCGCCCTTCAGCACCGACGCCATTCTGAGAACTCGTTACAATCTTGCAAGTTGTGACCTTGCACCGAGAGCGAAGCATGCAATATCGCCGCTTTGGCCGAACCGAACTGCAAATGCCGGTCTTTAGCTGTGGTGGAATGCGCTATCAGCACAAATGGCAGGATATCCGTCCCGATGAAGTGCCTGAAGCCGGCCAACAAAACTTAGAAGCAACGATCCACAGAGCATTAGAGCTCGGGATTAATCACATTGAGACGGCGCGGGGGTACGGATCGTCTGAAATGCAGTTGGGTTACATATTGCCCAAGCTGCCACGACACGAATTAATTGTTCAGACCAAGGTGGTACCATCTGCCGACCCGAGACAGTTCCGCCAGGTCTTTGAAAAATCGCTGGGTTACCTACAACTCGATTACGTCGATTTATTGGGTATTCACGGCATCAATACCCCCGAACACATCGAGCAAACATTGCGGCCCGGCGGTTGCATGGATGTGGCTCGCCAACTCGTGCAAGAGGGAAAGGTGCGATTCGTCGGCTTCTCCACCCACGGCCCCTGCAATGTGATTGTGCGGGCAATCGAGTCGGGGCGCTTCGATTACGTCAATTTGCATTGGTATTACATCAACCAAACCAATTGGCCGGCGATCGCTGCAGCTACTCAGCAAGACATGGGAGTGTTCATCATCAGCCCTTCCGATAAAGGAGGACGGCTGTACGAGCCCCCTCAGCGTCTGGTGGATCTCTGCCGTCCCCTCAGTCCCATGGTGTTTAACGACCTGTTTTGCCTCTCCCACCCACAGGTACACACCCTCAGTCTGGGGGCTGCTCGCCCCAGTGACTTTGACGAGCACATGAAAGCCTTGCCACTGCTGGACACCGCTGCAGAGATCTTGCCCGACATCGTCTCTCGGCTAGAGCAGCGCATGGTGGACACATTTGGGGAGGAGTGGGCGAAAACGTGGCATGTGGGGTTACCCACCCACGATCGCACCCCCGGCGGTATCAATATTCCAACAGTTTTATGGCTGCGTAATTTAATCTTGGCCTACGACATGGTGGAGTACGGCAAGGCCCGCTACAACTTGCTCACCAATGCCGGTCACTGGTTTCCGGGAGGCAAAGCGGAAAACGTATCGGCGAGAAAGCTGGCAGATTGCTTGGCCAACAGTCCCCACCGCGATCGCATCCCTGACTATCTCAAAGAAGCTCACGAACTATTGAAGGGGGCAGCCGTCAAGCGGCTATCCCAGAGCTGATGGCGATTAGAGATGGCGGGGGAAAAGATTACGAGCTAAGAGATTACAACGGCACTGGAATCTGGAGTGCATCGGCCATCATCGAACGCTACAGCACGTACGCAAAGCTGCTGGGGGTCGAGGAGCCTCGCACCATTAAACCAAGCGAGACGGTATCGAAGAATGGCGCGGTGAAGTGGGTCTATCCGGTGATGGATGCAATTGTGGCTGGAATTCGAGAGGGCGATCGCGCCTGTGTCGAAATCGGAGTTGAATTCATCGAACATTGTCAAAAGCAGCCCTTTGGCCGACTCTTACACTCAAATACCGCCCGAGTCTTACGACAGCAGAGGCATCTGCTGACAGGCGGACAGATCAACAGACTGAGAAACCGCATCTTACAAATGCTATTGGACGAGCAAATACCGCACGAATACAAGGAATATTCCAAACTGCTCAAGCGCATCGGTTTCGGGGCCCATTGGGAGGCAGTGCAAGCCGCTGCCAATCGTGACAATCGCTACGTGCGGCGGTATCTCGACTATTTTGAAATGCCCTGACAGTGTCTATTTCGCTGGAGCATCTGTTGTCGAGTTCGCTATCTCAACCCCCTCACTCCTACTTGTCTGCTCATGTCACCCGTCTTAACCGTCGCAATTGTCGCCGCTCACCTGTCGGTCTATCTTGTCTCCGCTCTCAACATTTGGATTTTTTCCCGACGTAGCGAGTTTTATCGCACCGTTTTACCACTACGGTCTTTGCCTTTGATTTACTGCGGGTTCGCCTGCTTTGCCATCGCCAGTTCCTACGAAATTGCCGAGCACATCGGTGATAACTGGATTTACGTCAGCCAAATTTCGGCACTGAATCGTTTATTCTACACCTTCATCACCGCAGGGGTGGGGCTGATTGCAATGGGACTGAAAAAAGCGTTGTGGACGGATATCTTGGCGATCGCCTGCATCATCGCCGTTCCCTTAGCCTACGGAGTCAATGGCGAGAAGGGGCCACTGTTGCAAATCCCCCAACTCATCGTGGCAGCACTATTCGTCTACCACTGGTTCATTACCATGCGGGATTGGCGCGTCTTTCTCTATCCCGTGCTGTCGAACGGGGTGGCACTGGGGTTCGGCATTGCCTTAATCGCTACCGGCAATCAAGTACTGCACATCTTTGGAGGGTTATTTTCGGCGATCGCCTTACTGATCGTGGGATAGATCGCCTGGGAAAAGCCACTTACATTATCCTCTCCTGACTGAAAATTTAGTCAGAGGGTACTTATGGCCCATAGTATCGAGGGCACCACGACCCATGTAGCCCGTGAACCAGATGGTGAGTCAGCCATAGTCGACAAATTGGCCCCCGATCCATATTGGCAGCATCCAACACAACCAGCGACGATCGCTCCTGCCGATGGTCGTAAACAATCCCCAGCAGCAACCCCTGATCTTCAGCCACGGTCCCAGCCCTGGGCACAAACACTGGCTCTTCGACAAAACACTCCAACTCCCCCACCCAAACTTGCTTCTCTCCAGACTGAATATCCAGCTTTAGATAGCCAACAGGCGGCGAGGATTCTCCTACCCTGTTGCTGTAGGTCATGTAGAGATAGCGGGCCGCACTCGTTTCGTAGTTGGGATTAATGCAGGGGTGATCGATACAGTAGCCCTCTGCGCCAGGGACGACTCGATGCTCGACCAACTGGGTTTGGGGATGGATGGTGGTTTGCCACAAGAATGTCGGGGCGATCGCATCAAAGTTAGGGGCGTATCCCCCCCAACTGGTCAGAAATCCTCCATCCAGACCGGATGCGGGCCAACCGGCACTGTACACATCCACTCCACCATCCGGGAGATCGCAAGCAAATGCCTGATGAATGGAAAACCACTCGGCGGTGTCGAGTACTATAGGCGACTGCTCCGCCTGCGGCCCTCCAGGACGGGGCACCAGATGAACCCGCGTGGGGCAACCAGTCAATGGTTTCAGACAGTCAGCCGGGGAGTGGGTACCTAGCAAAAAGGGGAGAACATCAAACGCTAAGCGATTCTCGAAAAAGACGTAGTAGCTGGGAGTCAGTGCAAAGTCATGAGGATTGACCGTCGCCCCCGGCATGGCGTAGTGAGAACTATCCTGCAGCGTCCAATTACGATCGTATTCGCGAATGTCGATGTGCAAGGTGCTGGGCCGACCGGGTTGGACCTTGACGTACCAATCCCAGATCGCGAGGCGATCGCGAACGGGATCGATACGGGGGTGAGCGGTAACCGCTTCCCGACCGCTGGCGAGTCGCAGTGCGGCCTCCCATCGAGAGCCTGGCAATCCCCCTTTGACAGGTAAGCCATCAACCCCCACCGGACCGAGGGTATCGAGCGTTGAGGGGTTAAGGCGATAGGGCAAACCTGCCTCGTACAGAGCCAGCAGTCTGTCTCCCCACGGCAACACGTGAGTATTCGCAGGATTTTTTAGATAGGTTTCGAAGACATTCACCCACAGTCCCCCCGGTTTCTGAGTACCAAATGTCGTGCGGAATGAAAACTGCTCTTGGTTCTCTTCTTGGGCATACTCTTCAGTATTAATAAACCGAGAATCGAAAAAGACACGTCCATCGCTGGCAAACGCAATGCGCGAGAGATATCCATCTCCATCCAAGTAATGATGAACCCGTTGCTCTCCCCGCTCGAATCGACTGGGTCCATTGCGAAATAAGGTCGAACCGTACAGTCCCTCGGGCAGGGTACCCTCAATATCTGTTATCTCGTAAGAGAACTCTTGTAGTTGCGAGCGAAATGCCCCGAACCATGCGGATTTCTGAGCGTCAATATAGTTGGAATCACCAGTGTTGGACTCGGCAGTGTTCGCATCGGCCTGCTGCTTGCCCCACACGATCTCATCGGCAGACGGAGCCGATACCGCTGACGACATGGGAGAAGACGGGATGGGTGGTGTTGATGTCATTGACAGGCGATCGCTCAAAATAGTTGCTTTGGATACTCTACTGACCCCAAAAGCCATCCAGGTGCGCCGAAGAGCTTGCGGAAAATCTAGCAGAGAACTGATATGAATCCGGCGACTTAGTCAGGAGCGCTGCGCTCCAGTTGAATGATTGCGCAGACCTTTTTCCGCTCCTCTTGCCATACTGAAGGGTGTTCGCGAAAACCAGTCTCGAGGCTCGCTCCCATAAACGCCCCCTCCTCAGAGTGAAATTATGACCGAAGCATCCACCAATACCGTTCAGTGGCTGGCCATCAAGCTAATCTCATCCGTACTGATAGCCATGGCAGCTGTCCTGCTGATGTGGAAGCTGTACGCAACTGCGAACCACACCCAGCTCCCTGCCAAGCTCGATGTCTGGGTTTGGGTGGGGGCTGGAGCCATGGCGATTCACGCGGTTGAAGGGGCGATCGCCGCTCGCATTGCCAGCAGCCGAGATGAAAATCCACTCAAAGTTGGTGTCTATACGTTTTTCACCGGTATGGCAGGACTGGCAGAACTCTACAACCAAGAGGACAGCGAGTGAGGCCGCCTAACCCAGCCTGAAGAATTAGCACATCCAGGCAGGCTGCAAAATCTTGGGTACAGGGGATAACCTGTCGGAGCCAGCCTGAAGAATCATCAATGAAATAACCAGGTTGTGAACGCGTATTTTTGGCCTCGCGTCACTGGCAGAGCTTGGTGAGGATACGTGAAGAATGAGGGGAACACCAACACTGTCCCAGCTTCGGGTTTCACCTTGATTGCTTGGCGATCGAAGTAGGTTTCTCCCCCCTCAAAATCATCGTTTAGATAGCCAACAATACTGACATCTCGGGTTGGTACCCCACGCTCGGCTTCCTCCAGCCGGCTGGATAACAGCCAGTTATCGATATGCCGCCGATAAAACTGCGCTTCCCGGTAGCGCAAAATCGAACAGGGTTCACAGTGGGGGAATGTCGCACCGTAATAGTCCAGCAGAAGTCTCTGGATGACCCCCACTTTATCGAGCAATAGCTGATTGGTGGATTGCAGTAGCGGGTCACCTGAATCTAGCGACAACATATCGCTGCTGCGAATATCTGCGTTGGTGACACCAACCTCGATACCTGCTGTTTTAGTGCGGGCACATTCAGCAATCTCAATGACATGCCGACACAACGCCAATTCAAGTAACCCTTTGACAACAAACAGGTCGGGCTTGAGCGGTTCCAGCTTTGGCGTCACGAGTCACTACCACACGTAAGTCCTAAATAGCTCCAGAGCGTCGGCAAGCCGAGCAGCTACAGAGTTTGCTTCTGCCTCAATCCATATAGAGATCGGCAATCCGCTATGGAGAGTTTCCAATCATCTCTCTTTGCTAACTAAGGCTTTGAGCTGTCTACAGACTCCAGGCCTGAGAGCGGAGTTCCATATCAATTAGACCCAGTATCAAGTGGAACCAATATCAAGAAATTAGAGGATGCAAGAAGCACTGTTACTGTTCCCCTCAAAGGCTACTATCGCGGCACGAGAAGCCAGGTCTTCAAGCAAGCATCGTGTATCAATCGCGGAAACCAGCCATTTTAGATAGTGCAGGCAACAGCCTCCGCAGAGCTAGCTTCCCCCAATCTCGCGCGGCGAACTATCCACATCAGAAAGGGATATTGATTGCACGGTCTCCAGAGCCCAACAGTGTTTGCTAAAATTTTTGTTGGATCGAGAATCATTATCATTCGCATTTACTTAACGATTTCGCTTCTTCAGCGATCCATCTCCCCTTTCCCCCATAACTCAAACATCCATCGCCCAATGATTGAAATCCAGTCTCTGTCTGTGAACTATCGCGGAGTACTGGCACTGGAGAAAGTCAGTGCTACGTTGCCGACAGGTGAAACAATCGGGCTCATTGGGCCAAATGGTGCAGGTAAAAGTACATTGCTCAAAGCCATGCTGGGGTTGCTCTACCGGTCAATGGAGGTCGAGTATTGCTCAACGGCTCTCCTCTGTCACAGCAGCGCCGACAGGTGGCCTACGTTCCCCAGCGATCGCGGGTTGACTGGGACTATCCCACCTCCGCATGGAGTGTCGTGATGATGGCACGCACGACGGCAATCGGCTGGCTCAAATGGGCAACTCGCTCTGAACGGGATATCGTGCGCTCGGCTCTGGAGCACGTCGAAATGTGGAATTTGCGCCACCGTCAAATTGGCCAACTATCGGGAGGACAGCAGCAGCGCATCTTTCTAGCGCGGGCACTGGCGCAACAGGCCGATATTTTCCTGATGGATGAACCGCTCACTGGCGTCGATAAACGCTCCGAGCAGATTATTTCGGACTTACTGAGCGAACTGAGACAGCAAGGCAAAACGATCGTGGTCTGCAGCCACGAATGGGGGGAATCCCTCAATCGCTACGATCGCCTCCTATTACTCAACCGCACCCTGTTAGCCAACGGCACTCCGCACGAAGTCATGACCGCAGGCAATATCCAGCAAGCCTTTGGAGCAGCAATGCTGGTCAACCTCTGCGAAGACAGAAATCACAAAGACAAGCATGGCAAAGATACAGATGGAGATCGCGCACCGGTATTAGTGGCATGAACGACTGTAGAGTGGGCATCTGCTGCATAACTCTTCGTTGTGAACGTGAATCGCGCCTGTCCACAAGGTGCGAGCCTCTGAGTACGAGCCTCTGAGTCGGACTTGACCTGAATGCTGGATTGGCTATTTGACCCACTGAAATACGAGTTCATGCAGTACTCGTTGATGATGGGAGCGATTGTCGGCGTATTGTGTCCTGCAATCGGGGCGTTTTTAATCGTGCAGCGCCTCTCATTGCTGGGGAATGTGATTTCCCACTCAGTGCTACCGGGATTGGCGATCGCGAATTTCTTCGGGCTGAACCTGTTGGTGGGAGCCTTTATCTCCGGAGTGCTCAGCACAGTGGCCATTTCCTGGATTCGAGCCAAAACACGGGTGAAAGCAGATGCGGCCATGTCCCTAACCCTCGTGAGCTTTTTTGCAATTGGTGTGGCTCTGCTCAGCATGTTGGATAGCCGCCTGGATTTGGAAGGGCTGCTGTTTGGCAATATCCTCAGCGTGACGCGGACAGATGTATGGCAGGCGGGGATTGTCACACTGCTAATTTTGCTGCTGACAGCGTTGTTTTATAAAGAGCTGCTGTTTTTTACGTTCGATCGCAATGGTGCCCAAGCCGTTGGATTACCCGTAAAGACCATCGATATCTGCTTTGTGGCGGCCGTCGCGCTCACAATTGTTGTCGGCATGCAAACCGTTGGGGTCATTTTGGTGATTTCCATGCTGGTGGGGCCGGCCCTCACCGCCTATCTGTTAGCAAAGGAGCTGCATTGGACGATCGCGATTGGCACGCTACTAGGCGTATCGGCCAGCGTAGGAGGCATGTATCTCAGCTTCTACTTCGATCTGCCCTCCGGCCCGGCGATCGCGATCGTGGTGTTTGCCCAATTTTTACTGGCTTTACTATTCAGCCCATCCCAGGGATTGTTCGCGTTGCAATCACTGTGGAAGGACCTACCCGCTCCCACGTCTCCTCCAGCGGAGAAAGACACCCCCTAAGACATCTCAGCCAACAACCCGGAGCAAGCATCCTTCAACAGATCGACAACGTACCGAAACCCATCTGCACCTCCGTAGTACGGGTCAGGAACTTCGCGATCTCCATGCTTGGTGCAGTAGGAGCACATCATTTGGACTTTATCAGCGTATGCACCATTCGGGTCAAGGCGCAGAATATTGCGGTAGTTGTCCCGATCCATCGCCAAGATCAAATCGAAGTCTTCAAAATCCGATCGCTCGAACTGCCGAGCCCGCCCCCCCAGTGGCATTCCTTGTGCAGAAGCGGCCTGTTGCATGCGTCGATCTGGCGGTTCGCCAACGTGATACGCCGACGTTCCTGCAGAGTCGCAAACAATCTCTTCAGCTAGTCCTGCTTCAGATACTAAATGCCGCATCACCCCCTCGGCTGTGGGCGATCGGCAAATATTTCCCAAGCAAACAAATAACAACTTTTTGGCCATTGCACATCACCTATCCTCAACAAGCAGACAACCCCAGCTAACTTCGAAATCGGCCGTCAACTAGGAAGTGCCGAAGTTACCGCACGAACCACTGTATATGGCGACAGCGATCTCAGGACACAGTTGATGGGAAAAACAGCCAATCGGTATCTTAGGCTCAGCCTTAAGCCACTGATTTCATCCAAGTGACACAATTCCTGAGATGGTTTGGCATGTCCGAACGCTCGGCATGAAAGCGCCGTCCGTGCCCCGGCAAAATCCATTCAAAGCTATAGTGAGTCAATCGTTCCATCGATCGCACTTGTTCCGGCCACGAATACCAGCAATAATCACGAAATCCAGTCAGGTGGTCCAGCCGAGCAGAGAATGCCAGGTGGTCGCCGGTAAACAGAAACATCTGGTTGTACAGCAGCACTGTATGTCCTTTGGTGTGGCCGGGAACGGGAACAATCAGCACATCTTCCGCCAACTGATAGGGCTCCGAGCCGCTCAGTTGAATCTCCACTGACTGGGTAGAGTCACCGATGTCGTCTTCATGCAGGATGCGATCGCAGCCAAAGCGATCGTGGAACTTCTGGTGGTCAGCCACATCATCCCGATGGGTGAGATACAGGTAGCGAATTCCCCCCAACTTCTCCAAACGCTTGACCAGTGGTGGTGTAAACCGAGGGGAATCGACCAGAATATTCCCTTCAGACCGCACAATGAAGTAGCTGGCAGCACCATATGACTGTTCAGAATGGTAGCCGCAGTGATAGACACCATCTGCGATCTCGAGTGGAAATCTCGCCTGTACCGTCTGGATATCTACCGGTTTTTCCACAGTCCCAATAGACGCAGTCGGACACGACAACAAAGCTTGCAACGCTGCGGTTCTCTCCGCTTCGGTATTCGGCTGATGATAAACGGCAGACATCGAACCGTCTCGACTAAATACCTCGGGAGCCATCCAGCGGCAGGTATCGCAATCGATGCAAGTGCGATCGACGTAGAAATCACCTGCGACATTCTCGGTACGCCGTTGACTGAGAGTGGCCATTCCCAAAGTTCCAAACAGACTTGTAGACCTATCTTGGCAAATTCAACCAGCCAAACACTTGTCGATCGGGAAAAGACCTTCCTAGCCCCCATCAATCACCAGGAGCCTACTAACTTCCACCGGTTTTAGAGCGATCCGCCAGTAGGATAGGTCTATCGAGCGAGCAGTCCTCAGCGTGAACACTCCTTCTCACTTTCTGATTGGTGCCGCGACTACAAAATTCTCACGCCATCCAGTCGTCACCAGCGCGTTCTTGTTAGGTTCCATCGCCCCCGATCTTCCTCTCTACCTGTTGTCAATAGGCGGCTACTTCTACTACACCAAGCGAGGTATGAGCGCGGCAGAAACGTTTCGCTACATGTTCGACGATCTGTTTTTTACCGATCCCGTTTGGATCGCACTGCATAACGCTTTGCATTCTCCGCTGGTGTTAGCCGTGGCAATCGCTCTGCTATGGACATCCCGCGATCGCATTGGCAGCCTTGCTCGCTGGAGTTTCTACTTTTTCCTGGCCTGCCTATTGCACACGGCACTCGATATCCCGACCCACGTCCACGATGGCCCCTTGCTATTATTCCCGCTGAACTGGAGCATCCGATTTCGCAGCTCAATTAGCTATTGGGATCCCAACTACTTTGGGCGAGAGTTTACTTACTTCGAACTCGCTCTAGATGCACTCCTCCTATTGGTATTAGCCGTGATTCCGGGATTAAAGCGGGTTGGGACGCTGGTGGGGATAACCCCCCGTCGTCGCTAGCATTCTTACAATCAAGTGCCGCACTTGCGAGAAATCTATCGCGCTAGCTGAGTGGCTTCGATATAACTTGACTGGATATCTGTGTTTCGCATAGCAGTAGACAAACCTTCTCAAGCATGTTTACCTGCCCTGTAAAGCCTGTCGCCTTCTGGCACGTGACTTACAACGGTTTGCTATCAACGCGGCTCAATCCGGTGGTGTATCGCTTGGATAAACATGTTCGAGGCCGATCGCTCTTACGTTTTTCAGAACATTCGCATCATCAACCCATCACTAGATGTCACCCAAACAACCGAACTCAGTGGTGGGAGAGATCTCACTGGAGGAGATAGCACTGGGGACGTTTGGATAGACAAAGGTGTTCTGAAAGCAATCGCAGCTCGCATTGAGGGGATCCCAGACGGTAGCGAGGTTGTCGATGCCAGCGGATGGGTGATCGGCCCCGGTCTTGTAGATCTGTACGCGCAGTCGGGTGAACCGGGTTACGAACAGCGGGAAACTTTACAGTCTTTAGGACAAGCAGCACTCGCCGGGGGATTCACGCAAGTCGGACTGTTGCCCACCACTCATCCGGTAGTCGATACCCCCGATCGCCTGCAGGCCATTCTCAATCAGGCGTCCACTTTCGCGCCACAATGGCTACCCTACGCCGCCATCACTCAGAATGCCGCCGGAGAATCCCTGACAGAATTAGCAGAACTCAATGACTCGGGGGCGATCTCCTTTTGCGACAACCATCCCATTGCTTCTCTACCACTGCTGCGCCGCTTTCTGGAATACGTTCATCCCCTCCAAATGCCGATCTTGTTGTGGCCACAGGAACCCGCACTAGCGGGTGGAGCCATGCTGGAGGGAGAATGGTCTATCCGGCTGGGGGTGAAAGGCATTTGTGCGGCAGCAGAACCACTGGCGATCGCTCAGATCCTGGAGCTAGTCGCCCTCACCAATACTCCCGTCCACCTTATGCGACTCAGCCAAGCCCGCAGTGTTGAGCTAGTTCGCCAAGCCCGATCCAGTGGGTTACCGATATCCGCCAGCACCACCTGGATGCACCTGCTGCTGCGCGATCGCGATATCGAGCCCTTCCATTATCACCCAGCCCTTCACCTAGCAGCTCCGCTGGGCACTGAACGCGATCGTCAAGCACTGATCGAGGCAGTCAAAGACGGAGCGATCGCTGCCATCGCCACCGACCACACGCCGTATACCTTTGAAGAAAAAACCGTTTCGTTTGCCGAAGCGCCTGCAGGAGCAATTGGCCTGGAGCTAGCCCTACCACTGCTATGGCAGGAACTGGTGAAATCAGGGACGATGTCCGCCGAAGAACTTTGGGCAGCGCTGTCGACTCACTCTGCTTCCGTATTGGGAATTGCCGCCCCCCAACTGACGGTGGGTGAACCGGCAAACTGCACAATTTTTGACCCCGATCTGACTTGGAATGTAGACGAGCAATCGCTATCCAGTCTGTCAGCAGCTACCCCCTATTGGCACAAGACAGTGAAGGGAAAACCACTCGCTTGCTGGCATCATGGCAATTGCTGGAGCCACCAAAGTCTTTAGTGTATGCAGGCTGACTGCGAAAAGTGCTATTTCCGGGCAATCACCTTGCAGTCAGCCTAGAAAAGAAGAAAAGAGCGCTTCAGCGGCTCCGACCTACTGGGTGCGCGCTAATCCGGCAACACTCGAATAGTCGTCGGTACCGAATGGATAGCATCCAGTTCTTGAATGGCCGAGATCGCTTGGCGGAAGTACTTCTCTTGCACGTTGTGGGTCAGCACAACCACCTCCGCAACGTCATCCCGCACATCCTTTTGGATCACCTGCTCTAAGCTCACTCCGCAGTCACCGAAACAGCGACCCAATTCACCAATCACCCCGGCGCGATCGCGGGCCAGAAAGCGAGTGTAGTAGCGCATCGTGGCTCCTTCAATCCCGCGTACATCCGCAGCTTGCGACGGCATCGAGAGAAACAATTTGTTGGGCTGATCGGTATCCAACTCTAAGCGAGCAATCACGTTCACAATATCGGACACAACGGCACTGGCAGTCGGCCCTCGCCCGGCACCAGGCCCGTAAAACATGACTTCTCCCAGCGGATCGCCACTCACCAACACGGCATTATTGGCCTGGTGGACGTTAGCTAACGGGTGATCGTGAGGCAGCAGGGTGGGGTGCACGCGAATATCCAGTTGGCGATCGCGATCGGGAATTCGGCTAGCAGTAGCCAGAAGTTTCACGTCAAATCCCCATTCGCGAGCGTGCTCGATGTCAGCTGCTGTAATCGTTCGAATCCCCTCACAGAAGACATCTTCCCGATTCACCTGAAGATCGAACGCAAGGCTGGCCAGAATAGCAATTTTATCGGCAGCATCCAGCCCATCCACATCGGCAGTCGGATCGGCTTCTGCGTACCCTAATTCCTGCGCTACCGCGAGCACAGCCTCAAACGCTTCACCGTTCCGAGTCATGCGATCGAGCATGTAATTTGTCGTCCCGTTCACAATGCCAGTAATGGTATGCAGGACATTTGCCCCCAAGCATTGCTGTAACGGTTGCAAGATGGGAATACCTCCCCCCACCGCAGCTTCGAAAAAGACGCAGACTCCTTGCGCTTGAGCCGCCGCTAATATCTCTTCGCCATGGGCAGCAATAACAGCCTTATTCGCTGTTACGACATGCTTACCGTTGGCGATCGCCGTCAACATCAGACTGCGCGAGGGCTCGATCCCCCCCAACAGTTCGACAATCACATCAATGGTGCTGTCGGTAACAATACCGTCCACATCATCGGTTAACACGCTCTCCGGCAACTGAATGTCTCGTTGTTTGCCAGGAGAGCGCACCCCAATTTTCGCCAATTGCAGCTCTTTCAACAGGGGATTGCGGTGGCTGGGAGATTGAAGAATTTGAGCAACACCCGTTCCAACCGTTCCCAGTCCGAGTAAACCCAGGTTGTAAGCCACGTCCTTCAATCCAGTTCAATAACAATGCGCCTTAACACCATAAACCGGAATGGGATACGTAGCCGACTCCACCTGTGTGGGAGGTTGCGGCGATCGCACGTGCGCTCAGTACGCTAACGTCATCCATAAGTTCAAACACTCAATCCCTGCATCAATGTGGCAGCAGCATGCAATGTTAAGCTTTGCCCTAGAGATCGATGCTTGACAAACTGACATCGCATTCCACAATCCGCGATGGAGACTGTTCTCAGTATTTTTCCTTTCAAATTAGGGCTTTGAGCTGTTCCAGACCTTACAGCGGTTTGCTGTATCAATTGCCGTCTTCTCAAGCCAAATCCCCAACAAAGAAGGTGACTACCCGTTAGAGCCGTCACCCAAGCGAATAATGCAGTTGTTCGGACATGCATATAGGCATTGCAATCTAGGAAATGCCGACGTTCACGCCTCTTGTGCCGGTAACCAGCTCAACCTTCAGAATCTTGCCACCAGCCTTTTGAATGCGCTGCTGTTCTTTAAACCAGCTGTTGTACTCAACCATTTTAGTGACGTAAGTATTCTGCAACTGGCGCTGAGTCCGAATGTTTGTTGTGGTTGGAAAGCAAGCAGTTATTTTAAACATCCGCATAGCAAATTGCCCCAAAAATTTTAGTGTTAATAAACTAAGGAGCCAATTCGCCTCAGACCCTGCAGATGCTAGTCAGGTTCCACAGCGAACGGCTCTTTAGTCAACAAAAAGATGTTTGATAAGCCCGCAAAATCTGGGGCTCGGTCAATAGGCGCTCTAGGAGCCCAGGCCAGAGCAAATGTAGTCGAAGTACACACCCATTTCTTTACCCGCTTCCGGGCCAACCAGCGCTGCGGTGACTTCCTTCATAGCTTGGATGGCTTGAACAGTAGCACCGATGGGTACACCCAAGGAGTTGTAGGTTTCTTTGAGGCCGTTCAGTACGCGCTCATCCAAGATGGAGGTGTCGCCTGCCAGCATGGCATAGGTTGCGTAGCGCAGGTAGTAGTCCTGGTCGCGGATGCAAGCAGCGTAGCGGCGAGTGGTGTACATGTTGCCGCCGGGGCGGGTCAGGTCAGAGTAGAGCAAAGCTTTTGCCGTCGCATCGCGAACAATCGCAGAAGCGTTAGCAGCGATGGTAGCGGCAGCACGTACGCGCAGTTCGCCGGTGGTATAGAAAGTCTGCAATTTTCCGATCGCAGAACTATCTAGGTATTTACCCTGCATGTCATAGCTATTAATGACTGAGGTGATTGCGTCTTGCATGGTGATGTAGTGTCCTAATCAAATAACAAGTTGTAAAGAGTCTTAGATGAAGTTGGACGGCAAAGCGGACGGAAACTAACCCGAGCCGACTAGCCCATTGCGCCTACGACATAGTCGAAGTAGTAGCCAGCTTCCAGCGCATCGTCGCCGGACAGCAGACTGGTGGCAACCAGCTTCATTTGGTTAATGGATTCTGCAATGGCAGGGATGGGGGTACCCAAGGAGTTGTACAGCTCCTTAACACCGATCAACCCAATTTCTTCGATAGGAGTAACGTCGCCGGAAACTACACCGTAGGTGACCAAGCGCAAGTAGTAATCCATATCGCGGAGACACGTCGCGGTCATTTCCTCGCCGTAAGCGTTACCGCCGGGGGAAACAACGTCAGGACGCATCTGGAACAGCTTATCACCCGCTTGCTTCACGATGCGCTCGCGATTTTCAGTCAGGGTTTGAGCAACGCGCAGGCGACGCTCTCCGCCGGATACAAAGGACTTGATTCGCTCTAATTCGCCGGGGCTTAAATAACGCGCTTCAGCGTCCGCATTCACAATAGATTTAGTGACAACACTCATTTAATGACTACCCTCAAGGCAATTTTAGGAAGAGTATAACAGGGATACCGATGCCAATTGTCGGGCATCACGCGAGTTGCGGGCTTAGCTTCGTGATATTTCTTAATCGACCTCTCAGTCAAAGTTTACGTGAGGTGTCATCTGCTGAAATCATTGCCTCGTCAATCATCCGCGCACTCGTAAGAGTCCATTGCCAAGCGGCGATCGCTGCAAGAACGCATTCAAGACGCCATGGTGGCATCGTCCTAGCGAGGACGGCGTGAGCTGGATGCCGGTCCATCGCACCTAGCCCCTCCATTCAAGCCGGCCCAATAGACAGAGACAAAACAAGAGGCGTAGAGAGCATCTCACAAACATGCAGATTGGAAAACTAATCGAGTATCGCAAGATGGAAGGACTCGACACATGCTTTTAGAGGGAAACCACAACGCTCTTGGATAGCCAACGCTTCTGGCCAGTGCTCGGCTACAAGACAAGCGATCGAGTGCGAATCTACTGCCGAAAACGTTACCTTATATATAGGCTTCATCTACTTTCCTCCAGACATCCCCTCTATGTATCCAGTTTCTCTTCGCGATTGCGTGTTGGATTGGCTGAGTGACAACGTTCCTCGCCCCCGCATGCGCCACATTTTGGGGGTAGAGCAAACAGCTTTTGAGTGGGCGCAGTTGTACGGTCTTGATGCCGAACGAGCAGCTTGGGCCGGGTTGCTGCATGATGTGGCCAAATACTTCCCCAACGATCGCCTCTTGGAGATGGCGGAGACTGAGGGGCTGGTGCTCGATCCTGTACTGCGGGAAACGCCCCATCTGATTCATGCGGATGTGGGGGCGGTGGTGGCGCGTGACGAATTTGGGGTGGCGGACTCCGAGATTCTGGATGCAATTCGATTGCACACGTTGGGAGCGGCGGGCATGTCTCCGCTCAGTTGCACGGTTTTCCTAGCGGATGCGTTGGAGCCGAATCGCGGTCAATCGGAAGAGCTGAAGAATTTACGGAATTTGGCGGAGCGGCATCTATATCGTGCGGTTGTGGCTACTAGCGATCGCTCACTACAGTATTTAATAGCGAAGGAGGCTCCGGTTCACCCTCGCACGATTGAGACTCGCAACTGGTTTGCACGCAACCTTTCTAACTCACCATTACCCATCGTTCAGGAGAATATCGCTTGTTAGACAACACCTCCAACACCACCCAAGCCAGCACCACCCAAGCCAATACGGTTGGTACAGCACAGCCCGTAACTACTGAGCCCACTACAATTCGCGACGAGAACAGCTTTTCGATTGCGTTGACAGCAGCTAGGGCGGCGGATGAGCGGAAAGGGGGAAATATTGTCTGTTTGGATGTGGGTGGAGTTTCAGTTATTGCCGATTATTTTTTGGTAGTGACGGGGTATTCCACGACGCAGGTGAAGGCGATTGTTAATGCGATCGAAGATGCGTTGTTGGAAAAATTAAACCTGCAGCCCATTCGGGTGGAGGGCAAAAATGAGGGGACTTGGGTATTGCTGGATTATGGGGATGCGATTATCCACGTCCAGCTTGAAGCAGAGCGAGAGTTCTACAATTTAGAGGCGTTTTGGGGTCATGCCCAGAATGTTGTATTGCCGCTTTAAGTGTCTTCTTCAGGTGGCGGAATGACCTCTATACTCCCGTCAGGAAGCCGACGCACCTCCCCCAGATCAGCTAGTCTCGTAAGGACGAACTCTCGAATGTTTGGGTCTGGGTTTGCAGCATATACCTGCATCCATACATCGAACTGAACCCTTCGACTACGGGGGTTATTGTGCAATCGACTTGCTAAAATTCTCCAATGTTGGGCGGGTTCTCCCTGACCTTGCTCGAACCAATCCGCAGCCAAATTATAGTAGTCTCTACCTCTCTCACCATCGCCCATGTAGAGGAAGCTAATTGTCCCGGCCTCGAATGGCAGTACGTATGCCTGTGGATCGATCAGAGGCGATAGCTGTGCGATCCCATACTCAAGGATCTCTAGAGCGCGTTCGGGCCGTGCAGATCGAAAGGCAAGTGATGACAAAGTAAATCCATAAGGGGTCGTGAAACGTGGTTCGCTCTCTGTCACGGATGTTAGGTAAAAGTCAGCCAGCTCGTAGCCTAGTGACACTCGGTTGTTGCTGCCGTAATACTGAATGAAATCCATCCAAACCAATGAAGCGGATAGGCCACTGAATCCAAGCGAATTTAGCGATTTATCCAGCACTTGGATC
>JBCBVA010000045.1:0-26392 GCA_039817825.1 Cyanobacteria bacterium J06642_12 | reverse complement strand
GTGATATAAGTCCGTAAAGCTAAAGGTGGGTACATAGGGGTAGCTGATGAAAATTGTTATGCTTGGTTGCGGTGGATTTATATCACGAATCTAAAACGATCCGAAATACCCTGTTACATGTCATTTAAGCTACTTGATATACTCGGACTAGTGAGTGTTCAACAATATATCGAGCTAGTCAATTCAAGCTATCAAGTCAGGTTCCAGAAAAAGCTCGGTGTTTTAGTGTAATAATTTACTTTTGCAAAAGGGAATGCCGAAAACCTTATATATCACTAGAATATAAAATTATTTTTTACGCCGTATTCGTAGATACATAGGATATTCGCAAGCGTGCTCCCCTGGGGTGAATACGTACTACATGGAGATCGCTCATAGCAGAGCACGTTGAGACAGTTCAACCCGCTTTTTGAGTGGGTATTATCCACATTGAAGCGCACTCAAACTTGCATGAATTGGCAATCATAGGGTGGCAGCAGCACAATCAATCTGTTGAGATAGCTGCAACACTCATCTCCTCAGGATTGAGGCTGTACCGTCGCGTGCAACCAATTAGCACTACATCGGATTTGCGGCGGTCACGCTCCAGATGCACTGTGAGTCCTACAAATCTAGCAAACATCTCTCCATAGATGTAAAGTAAGTCTTGATTTTATCAATCTCCAAGACATAAAACATACAAAAAATCAGTGCCCTATTTAATTGCATGCTGTGATGTTGGCTATGGCTTGATGTCATTAAACTGAAACACGGCCTGAGAATGAGATAGTGGAATGATTTCGTATGGGCCATTTTCAGCAATTTCAATGCGAGAAGATGGCACGGGCGCACTGCCAAATTCTTAAGGTCGAGCGCACTCTCAAAATCAGGCGCTTCTCGGTCGCAATCGATCCACGACTGGATTGGAATAGAACTAATTTATGGGACTCTACGTACTATCGAAGCGTAATGCGATTGCTGCCACTCACTACGCTCATATCTATGCATTAGAGAACGTCATTCAAACTACATGCAATGCTCAGATCGTTGCTCCGGTCGCAACGCGCTGGGCTCGATCTCTTCATCAAAGTAGTCTTCCAAAACTACTTCAAGAGAAAATTACCAATCGAGTTCTCACAGCCAATCAGCTCACCTATCGAACGATCGATCGGGTCGATGGGTTGTCGTCAGATGAGCCCAATGTCCTGATTGTGATTGGGATGCACGGTGCAGATTTAGAGTTACTGAACTGCTTGAAAGACTGGCGCTCGCAGTTCGATCTCGTCATTGCCTTTGTTTACGACGCTTGGATTTTCGACGCATTTCCTAATTGCATCAAGCAAGTCGATTGCCTATTTGTGGCGATTAAAGATCTCATCGAACCGTTGCACGCGCAGTTCAAGATTCCGGTGTCGTACTGGCCCTATTCGGCCAACGTCCTAGACCGAGGCTCCTATGGCAACTGTCGCTCCATCGATGTCACTAGCTACGGTCGCATTCCGTCGGAATACCACAATCGGCTGTTTGACCTCAGCGATCGCCCTCCGGCATCCCCCGATTGCCTCAATCCAGACAGTTTCCCCAATAGCCGCCATCTGTTTTACTATCGGCAGGTTCCTGAAGCTACTCAACTCTATCCAGACCAACCCTTTACCCCCAAACGCTTCGATTACCAGCACAGTGTCCTGATTGGAAACGTCTTGGCCAAGAGCAAGCTGGCATTAGCGTTTGATTTTACATACACCGTTCAGCGGGCTGTTGAGCTACCCCAGGGGCAACTCCATCCGTCTTACGAGTATCGCAAGCCGGTGCTGGGATTGAGATGGTACGAGGGCATTGCGGCAGGAACGGCACTAGTCGGTAAGCGACCCCCGTGCTCGGAAGCCAACGAGCAGCTAGATTGGGAAGACGCTACCATCGAACTCCCCGATGAACCTGATGCAGGAGTCGAGATCATTTTGGAGTTATTACAGGATATCGATCGCCTGCAGGCCATTCATCACCGCAACTACTGGAATGCCCTGTATCGTCACGACCATCGACGGCGTCTAGCCGCAGTGTTTGCAGAGCTTGACCTACCCATGCCAACCGGTTTGCAAGAACAGCTCGATCGCATGGATGCACTCTGTGCCCGATCGGGCATGCTGGCGCTGGCATAATCTCAGTTTAGATCGGTTCACTAAGCTCGATTCACCATGAGCAGGGCGATTTTGAACCTGCTGACTTTGACCGCAAATTGAACCGGCAGAAGAGGGGTGCCATACTAAAATAGCTCTCGCGATTGCCCCACAGAGCTTGTTGCGCCGCCCCAAAATTTCTCGTCTTCATCGGTTATTGCTTTATGTCTGCATTTAGTGCCACTGCAGCTCAATCCGCTGCCGTCTCTGCCGCGATCGACGATCTGGCACATCGGGTTCGGCCTGACTTTCCAATTCTGGAGCGGCACCTGAATGACAAACCACTTGTCTACTTAGACAATGCAGCCACCTCTCAAAAACCAATCGCTGTCTTACAGGCAATGGAGGATTACTACCGCCTCTCCAACGCCAATGTGCACCGCGGAGCCCACGCCCTCAGTCGCGAAGCCACAGAAGCCTACGAAGCATCGCGGGTTAAAGTCGCCAAATTCATTAATGCGACGTCCGATCGCGAGATTGTCTACACCCGCAATGCCAGCGAAGCAATTAACTTAGTGGCTTACACCTGGGGCATGCACAACCTACAGCCGGGGGACGAAATTATCCTGTCCGTGATGGAGCACCACAGTAATTTGGTGCCCTGGCAGTTTGTGGCCCAACGCACGGGAGCCATCTTAAAATTTGTCACCCTGACTGAAACTGGGGAATTTGACTGCGATCGCTACACCGATCTGCTCAGCAATCGCACTAAGTTGGTCTCGACGGTGCATGTGTCCAACACGTTGGGGTGCATCAACCCCGTAGCCGAGATTGTGGAGCGGGCCCATCATTTCGGGGCCAAAGTTTTGATCGATGCCTGCCAAAGTGCCCCGCACATGTCGCTGGATGTGCAGGCACTCAATTGCGATTGGTTGGTTGCCTCCGGTCACAAAATGTGTGCCCCGACCGGCAGTGGATTTTTATTTGGAAAAGAAGATTTGCTGCTATCCATGCCCCCTTTCCTGGGGGGCGGAGAAATGATTGCAGATGTAGAGCTGGATTGCTCGACCTACGCAGATTTGCCCCACAAGTTTGAAGCGGGTACTCCAGCGATCGCCGAAGCCGTGGGTCTGGGAGCCGCCGTCGACTACCTCAGCTCCATTGGCATGGATGCCATTCATACTCACGAACAGCAACTGACAGACTATCTATTGAAAGGACTGGCCACGGTTGATGGAGTCACCCCCATTGGCCCCACTTGGGATGCCGACGGCAAACTTGCACGAGCGGGGCTCGTGGCGTTTACCGTTGAGGGGATTCATGCCAACGACATTGCTGCGCTCTTAGATGAAGATGCCATTGCCATTCGCTCCGGCCACCACTGCACTCAACCTCTTCACAAACAACTGGGTCTATCGGCTACAGCACGAGCCAGCGTTTACTTCTACAACGCTCGTGCAGAAATCGATGCGTTCCTCGCCTCCCTCAAGAGCACCATCGAGTTTTTTGCAATGGCCCAATAGCGCAGACTGGAGTAGTCCTGCAGCCACTCGAATCGAGCGCTAAGGTCACGGTAGCGGCCATGATGTTGCAGCAATAATGGTGTAGCAGTGGTGTTTTGGAGAGGGTGACATGCAACGTAGATCGAGGGTGAGTGTGAATGGGCGCTATGGCTGGATCGGTTTAATCGTGCTGGTATCTGCTTCGATCTCTCTGGGATGTGCCAGGAACGAGGTCGCGTCTTCGCAGCCGAGCCCATCAGCCCCAGCGACCCCAGGTCAACAGCTCCCCATCGAAGCCGTTGCAGTCGTTGGCGATCGCAGCTTCGACTTAGAAGTGGCTCGTACTACGGAGCAGCAGCGATTGGGGCTGATGTTCCGCGACCCGCTGCCAGACTGTCAGGGCATGTTATTCCCGTTTGACCCACCCCGCCCCGCCAGTTTCTGGATGTTCAACGTCACCTTCTCGCTTGACATGGTGTTTATGTTTGACGGTGATGTCGTTCACATTGAAGAATCCGTCCCCGGTTGCAGCGAATTACCCTGTCCGGGCTACGGACCGCCCCAAACAACGTTAGTTGACAGCGTTCTGGAGCTGAACGGGGGGACAACGAACACCATCGGATTGACGGTTGGTGACAGCATTGAGGTCAATTTCTTAGAGTCTGAGAGGGCTGGGGACAACTCATAGAGCTGGTTAGCAGCCCCTACCAAAGCTCGGAATCCTGGGGACGCATCAGACATCAGTTCAGGCCTGACGATCGCGAATGATTGGGGAATGCGAACGAACAGCGTTACCTTAAGTAACAGGGGATTGCGATAAGTGTCATCAAGTGTACGTATTGTTCACTTGATACAGTATGCGATTTGCTTAGCGTCATTGCGATCCTCTATCCCTGACACTCCTGACGAGCACACCCTATGACCGACCGACTGTCTGCCCAGCGTTCTGACATCCCCGCCCAGCCAGCCGGAGAGGCATCGGCCACCCCCCCCGCGGCTGTAGACAGCTCGTCATCTATGCAACGCGATCGCCTGATTGAAGCGCTGCAGGAAGCCGCCACAGTGACTCGCGATCGCGGGCATGGGGAATTTCAGAATCGGCATATCGGCCCCACTGAAATTGAAATGGCCCAGATGTTGGAGAGTCTGGGAGAAAGTTCGCTTGAAAGCTTGACCGATCGCATCTTGCCCAACTCCATTCGTATGGACGGCGATCTCAATTTGCCCGACGGGGCTGGCGAGCTCGAAGCATTGGCAGAACTCAAGCAGATGGCCAGCCACAATCAGGTTTGGCGCTCGTTCATCGGTATGGGGTACTACAACTGCATCACACCACCGGTGATTCAGCGCAATATTTTGGAGAATCCTGGCTGGTACACCCAATACACCCCCTACCAAGCTGAAATCGCCCAGGGTCGTCTCGAAGCCCTCTTGAACTTTCAGACTATGGTGGCCGACCTCACTGGCATGGAAATGGCCAACGCGTCCCTGCTGGATGAAGCGACTGCCGCAGCAGAAGCCATGACCATGAGTCTTCAGGTGGCGGGAAAGAAAGCCCCCAAGACTTATTTTGTAGCCGATGATTGCCATCCTCAGACCATTGCCGTTTTACAAACTCGGGCAGAACCGCTGGGCATTGAGGTGATTGTGGGCGATCGCCGCACGGTCAATTTCGAAGACACGCCTGTCTTTGGAGCACTATTGCAGTACCCCGCCACCGACGGGGCTGTGTTTGACTTCAGCGAGTTTGTGGAACACGTCCACAACCTGAAAGGACTCGTTACCGTTGCCGCTGACCCCTTGGCCTTAACGCTCTTGAAACCTCCGGCTGAATTTGGCGCTGACATTGCTGTCGGCTCTACTCAACGATTCGGCGTTCCGCTGGGCTACGGTGGCCCCCATGCCGCCTACTTCGCCACCACCAGCAAGTACGCCCGCCAAATGCCCGGTCGAATTGTCGGAGTCTCTCAAGACACCAGCAGCAACCCCGCGCTACGTCTCGCGCTCCAAACCCGCGAGCAACACATCCGGCGTGACAAAGCCACCAGCAATATTTGCACGGCTCAGGTTCTCCTGGCCGTCATTGCTAGCATGTACGCCGTCTACCACGGCCCGCATGGTCTGCAGCGCATTGCTCGTCGGGTTCACAGTTTGGCAACACTGTTTGCGGCTGGAGTAGCCCAGCAGGGTTATACAGTGGCCACCGGCGAGTTTTTCGACACCGTTCGAGTGGAATTAGGGGAAACTCCGGCGGCGGCGATCGTAGACGCAGCATCAGCAAAGCGTATCAATGTGCGGGTATTGGGCCCAACCACAGTGTGCGTGTCTTTTGACGAAACCACCACCACCGACGATCTGGCCGACTTACTGGCTGTATTTGCTCTGGAAGAGAACTACACCCTAACTCTCACCGACCTGGCTCAGTCAGATGAAGCCGAGCAATTCCACCGCAAGGACGCCATTTGGGAACGCACCAGCGACTACCTCACCCATCCTGCCTTCAACAGCTATCATTCCGAAACCGAGCTGCTGCGCTACTTATATCGCCTGCAGTCTAAGGATTTGTCTCTCACAACCTCTATGATTCCGTTGGGCTCCTGCACCATGAAGCTCAACGCTACAGCCGAGATGATGCCAGTCACCTGGCCGGAGTTCGGTCAGATTCACCCCTTTGCCCCCACCGAACAAGTGACCGGCTACCGCATGCTGTTCGATCGCCTGGAAGCAGACCTAGCTGAAATCACTGGATTTGCCGGAATTTCCCTACAACCCAACGCGGGTTCACAAGGGGAATATGCCGGATTACTGGCAATTCGGGCCTATCACCGATCTCGTGGGGATAGTGATCGCACCATTTGCCTAATTCCCGATTCCGCCCACGGCACCAATCCTGCTAGCGCTGTCATGGCAGGTATGAAAGTGGTCGTGGTGACATGCGATGGCGATGGCAACATCGATGTTGACGACCTGCGCACCAAAGCGGAGAAACACAGCGATCGCATAGCAGCGTTGATGGTCACTTATCCATCTACCCACGGCGTCTTTGAATCCTCCATTCGCGATGTCTGCCAACTGATACACAGCCACGGCGGTCAGGTATACATGGACGGGGCCAATCTGAACGCTCAGGTGGGTCTCTGCCGTCCCGGCGACATTGGTGCCGATGTCTGCCACCTCAACCTGCACAAAACCTTCTGTATTCCCCACGGCGGCGGTGGTCCCGGCATGGGACCGATTGGAGTCGGTGCTCACTTGATGCCGTTTTTACCCAAGCACCCCATCGTGAACATGGGTGGAGATGCCGGAACATCGCCTGTGGCTGCGGCCCCGTGGGGCAGCGCAAGCATCCTGCCAATCTCGTGGATGTACATCCGTATGATGGGGGCCTCCGGCCTGAAGCAAGCAACGCAGGTAGCCATTCTGAGTGCCAATTACATGGCCAAGCGGTTGGAACCCTACTATCCCATTCTCTACAAAGGGGACTCGGGGTTGGTTGCTCACGAGTGCATTCTGGATTTACGCCCCTGTAAGAAATCGGCCGGGATTGAAGTCGATGACATCGCCAAGCGGCTGATGGATTACGGCTATCACGCCCCCACCATTTCCTGGCCGGTGGCCGGCACCATGATGGTGGAACCGACCGAAAGCGAGTGCAAAGCCGAACTCGATCGCTTCTGTGACGCCATGATTGCCATCCGTCAAGAGGTAGACGCGATCGCCGACGGTTCCGTCGATGCCACCGACAATGCTCTCAAGCACGCTCCACACACTGCCACTACCGTTACCGCCTCTGATTGGAACCGCAGTTACAGTCGTGAACAGGCAGCCTATCCTGCCCCCTGGACTAAAAACCATAAATTCTGGCCAGCAGTCGGGAGAGTCAACAATGCATATGGCGATCGCAATCTCGTCTGCTCTTGCCTACCACTGTCGGCCTACGCAGAGGGCGATTAATCACCGCGTGACAAAGCCATCTTGACTTGCGCATGCAGCTCCTCGGGGGCTGTATGTCTTTGATGAATCAAAAATTTCAACGCTCTCTTCCATCCATCCTGAACACCTATCCCCTCTATCCCGTCCAGTAAAATCAAAATTTCTAATGTTAAAGTGATTGTGGATACGGCATTAGCGAGCTCTTTGCGATGGACTTAGTAACAGTTCAAGAAGCCAGAGAAAACTTGCAACACCTCATCGATGAAGTGTCCGCACACCACAAGCAAATTATCATTTCCGGTCAGAACAATAGCGCCCTCTTAATTTCAAAAGAGGATTGGAATGCCATCCAAAAGACCATCTATATGAGTGGCATTCTGGACAACACCAATACTCCTGAGCCAGCGCCACCGGAGCCCGCCGAGAAATCCGCCAAGCTTGAAGATTTAAATTGGTTCTAGCGAGCTACCGATCCAGCAGCCATTTGCGAACCCACTTGACTCTGCAGTAAGTCGTTGATTGAGTATCAATCCCTATTCATAAGCTAGATAGGGTACTGTACGCGCGAGTCCGTGAAGAGAAATATAACTTTCGGCAATCACCTCTGGAAAGTTCTCTAGCCATTTTTCTGGAGAATCAACACCAGACAGTTCACCAGCCATTCCGGGTAGACCTATATACAGGGTTCTTTCCATTCACCCATGGGAGCCCATCCGCGCTTTTCTGAATTCCTATCAATACACTAGAGTGACGAATAATCTTGCCTCAACCTCCTAGGTTGCCTTCTGCCAATGGAGTCATACGATTCCCATAGCCATCATTTGAGTCGCAACAAATCCAGAGCGATCGCATCGCAGAGAGCAGGTTCTCCTACAACCTTTCCATTGGGAGAAGCCCTAGCCCGCGATCGCCGCTGGCTGCTAGCGACTGTCGTTGCCAGCATTCTGGTGATTACCAGCCTTGCCATCGGCAACAGCATCCTCGGAATCATCGGGGCGATCGCCCTCCTGACTCTGGCAATGCCGGTGATCGTGCCCCCTCTCAAGCAAGCATTCCTAACATCGATCTTTGGCCAACGACTCGAACTCGTGGTAGCCGGCTTACTCCTACTGCTGGCCGGCTTCACGCTGCTGCAATTCACCGGGATACTCAAGTCCCTCAACCAATGGTCGGAAGAGGTCAACTGGGATGCACTCAGTGCGGTCGGCCAAATTGCCATCGCCCTGGTTGCTTTATGGGTTGCTTGGCAACAGGTCAGAACCTCAGTTCAGCTCACCAGCCAGCAGAACTTAATTACCCAACAGCAAACCATCGACGCTTACTTTCAAGGCATTTCCGATTTGGTCTTGAACGAAGAAGGTCAATTGGAAGACTGGCCACTCGAACGGGCGATCGCTGCAGGTCGCACAGCCGCCATATTGCGAGGCTCTGACCCCTTCGGAAAAGCCAGAGTGCTGCGTTTCCTGTCGGTATCCAATCTCCTCAGTCCCTTACAGCGCGACAGTCATCTAGGGCGACCTATCTTAGATGGCAAAGGCTGGTATAAACGCGATCGCCTGAAGGGAATTCGTGTCGTTGACTTGGGAACCATGTTGGCGGGCACCGATCTATCCGGCACAGACCTACGGGGCATCGACCTGAGTGACATTAACCTGAGTGATGTCGATCTGCGCAGTTGTGACCTGTCCTACGCCAATCTCATTTCCTCTAACCTGAGCCGCGCCAATCTCAGGAATGCAGATTTCGTCAAAACACTTCTCTATGTGGGCTCCCCAGACACTGCGACCCCGTATCGACGCGGAGACGACCGCAGAGATTTTAAAACGGGTGAGAATACTGGTGCGATCGTCAAGGGTGCCAATTTCAGCAATGTATTAGAACTCTCTGAAGACCAGCGTCGCTATATCTGTGCCTGGGGGGGAGAAACCACTCGCAAAACTGTGCCGGGGGGATGTCAACTCATTCCCAACAAACTTGATGAGTGGGAACAGACAACATATAACGGCAACGCTAGCAGTTATGGTGATAGGGCCAGTAACGGTGATAGGGCCAGTAACGGTGACAGTAACAGAACTCACTCGTCTGGAAGTTAAGCGATAACGAGTCTTGGATTGGTGTCTCTGATTTACCTCAACATTGGTGCGTCTCAAAATCGGTTTCACTTAACCTTGTCCACTGAAAACTTAGGCAAGAGATTGGTGTAGGGTAAAAGTAGTGCTTGTCTTCGTCAGTGCCGCAACATCGCACCTTTCGAAACAGCCACAATCTGACTCATTCGAGGACGCCAAGATGTCTTCAACTGTCGAGAGTTCCACCGACACATACAGTCGTCCGGAAAGTGGTCTCTTCTGTCTACTGGATGATGAAGGTCGATTAGCCGTCAACGCCAGCGGACAAGCGTGTTGCTTCGATTCGCAGGAAGCTGCTCAAGAGTTTTTGCAAGCGAACCCAGAACTAGCCTCCCATCTCGGCGTACAAGAAGTTTTTGTTAAAGGCGAAGTTCACGGATGGGAACAAGTTCCTGCCGACCAAGTGGACGAGCGTAGCTTGGGACAAAACCCAGGCTAGAACACTATCCCAATTACGCTTTTGATAATGAGCGAGTGCAGCTAGAAAGTTGAGCTGAGCTTTTCAGGACTGACTAGCTCGTATTTGCTTGAGCTTTAGCCATCGATTCAACGAATCTTTGTCACGCTGACTGTTAAGGATGCTATCTCTAGACCTATACTCTTCAGTCAGCCTTAGATTGAGTGTCGCTCCCTATTCTGAATTTTACTGAGAAATCAGTCCCCTCTGACATGTCAAGAGGGAAATTTGAGGTGATGATAGTCGTTCTCAGGCTGATAGCAGCGTTTTCATTCCTCATGCTCGAGCTGAAATAGCATCCACTACATCCCTCGAACGACCGCATGCAGATCGCTCTCTTCTAGTTGCGAATTTGGACGGGCATCACCAAATATTGCAATTGCTCGGACCCCAAAGGTTCCATCACAGCTGGCTGCGTTTGGCCATTCATCTTTAACTTCACTTCAGACGTATCAAACACTTTTAGAGCATCGAGTAAGTACTTGACGTTAAATGCAATCTCCAAATTGTCCCCGGAAAACTGGACGGCAATTAATTCCTGTCCACCGCCAACATCAGGAGCTTCCGCTTCAATCTGTAGCGTTTGCTCATCTGCCGATAGCTTAAATTTCAGAATGTTGTTTTTCTGCTCTGCAAATACAGCCATGCGCTCTAGAGCAGACACGAGTTCACGACGCCCAACCGTCATGTGACGCTCGAACTGAGTGGGCATCAGTTGACCGTAATTGGGATATTGTCCATCCAGTAACCGACTGGTAATCGTGATATCCGGCATCGTGACGATGACTTGGGAGCGATCGAACTGCAAGTTCAACTGAGGAACAGCTTGACTGGACAACACACTTTCCAACTCCTTCAAGGTTCGGGCAGGAATCGTAAACTCCATAGCTGCTAAATCAGCTTCAGAGCCATTGCCAGACCGTCCATTCCCGTTTGCAACTGGTTCGTGAGGTTCATCATCTTCGCCCAGTACTTGAATCGTCGCCAAGCGGTGACCGTCGGTTGCAGCAAATTCTAGACCTGCGGCAATTGATTTGACGTGGACGCCTGTCAAGACTTGCTTGGTTTCATCCCCTGAAGCAGCAAATAGCGTGCTACCAATCCCACGCAAAACATCATCGACCGATAGCTCTACCGTCTTCCCTTCAATTGCGGGCAACTCGGGAAAATCGCTGGCATGGGCACCGCGAATTTGGTATTCCCCAGCCAAACAAGCAATCGTGGCAGGTGAATCGGCATCCGGTTGTGTCAGCGTGACATCAGCATTGGGGAGTCGGGCAACAATATCTTTGAGTAATCGCGCCGGTAGCGTCGTCTGCCCCCCTTCAACCACCTGAGCATCGAACTGCGTCCGAATCCCCAGGTTCATATCTAGCGCTGTCAGAGAGAGAGTTCCAGCGGCTGGATCGGCCTCCAAAAGAATATTGGACAGGATAGGCACGTTCGGCCGACTACTAACAGCCCGACTGACAAATGCAAGGTGTTGGTTGAGATCGGCTTGAGCGCAAACCAGCTGCATAACGGTGGCAACCCCTAAAGCGAACGCAGAGTGCAAAAGAACAACCGGTCAGCAAGCGAATGGTCGAAGTGGGCGCTCGTCTGATGAGGGCTCAGTCACTGGTGAGGGTTCAGTCACCGGAGAAGGCTTCGTTCAGCAGCGGCGCGGCGCACTTGCCTCTGGGTCAGGGTCATCCTAGCACCGGGGTTTGCTGCTTTTCCCAGTTCTTCCCTTTTCCTCTCGGTTCAATTTTTTGACTCGGTCCTAAACTCTCTTCTTTCTACTCTTCTTATTTAAATAAACAAGATAGTAGTAGTAGGGGCTGTGAATTCTGTGGACAAAAATGGGGATCGCTTATGCAGCAATCTGTTGAGTGCGATCGAGCCTGTGGAAACTGTTGTGGATAAATCACCTGGTTTTCCACAGGTATAAATACCTGTTAATAACCCCCCATGGTTTTCCACAACTTTTCCACAGTTTTGGAAAGTTATTCACAGGTTATTCACAGGGGTAATGCGATCGGACGATCGCATCTTCAGAAAATGATACACACTCACAGCGTGTTTGGACGTCCTTTTTTAGGAGCTCACCCTATATATGGAATCTCTTAAGATTCTGACTAGCGATTCTGTGAAAATCGATCGTGAAGTTTTCCACAGGTTCCCAAGACTTTTCCCCACCTTGCTCTTGAGGTGGGGAATGTTCGGGTGTATCGATGTGAGGTTGATAAGGGTGATGAACTACTGTCGCCGCTTACGGGGAGTTCTCGGTTGAAAGAGCCGATTGTGGTGGGCCGTAACGAGTGGTACCGCGCTATGGTTGCCGTGAGCTTGGCTGTGAGGCGGGTGTTCTTGTGAGCCTGTATGACAGAACAGGTGCTAGGGCTTATTAGCAGCAATTCTAAGGCGATCGCCAAGCTGCTGCATCTGTCGTGCGACTTGAGGATCTTTCTCTTGGAGTTGATTAACCTTCTCGCAACTGTAGAGAACTGTGGTGTGGTCTTTGCCCCCCAGTGCTTCACCGATCTTAGGCAAGCTCAAGTCAGTGTAGTTGCGCATCAAGAACATTGCCACTTGTCTGGCCTGGCTGATCTCTCGCTTGCGAGAGTTACTCAATAAATCTTCGGCAGAGACTTTGTATTCTTCGCAGACCACTTCCATGATGACGGATGGTGTCACTTCGCGGGCTTTAGTCGGAGGATTGAGAATGGGCTCGATATTCTCGACTGTCATGCTTAGGCCGGAAATCGACACAAACGCAACCGCTCGGATTAATGCTCCTTCGAGTTCTCGGATGTTGTTGGTATAGGTGGAGGCGATATATTCAATGACTTCTGGGGGCAAGTGCATGCCCTCGTACTCTGCTTTTTTTTGCAGAATTGCCATCCGGGTTTCGATGTCGGGAGATTGGATTTCAGCAATCAGTCCCATGGAAAAGCGCGAACATAGCCGCTCTTGCAATCTCGGAATCAGATGGGGGGAGCGATCGGAGCACAGCACAATCTGCTTACCCCGTTCGTGCAGCGTATTGAATGTGTGGAAAAACTCTTCTTGAGTGTATTCCTTGCCTTCGATGAACTGAATATCATCCACCATCAGCACATCGACATCGCGGTAGTGCTCGCGGAAGGCCTGCATGCTGTCTCGACGAATGGCGTCAATCAAGTCATTGGTGAATCGCTCGGTCGAAACGTAAAAAATCTTGGTATTCGGGTCTGTTTCTAGTCGGTATTGTCCGATCGCTTGCATCAAATGAGTTTTGCCCAGTCCGACCCCACCGCACAAAAACAGAGGGTTATACGCCCGACCCGGCATTTCGGCAACCGCTAAGGCTGCAGCATGTGCCATCCGGTTATTAGAGCCCACCACGAAGCGGGAGAATGTGTACTTGGGATTAAGCTCGACCATTCGAGCTCCGCTGGGAGGGCCGCCACCGTTGGGGGCAGGAACGGACGAACCACCGGAATTGGATGGCTGTTCGGATGGGGGGTGTGGAGCTGCCGCTGGAGGGGCACTGGGTAATTCGACTGGAGTTGAGAAATTATCCGTTTCGGGGGCCGTGCTGACGGCAATGGCAATATCAAGCGGCTGACCGAGAATGCCTTCAACCACAGTGGCGATCGTGGCAACGTAGTTCTTTTGAAGCCAGTTGCGAGCGAATGTATTGGGGGTTTGGATGGTGAGACAAGTGTCTGTCAGAGATTCAGCGCGAGCTGTCTTGATCCAGGTTTCGAACGTTGGACGGCTGAGTTGAACCTGGAGGTGGCTCAACACCTGTTCCCATAGCTGTTCGGCAGACAAAGTCACTCTATGAACAAGCTCTTAACGCAACACACCATCTCGGCACAGGTTTCAGTCATCTGGCCTTGAGTAGTAAGCATATCAGACACATTTTTGAGGGTCTCACTCCGATCGCCAAATTTTGAGTATTGCTCTAAATGCCACTGGCTCGGTAAGATAGTAAGCCTGCAAAATTGCCGATACACAAAGGTTTAGTTGTGACCAAGCGTACTCTTGGCGGTACCAACCGCAAACGCCGCCGCGTCTCTGGATTCCGCGTTCGAATGAGAACTCCCGGCGGTCGCCGCGTTATTCGTAGCCGTCGTTCCAAGGGCCGTGCCAGAATCGGAGCCTAGTCTCGACGCAGTGCCAGTCCAAAAGCAATGCCAGTTTTAACTTTGAGCGTTTTCTGGTGGCACTCGTCTCGCTTGATGGAAACAGCTGCTATCGCCAGTCAAGACAAACTGGTGTATTGACTGGTGGTTTCACATTGAAAGTATTTTGACGATGTAGGGCCGGATAGTGCAACGTCCTGCACTACAACGTTTCGGATAGGGAGCGTGTATTGCAGGGTTAGTGTAGTGGGCGATCGCTCTCTCAAGCTTGCAGCAGTACGTTTGGCCGATGCTGTGGCCATGTGCCCGCACTTCTTGTCGCAAGCGTAACGAATTACGAGACAGTACGTTATGTTTCCGCGATCTCAACGGTTGCAGCAGCGCCAAGTGTTCGACCCGCTCTACCAGCACGGACGGATGGCCCGAGGCAAGACGCTGACAGTGCGCTGTATCTCCTTCAAGCAAGCTGGTTTACAGCGATGTCTCGATTGTTCGGCTGGGGACACCGACTGTCCTAGTCGGATAGCGACGATCGTGAGTAAGAAGGTTAGCCGTCGAGCTGTCGATCGCAATCGCATCAAGCGTCGCATCAGACATCAGCTGCAGACGTTCAGTCATCATCTAGTAGCGAGTCACTATATTGCTGTGTCCGCCAATCGTCCGCGCAGCCACGTTTCTGCTGATAGCTCGCGGTCTTTGCTACTGACTTGTACCGCTTCCGAACTCGCTCGAGAATTAAGGGACTTGCTCGATCGAGTTCACCTTTTGAGAGAGGTCTCAGACTCGGAATTACACGGGTGAGATCTGTGGATGAAAAAGTTGGTCGATAGCCTCCGAATGGATGATTTTTCCAAACTGATACTGTGGTTCGACAGGCCAAACCTCTAGAATGGATTTATTGTTTCTTTAGATTTGTGCCCAGGATGGCTATCAAAGAAGAAGTGTATTTCGAAGGAAAGCCTCACATTGGCGATCTGATTGCCAACTCGCTGATTGGTTTGACAATTGTTGGTTTGCCTTTGTTTGTCGGAGCCTTGGTTCGCCAGCTTTGGGTGCGGTACCGGATTACCAACCGCCGGGTCACCATCATGGGTGGATGGCAGGGGCGCGATCGCTCCGACATCATCTACAAAGAAATCAAGAAACTGGTGAATTTACCCCGTGGTTTGGGGGGACGAGGCGATATTGTGCTGACCCTAAAAGATGGCAGCCGACTGGAGATGCGCTCTGTCCCCAATTTCCGGGAAGTCTCTGACTATATTCTTGAGCGCGTGGACGCATCTGCGCGCCAAAAGAGTGGAGCAGCAGGTGAAGTTGCAGCGTCTCGATAGTGCTTTGTTTGGCGCTGTTATCTACTGACACTGTTCTATTGGACGAACCGCGATTGTGCCTGACCAGGGACTGCTGTGGCAGCCCGGCTCTGACACGGTCTAGGACGGACAAAAACCTCTACAATGTAAACTGACTGTTACCAAACGAGCATCTGAATGGACTTCGGCGTCGGATTTCTTTCCAACAATGTCATGCTGCCGATTCTGGATTTCTTCTACGGAATCGTCTCCAGCTATGGCCTAGCCATTATTTTTCTCACCTTGGTCATTCGCTTTGCCCTCTACCCTCTTAATGCAGGGTCGATTCGCAACATGCGCAAGATGAAGGTGGCCCAGCCTCTCATGCAGAAGAAGATGAAAGAGGCTCAGGAGAAATATGCTGACGACCCCATGAAGATGCGGGAGGCGCAGTCGGAGCTGTACAAGGAATTCGGCAATCCGCTGGGTGGCTGTTTCCCCTTGCTGCTCCAAATGCCCATTCTGTTTGCACTGTTTGCCACTCTGAAGGGGTCTCCGTTTGCTGACGTGCCGTTTGATATCAATCTGCACGTTGTTCCGACGGAAGTTGCAGCCGAAATTGAGCCAGTGTCTACCAGTTCGTCGGCTAAAAATGTCTTCTTCAACGATTCGCTTCACAAACAACTACTGCTAACCGCTCCTGCTTCACAGTTAGCAGAAGGTAGTACTACGCAGCTCGCCTTACAAGGCACGCAAGGTCAGTCCTTTGCCAGCTTACGCTCCGAGTTTGCTCAGCCTGGCGACCTTGACTTGACTCCATCGTGGATCGTAACGAAGGGAGAAGAGGTTGCTCGTGTCAAGCCGGATGGTACCGTCGTGGCTTTACAGTCCGGAGATGTCACTGTCCAAGCCAAAGTGCCTGGGGTGGCGGCCGATACTGGCTTCCTATTTATTGAGAAGCTGGGACGCGTGGGTGCGTTCGGTGATGATGGCAGCGTTCACTGGGACATCATCGGCATGGTGATCGTATTTGGCTTGTCCACCTACATCAGTCAGTCGCTCAATAGTTCCGGTGCCAACGCCAAGCAGGATGACAACCAGCAGTCGATTAACAAGATCACGCCCGTCCTATTTTCGGGAATGTTCCTGTTTTTCCCACTTCCGGCTGGCGTGTTGATTTACATTGTGGTCTCGAATATCTTTCAGACTGCTCAGACCTATTTCTTGTCTCGCGAGCCTCTGCCCGAGAATATTCAGAAGCTTGTTGAGCAAGAGCGCAAGGTTCAGGAGATTGAGGATCGCAAGAGTTCTAAAACAAAGGGTGGCGATCGCGAATCTCTGCCATTCGAGCGCTAAACTTAATCACCACAGGAGCGTTTAGGGACTGTGGAATGAGCGAAGATGCCCAGCAGGCAACGGCTCGAGGGAAAGAGTGGTTGGAGAGAGTACTGACACTAATGTCTGTTTCTTCTGCTGTCAATGTGTTGGATGATTACCAGTTGGATATTGACTCGGAATCTCTGCCTGCCGCCGAGCGAGAGGTTCTGCTTGGAAATGGTGGCACCACGCTGGATGCTCTCCAGTATCTGGCTAACACATTGCTGAATCTCCATCAGCCGGAGGATGCTCAACATGCATTTACCGTTGACTTAGCGGGATATCGAAAGCAGCGCAATGCAGAGCTGGAAGGCCTGATTGAGACGGCGGTTGAGCACGTGCGGTCCGGCCAAGGAGAATATGAAATTCCATCGTTGTCGGCAGCCGAGCGACGGCAGGTTCACACTCTGCTGAGTGCGGATGGTTACCACGATCTTGAAACCTTCAGTCGAGGTAAAGAGCCCCATCGCTGCTTAGTCGTGGCTCTCGCTGCTGCCACCCCAGAGTAAAGTCATGTTGCGTCCCATTCTTCTCAAAGATCTGCTGCAGGCTCCCAATCGCAACCGCGAATGCGATTTTCGCCAAGAGGTCGATCACTTTCCGTCCCTGACGCCCGTAGAAGGGTCTGTTTCCATTACCCATTGTGGGAATTTTGTTGAGGTATCTGGTCAGTTCTCCGCGATTGTGACCTTGGATTGCTATCGCTGTTTGAATGCGTACAACTACAAGTTGCAGGCGGATATCGAAGAGATTATCTGGTTGGAGAAGCCCCAGCCTTCCCTGATAGGCCAGGATGTAGAGGTTGGGGTTGACGATCTGGTGGAAACGCTTGACCCCGATGGTGTGTTTGACATTGAAGACTGGGTGTACCAGCAATTGTGTTTGTCACTGCCCCAGACTCAGGTGTGTGCAGAAGATTGTGCGGGAGTCGAGGTGGATCCTGCGAACGAGCAGCCTACGGATAGCCGATGGAACATTCTGCAACAGCTCAAGCAGCAGATGCCGCGATCGTAGCTCTGCTGTCACCAACGACGAAGTGTGGGCTGAGGGCATGGCTAAGTAAGATTTCTTTCTGGTCTCTTGGCTGCTCGCTCGTATAGTCTCGATTGGGGCAGTTGTGATGTTCCCATGCGAGCTATGTCGGGCAAGATCGGTGTGATGAAGATCGCTTTACAGACTTGAATTGGCACACTACGGATGCTTGTTCCTACAAGTGATGGCAACTTGGCTTTGTCGTTCTGAATGTAATGACGGTGGGCGATGACGGGAGAAGAGCTACAAGCGCGGTATCGAGCCGGACAGCGGAATTTTGTCAGGGCAGATTTGCATGATGCTGCTCTTAGCATGGCCGATCTAAGCGAGATCGTGCTGACTGGCGCCAATCTGAGTGGTGCAATTTTGACGGGTTCCGATCTCAGCGGAGCTGAGCTAATGGGGGCCAATCTCTATCAAGCCAAACTATGGAAAGTGAACTTGGTGGCGGCCAACCTGAGCGAAGCGAATTTGAGTGAGGCTAACCTGTGGGAGGCCAACTTGCGGGATGCCAATCTTGCCAAAGCCAATCTGAGCCGCTCGAATTTGACCGGCGCTGATTTGTGGAATGCTGACTTACTCGAAGCGGAGCTGAGCCGCGCGGATTGCACGAGTGCGAATTTGACAGGTGCAATTTTGATGAAGAGTAACTTAACCAAGACTCAGCTTCGTAAGACGGAATTAGTGAATGCAGAGCTGATGGATGCAGACTTGACTGGCGCGAATTTGATGGAGGCCAATCTGGCGGGCTCCAACTTGAGCGGCGCCAAGTTTGAAGCAGCACACTTGATCGGGGCTAATTTGTCTGACGTGGAGGCAATTCAGGCTGACTTTTCCCAGGTCTGCATGCGCGGAGCGGATCTCACGGGTGTTGATTTAGAGTCGATGGTGTTTTCCGAGACGGTCATGCCTGATGGTTCGGTGCGTAGCTCTTAGACGATGTCCGTACACTGATTCTGTTTCGTTGGCTTGCCTTGCTGATTGCTAGTCACCTGCCAACGCTTGGCGATCGCGCTCAAATAGGAGAGGCAAATGTATAGCTGTTTTGTAAGCCAGAGGAACAGTGGTGACAGAATTATTGACTCAATCTGCAATTGCTGCCGCCTCCCTTCAGCTCTATCGGAAAATTTTATCGACCCCTGTGGGAGCTGCTTGGTGGGATTGCTGTCGCATGCTTGCTGAGCTGTTAGACACTGGTGAGCTGTCGGAGCGTAGCCTCAAGACACCAAGCTTATCGCTCTCCGATCGCGTACAAGTTTTGGAGCAATACGCTTGTTGGTACTACTTGCTGGCCCAGACGGGATTGAGTTGGCCGGATTGGTTGGTACGTGAGGTTCTGGTAGACGATAACCCATTCTCTCGTTTAGCTGCAGCACAGCCGTTAGAGACGATTCCTGTGGCCCTGAGGAGTGCGGCAGCCCAAGATCTCAAGAGATTGCACTGTCTCTGTCGATCTGCTGGAGCGCTTGTGGCTGGGGTAGAGGCACTAGCGTTAGAGCCACTAGCGTTAGTGCCAGTTCTAGCTGCTGATGTTGCATCTGGGGTCGCGTTACAGGATGAGCTAGCAATAGCGATCGCTCGGTTGATGCAGCAGGCTGATGATTGGGAGCACTGTTTGGAGCTTTTGGCTGACCGATATCGGCAGATGGGAGTGGGGCTGTTTGGACGGTACCGCGCGGCACGCTGGCAAGGGGGAGCTTTGGTGGGGGTTCACCAAGCGGACGCGATCGCTCTGGATGAGATTTACGGATATGCACGACAGAAAGCAGCGCTGTGCGGCAATGTGGAGGCTTTGATAGCGGGTCAGCCTGCTTTGAATGTGTTGTTGTATGGGGCGCGGGGAACGGGGAAATCGTCTCTCGTAAAGTCGTTGCTGACGCAATATGGCGATCGTGGTCTGCGGATTGTGGAGCTGTCTCGCTCTGATTTACGGGACTTGCTGGTTGTTGTTGACCAACTGGCACAATTGCCGCAATCTTTTATTCTGTTCATTGACGATTTGTCGTTTTCGGCGGATGAAACGGACTACAAGCAGTTGAAAGTCATGTTGGAAGGGGATATTGCCGCCCGACCGACCAATGTCTGTTTGTACGCAACCTCGAACCGACGACATTTGGTGAAAGAGTACTTAGCCGATCGCCCGAATCCTGCTGATGACGAGGTGCATGCTTGGGATACCGTGCAGGAGAAGCTGTCGTTGAGCGATCGATTTGGGCTAACGCTGACGTTTCCACCGTTTTCTCAGGCCGATTATTTCGCGACGGTTTATCATTTGGCAGAGTTGCGCGGGATCGAGCGCTCGCGAGAGGAGCTGCGTCAGTGGTCGCTGACCTGGGCCCAACAGCAAAATGGATTTTCGGGGCGGACAGCACGCCAGTTTATCGATCGCCTGCAGGGGCAGAACGGTAACGTTGACTTACTGGCACGAGGGTTTTGAGAGAACCCACCGATATGGGTTGTGTTGAAAACTATGAAGATGTTCCCCACCCTGGGAATTTTGGTAGGAGCAACTGAGGGAGACCACTGCGGTCGGGATTTGCACTCGTTCGTCTCAAACTTGATTGGAGGCAACTGTTTGGTGTGGTCGCACTCAGAAACGATCCTGGGCGGCAGCTGTTTCGTAGTTTGCTGAATACTATGTGTCTGGCGCACACTGGGTTGGTGTCCAATCCTGGGAGTTGGTTTCAACCGTGACCACCTATCCCATTTCTGCTTCCCGCTTGCAGTCTTACCACCGCTGTCCGCAGGAATATTACTTTCGATACGAGCGCCGCGTTCCCGCGCAGGCTTTCTTTGGTTCCCAGTCACTGGGCCACGCCCTGCACGCTGCTCTGGCGACGATCCATCGTGACTGGCACTACACTCGCCCCAGACCCGAATGGCAGTGGTTGGTCGAGTGCTGGCAGCAAGCATCGCAGCGCCTGCCGGAGAATCTGGTGGTGGAGGGACAGCGAATTCTGCGGCGGTATTTCGATACCTTCATTGCGACCCGATCCACATTACACCGACCGGTAGGGGTGGAAAGTCGAATTCAAGGGCGGTTGCAGGTAGAGAATATAGAGTTCAGCTTGACCGGTCGGTACGATCGCCTCGATTGGCTGGATGATGGCTTGGAGTTGATTGACTACAAGTCCAATCGCGAGATTGTTCAGCGAGAGCCTGCAGAAACAGACTTGCAACTCGGTTTGTATTACTTGGCACTAGAGCAACACTATGGCGCTAGTTTGAAGCGCTTGAGCTTTATCTATCTCAGACAGGCCAAGGTGGTGAGTTTTGATGTAACGCCCGAGCACCGCGATCGAGTGGAGGCAACGATTGCCGATTTAGCGCTGCGGTTGCGTCAGGACAGAGAATGGCCCGCTCAGATCGGGCAACAATGTGATCGGTGCTCGTATGCACGATACTGCGATCGCATCTGTGATTCTCCCGAACCCTTGCCAGAGATGCCGCAGCGCAAGACTCAATTGCAATTGGTTTTGGGACTGTGATGGTTGCGGACTGTCGAGTGTAGCGTGGTTGATGGCCCCTCGCTGGTGGCTTCAGAGCGATTGGCTATTTCTGACCGCTTTGTTTTCCCGCATTGAGAGCGGAACAGGTGAGCCGTCAATCTTGATGGTCAGTAGTCTGCTCGATTAGCTCTGTCGAAAAGGCATGGCGCTGCAAAAAGCTTCTAATTGTAGCGAGTTTAACACTGCAAATTGGTAGGCTAGACTGCAAAAGCTCTCTGGCAGAGCTAGAAAATTTCTACGGTTTCCCAATGCAGATGTATCCTGAGTAGGGTTCCGCGCTCCCCGGAGATTGGCTTGTGGATACATTTGAGTTTGATGTTGTCATTATTGGCGGTGGCCCTGCTGGCTGCACCTGCGCTTTATATACCTCCCGAGCCAGTCTAAAAACAGCCATCCTGGACAAGAATGCGTCGGTGGGCGCGTTGGCGATTACCCACAAGATTGCTAACTATCCTGGAGTGCCTGGGGAAGTGAGCGGTGCTGAGCTGCTGACTATCATGCGGGATCAGGCGATCGAATTCGGTACGACTTACCAACGGGCGCAAGTGTTTGGTATTGAGGTTGAGGGCGATATCAAGAAGGTCTATACCCCCGAAGGAACATTTACCTGTCGTGCGCTGGTATTGGCGACTGGAGCGATGGGCCGGGTTGCCTCGATTGAGGGAGAAGCTGAATTTTTAGGGCGTGGGGTCAGTTACTGTGCGACCTGCGATGGAGCGTTCTATCGCGATCGCGAAGTGGCTGTTGTCGGGCTTAATCAAGAAGCGGTCGAAGAAGCCCAAGTTCTGACTAAATTTGCATCTACCGTTCACTGGATTACAGTGAAAGAGCCTTTGCCAGAAGACGAACACGCTCAAGATCTGTTAGCGAATTCCAGTGTTAAACATTGGAATCGTACTCGCTTAATGTCCATTGACGGTGACGATATGGGTGTGACCGGCGTACAGGTGAAGCGCAAAGGCGAAGGCGAGAAAGAGCCACTGGCGGTAGACGGAGTGTTTGTTTACCAGAGCGGTTCCAAGCCCATTACGGATTTTGTCGGCGATCAGGTGGAATTCAATCCCGATGGCGGTGTTCGAGTCGATGAGATGATGTCCACCTCTGTGGATGGGGTGTGGGCAATTGGAGACATTCGCAATACTCCATTCAAGCAAGCGGTTGTGGCTGCTGGTGATGGATGCGTTGCCGCTATGTCGATCGATCGCTACCTCAACAGCCGCAAATCCATTAAGCCTGATTGGGACCACTCCTAAGTATGTGTTTCCAGGCTGACTGTCAGGAATGTGATCAGTTTTAAACGATTCTGAAGTTGGCGTTGGTGCAAGCACTTGGCTCTCTGTCTCCGACTCGGTATCACACTAATGTGCGGGACTATCAGCACTGGCTCGATACAGAAGTATTGAGAATCGAAAGTTCCATTACACCTCGACAGCAATTCCCCAAAACGGTGATAGCTTGGCGTGTAATAGATTGTCTAGACTTCGCGTTCGGTAGGCAGCGGCTCTTTCAACATAGGTCGTCTGCACAATGCTCGAAGGATAGTTAGCAGCTAGAGACCCTCCACGTGTGGCCGAATCCATGACAGAACGCGGACAAAACAAGGCGAAGCAGAAGACCTTTACCATCATGCAGAAGTTCGCTGAAACCTACGCCAAGCGAACGGATACCTATTTTTGCTCCGACCCTACAGTGACCACCGCTGTAATTGAAGGTCTAGCTGTCCACAAAGAAGAACTAGGATGCCCGCTCTGTCCTTGCCGGTTTTACGAAGACAAAGAAGCCGAGGTCAAGCGAGGCTACTGGAATTGCCCTTGCGTGCCGATGCGCGAGCGTAAAGAGTGCCATTGCATGCTGTTTTTGCCTGCCGACCACGCATTTGCTGGAACCAGCCGAACCCTAGATGAAGTTGAGTTGAAGTACACGGACTAGCCAGCCTTGGATTCTATTTCTGCGCAAGATGCCGAACAGCTCAAGCTCGCGGTTACTCAGTTCAACAATCGAGAATTTTACGCCTGTCACGATACGCTAGAAGCCCTTTGGGTTGAGGCGATCGAACCAAATCGTATGTTTTATCAAGGGCTACTGCAGATTGGCGTTGGCTACTATCACTTGCTCAATAACAACTGGCGGGGCTCGCTGATTTTGCTAGGTGAGGGACTGTCTCGCTTGGAGTATTACAGCCCGAGCTACCTCAGTATTAACGTCCAGTCATTGATGAAGCACAGCCAAGACAACCAGCAACTGATTCAAGATCTTGGCTCCGATCTACTATCTCAGTTTGATGTGGAGCGCATTCCCCAAGTGGAATGGGTCGATGGTGAATGTCTTGGATGACGGAGTAGCCAGCTGTAAGCTTCTTCGATTTGACAGAGCCTTAGAGGGTTGTGAAGGCAAGGTTGCGCTCTTCCAGCCACTGGATGAGTGCGCTCTGACTAGCTGGAACGGCGATCTCCGCGCCAGACGACGCTCGGTAGGCAGAGATCGATTCGATATCTAGTCGAAAGTCTCCGGGCTGGAAGTTGGGATTGAGGGCTCCGTCGTACTCAAACTTGCTGAGCATGAGTTGCAGGGCCGTAATGCGGCTGGTATTGATGGGGCCAGCATTGGGAACGGTTTTGGCTCGCATGACTGGAATAAGTTCGGTGAATGGAATGCGGACGTCGATCCACTCATCCGCGATCGTATCGAACGAAAATCCATAGGCGACTCCATCCCAACGTTGTTCGTCCCGCATCAGAAACTTATAGCGCTGCCCATCTCCCCTCACCCGCAGCACAATGCCACCAAAGCCGGATAGATTCAACTCTGGGTCGATGTTTCGAGTGCGGACGGACGCGAACCCGCCGGAGTTGGATGTGGAGACCGTCCCAGAGAAAGTTGCCACGCCTTCTCCCATGCGGATACTGCTGGAGCTCACACCACCCATCACCACATCGTCTACAGCTCCCCAGATATCTGGCAGGTTGGGCAGTGGTTGGCTGAAGTCGAAGACCGTGGAATTCTCCGATGTCTCCTGGGGACGTGTGCGGTCGAGATGGGCTTGGGCGATCGCAGTCTGAGCATAGTCGATCGCTTCGGCGCGATCGCTGCAAACAATCACGCTTGAAACTCCTTGCGCAATTCGATCGATAGGAATTTGCCGGGATACGCCAGAAAAAACTTCGGTGGCCGTGACAGGAGGACCAACATTTAATAGGCGAACGCGATCGCCCCGTTGCACCAGTTTGTCTAGCCACTGTTGGGTGCGCGTTCCACTGTCTCCAATGGCAAGCGTGATGGGGGAGCTGATATTGGCTCCGTAGGCGATCGTGCCTGTTTGTCCGGTCATACGTGCAAACCAACTACAGTTACTCAGAATGGGGATGGCCCCGAAAAATAGCAGCGTACTGACTAAACGCTTGGCATCCCAGCCCTGCTTTGTTTCTCGGTCTGCCTGTGTATTTCGACTTGCCTTCATTTCTGGACCCACCATCTACCTTCTTACCGACCCGAGCACTGTAGTCATTTTCACGTTTCCTATAGATTTTCGGCAAAATCGATTAAAGTGAAGGCGGTAAACCAGAGCGCTAGAGACATTGCCATGGCCAAGCCTACCGTCATCTCTCCTTCCATTTTGTCTGCTGATTTTAGTCGCTTGGGTGAAGAAATCCAGGCTGTCGATAAAGCAGGTGCCGACTGGATTCACGTCGATGTCATGGACGGTCGGTTTGTGCCTAACATCACGATTGGCCCGTTGATTGTAGATGCCATTCGTCCTTACACTAAAAAGCCCCTCGACGTTCACTTGATGATTGTCGAGCCTGAAAAGTATGTAGAAGGGTTTGCCAAGGCCGGGGCCGATATTATCTCTGTTCATGCCGAGCACAATGCTAGCCCCCACCTGCACCGCACTCTCGGTCAAATTCGCGAGCTGGGCAAGCAAGCTGGAGTCGTTCTCAACCCCGGCACCCCTCTAGAGCTGATCGATTACGTTCTGCCGTTGTGCGACCTGATCTTGATCATGAGCGTTAACCCCGGCTTCGGCGGTCAAAGCTTCATCCCCGATGTAGTCCCCAAGATTCGCAAATTGCGCACCATGTGTGACGAGCGCGGCCTCGATCCTTGGATTGAAGTCGACGGTGGTCTGAAAGCCCACAACACTTGGCAAGTTCTGGAAGCGGGTGCAAATGCAATCGTGGCTGGTTCTGCGGTCTTTAAGGCTGATGACTATGCAACCGCGATTGAGGGCATTCGCAATAGCAAGCGTCCTGCATCCGAGAAAGAGCTCGTCACTGCTTAGTTGAGTGACTAACTAGCTTGATGGCTAACTAGTTCAGCGTTTACTCATGTACGAGGTATGGCTGGGTAATGTAGCCCTCAATCAGACGATCGCATCCGACCTTCCGCTCTCGCACCCTCTCTAACTGAAGAGCGGAACTCATCTCGATGACACCCGGCCCTGCAATGGGGCCGGGTGCTGTTGTACCGCCTACTAGTTTGGGGGCCACGAATGCCATGACTTTCTGAATAACCCCGTCTCGTAAAGCGGCAGCAGCGACTGTGGCACCACATTCCCACAGCACGGTAATTAGCCCTCGCTTGTACAGGGCTTGGGATGCTGTAAAGGGGGTGAGTTTTGGCATTGTCAGCACTTCCACGCCTTTGGCGGTCAAGAAGTCTAAGAGGTGCGATCGCTCTTGCTGTTTGCTACCGCTGGCTGGTTCGGTCATGACCAGCGTGGGCGCATCCTGGGTATTCCACAGCTGTAACGTTGTCGGTAGGTCGAGCCTGCGACTGAGCACGACGCGTAGCGGATTGCGGCCGTCTGCTAACCGACAGGTCAGTTGCGGATCGTCCAGACGAACCGTATTTCCGCCAACCACAACAGCATCGCTAATGGCCCGCTGAGCGTGAACCAGTGTGCGCGATTTGATGGAACTAATCCACTGGCTATGTCCAGACGTGGTGGCGATCTTG
>JBCBVA010000044.1:0-26669 GCA_039817825.1 Cyanobacteria bacterium J06642_12 | reverse complement strand
CCAATCTGGCTGTGCATAAGATTAGTTCTCGAATTTGAAATTATCTATTTAAAATCTAACGTTTCATGGAACGCTGATTTCTCTCTATAGCCTGCAGGGTAGGAAACAACAGCAGGGCAGCCATCGCCGGGACAACCATCGCCTATACAGCAACCGAGATTCAAGATTCAGGTTGGGTATAGGTTACTTCGACACAGGTGTGAACATTGCCACGCGGATTAAAGTCACCCTTGATATGCGCCCACACCGGTTGAATGGCAGCCACAATATCATCCAAAATCTTGTTCGTGACTTCCTCATGGGGAATGTATTCGTCTCGATAGCTATTGATGTAGAGCTTGATTGACTTCAGCTCCACCACCAACGGGCCGGGAGTGTAGGTCAGCGTGAAGGTTGCAAAATCGGGATAGCCAGAGAAGGGACATTTACAGGTAAATTCTGGCAATACAATCTGAACCTTATAATCTCGACCGACCCGGGGATTGGGAAACGTGACGAATTGATGGTCAGCGATCGCCCGCTCTCCATATTTCGGCTCGCGTTCGTCTGGTGTATTGGAAGAATCAGAGCTAGTTGGAGAGGAATCGGGAGTTGAGGATACTGTCATAGCTGCAAGTGAAGTGTCGGGAATCCAGTTACTATTCTGTAAGAATTCTGGCGACCCATTGGGTCGTAACTACAGAGTGTTCACCGAGCCAGTCGCCTCAGCATCTCACTGACTCGCCCATTATAGAGCCCGCGCCGTGACTTCACCCAACCCCAATCGTACGGTTACCCTGAGCGTTCTAGGACTGGCGATCGCCGCCCTCACGATTGCCGGTCTAACCCTCTGGCAACCTGCCGTCCAGCAACTGGTCGACGCCAGCCTGAATTGTGTCCACACGGCGATCGCCCAGCTCCAGAACCAGCCAGCCGATGCCTCTGGAGACGAGAACTCCATCTTGCAATGGTTGCTCATTGCCTTCAGCACTGTATTTGTGGCGGAGATGGGGGACAAAACTCAGTTGGCAACCATGTTAATGAGTGCACAAGGGAAATCCCCCTGGAGCATTTTTTTCGGCTCCGCTTCAGCGCTAGTCGCCGCCAGCTTGGTCAGTGTGACGCTGGGAGGATGGCTATCAACGTTGGTACCACCCGAGCTGTTGCAAGGGGTAGCAGGAGTCAGCTTCATCCTGCTGGGTATCTACGTGTTGTGGGCAGAACTGACGGGTGCAGATGAGGATGACCCATCTAGCGAACACTGCATGGAGGGGGAAGATGGCTAATCCGGTAGACGCGAATGCGGATCGACTTGAGAGCAATACAGGTATGACCAATTCTGAAACAATGTCCGACTTAGACAACAGCCCTCGGGACACTCAAGACACGAACGAACCAGCCATCTCGAATCAAACCAAAGTCGGACTGGTTGCTTTCGGGTCAATTTTTTTGGCGGAAATGGGGGACAAAACTCAACTGGCCACGGTTCTGCTCAGTGCTCAGTCCCATCACCCGGTGATTACATTTGCAGGGGCCGCCTCTGCTCTGGTGCTCACCAGTTTGATTGGAGTGTGGGCTGGCCGTTGGGTCGCCGATCGCGTCTCTCCACGCACCATTAAGCTCGCGGCAGGTATTGGGTTTATCGGCATCGGTGGCTGGGTATTGTGGGACGTGCTGCAGGTCGCCAGTTAGAGTTACCCAACACATTAGATTGGCCGGACCAGGATCCTCAAGATCTCAGATGTGCGCGAGCTGATGCGTCTAGATTATTTGGCAATCAGCTAGGGAGAGTTCTCTAGCCATGTGTCCTGAACCATCAAGGCTGTGAGCTGTTGTCGCACTCCAGACCGGAGAACGGATTGCGATCGATTCTGCAATCCAAAGAACTTGGAATTCTGAGAGCGATCGCCATAGGGTAGGCTGTGAACGTCATGTCTGGCTTCAGAATTTATGAAGATTGCGATCGCAGGAGGAACGGGGTTTGTAGGGCAGCGGCTAGCGGAGCTGCTGGTCCAGGCCGGACATACCGTGGCAGTTCTGACTCGCAACCCTGCAACAGCCTCGATCGGTTCAACTGAGCATCTAGAGCTGGTGGGATACGATCCCGTTAGTGTAGAGAGCTGGCAAACTGCTCTTGCCGATTGCGATGGTGTCGTGAATTTAGTCGGTGAACCACTGACAGAAAGCCGGTGGAACGATCGCCAAAAAGACGAAATTTTGCGCAGCCGCACCCGCACCACATCCACGATGGTGAAGGCGATCGCGGAACTAGAGACCAAGCCCTCTGTTGTGGTGAGCGCATCGGCAGTGGGGTATTACGGCCCCCATCAGGATGAAGAGTTAGACGAGTCTGCTGCACCTGCTGGCGATTTTTTGGCTCGCGTTTGCAAGGAGTGGGAAGCTGCCGCTAAACCGCTTGAGAATCTGGGCGTTCGGCTGGTTCAGGTACGCATCGGCATCGTTCTCGGCCCCGATGGCGGAGCACTGGGCAAGATGCTGGGGCCATTTCAGATGTTTGTGGGCGGGCCAATCGGCTCAGGCAAGCAGTGGTTGTCGTGGATTCATCGCGATGACTTAGCAGGCTTGATTATGTATGCTCTGACCACCAACAGCGTGTCAGGAGTCCTGAACGGCACAGCTCCCAACCCCGTCAAAATGTCGGAATTCAGCGACACCTTAGGTCAAGTTCTCGCTCGTCCCTCGTGGCTGCCTGTCCCCCCTATTGCTCTTGAAATCGTTCTGGGGGAAGCGGCCCAAGTGGTGCTCACCGGCCAAAGAGTTTTGCCGAAGCGAACATTGGAACAGGGGTACAAGTTCACCTATCCGCAATTAGAACCTGCATTGCGAGAGATCCTGGTCGAGTCCTAAGCAGCAGAAAACACTGGAAGTATCAAATACTGTAAAACAGTCCAAACGCGCAACTCTGCAGCAAGAAACAGCGTAGAAACCCATTCCGACAGTGGCTGGCGATCGCCAAATTGGCCGGCTAACTTGATGTGAAACCATTGGCAAGCGAGAATAACGATAGTCCAATGCCCAGATTGAAAGAACCCCTGTGAACACCGTCCGAACTGTTTCCTCAACCAAAGCTGCCTTCCAGCAGACTTACCAGCGCCCGATTAACTCGGTCTACCGTCGGTTTGTCGAAGAGTTTTTAACTGAACTGCACCTAGTGACGGTGAACAGCAAGTTCACGTACGACCCTTTCTTTGCCATGGGGATGGTGAAGGTCTACGAGCAATTTATGCAGGGGTACGCACCTGCGGATCAAGCGCAACCCATTTTTGATGCTGTGTGCCAGTCGCTTCAATTTAAGTCCGAGGTGATTCGGCAGGATGCCGATAAACTCACAGAGATTCTAGCCAGCGCCGATCGCGATCGCGCCCTAGAAGTCCTGCAGTTAAACGCCACGACTGCGGATATCGGTGGCATCAAAGGCATCCTGGACAAAATTCGCAACAACCCGGAGTTTCACTACAGCCGTACATTCTTGCTGGGGCTGTACATTGCATTCACAATGGTAGCTCCTGAAAACGCCGATAAAGAGCGCAAAACCAAGTTATTCGGAGACATTACCGAAACCCTCAAGTTCCCCAAAGAGCGAGTGGATAAAGATCTGGCTCTATACAACTCCAACATCGAAAAGCTGGAACAAGCTCTGGCGGTCATGAAAGATCTTGCCGAAGCTGCCAAGCGCGATCGCGAGAAAGCCGCTACCCCTACAGAGCCACCTGCCAGCTCTGAAGCCCCTAGTGAAAATGCCCCCACTCCAGTGGAGTAGCAATCTGTCCTTCCAATCCTCGGATTAACAGCTAGCACTACCCGATAGCTAGCATCGATCGATAGCAAACTATTGTCTTGGTGGTTCCTATGGTTGCCTTTCTCGAATTTTTGTGGACTGTGTCCGCTATTCTGATGATTATCTTGGTGCTGCTCCACAGTCCTAAAGGTGACGGAATCGCGGCGATCGGCGGCCAAGCTCAGTTATTCTCCAGCACCAAAAGTGCAGAGCAAAGCTTGAACCGCATCACCTGGACAGTACTCGCCGTATTCTTAATTTTGAGCGTGGTTCTCGCCCTAGGTATTTTTGGCCCCACGGCACAGCTGGGTCTAAAAGACCTGATTGGTTAGGTTGATTCGCTAAAGCATTCTTGCCACAACCATCAAACAGCTCCCTACTCCGTGTGGGGAGCTGCTGTTGTTTGACTCAGCCTTTCAAGTCCAACAGGCCTTTCTCCTTCAGCTTGGGATGAAATCGCAGCGGCTCTTGCACGTTGCGTTCTGCCAGCAAAGCCAGAATTTCGCTTTCCACTCGACGAGCCACTTGCTTGAGGGCTTTGGTTCGCGATCGATCGTCTAGTTCGGGAGACGCCAGCTCCTTGTGCTCGGCATCGGTCATCTGGCGCGTGACATCAACGGGTGAATCCCAATCAGATGAAGGCTCATTACCAGGAGGAATCGACCCATTCGCGCCTGTCCATGCCTCGCAGATATCCTCTAATACAGTTCGACTGGGGCGGTTAATCGCCTGCACCTTGACCCAGTGACAGAACGCCGGTTTACGCACGAGGTGCAGCCGCAAACTGTTCAGCACGTCGCGGGAGTAGCCCACATACTGCAATTGGCGATCGCCATCAAAAATCGCATAAGCACCCACCGTCCCTGACAACTCGTGGGGGAGCAACCCGTCAGTATTAATAAAAGGAAGGTAGGGCAAGTCTGCCAAAATGGCTGGGGCAACTGATGTTGACATTCCTGAGGTTGATAGTGGAGGTGGACAGAATCAGAGGCACCCCAACCTAGCATTCAGATTTGTGTCCGCACTTGAATGGCCTATTAACGACACCGAACTTGAACTTACCGTTGCAATACTTCACCCAGGTAAAGACGGATAAAAGCATTGATTTGCAAGGACAAAGGCTTAGGGAACTCTCCGTAGCGGATTGCAGATCGCCCTACCCGAGCGAGCGACTCAGCTTACTGGATGGCGGGGGCAGATCGCTTCACAAGGGAGCGATCGCACTACAAACCATTGCAAATGGAGGACAGGATTTGTAACGAAGATCGGCCGATATTAAAGGAATGTTGCGATCTTTGAGCGGGATTCGAGAATTTCTAGGGCCACATGGTAGCTTTAGTTGCATTGCATACCGTTCAGATCGGAAGTCAGGAGCCTAACGTTGCTAGCGTCTTCATCCAGCTTTTCTACCCCGGCCGATATGTCTGGCGAACAAGGTACCCTTCTTGACTACGTTGCCGATATGCAACTGCACATGGCACTACAGTCCCGGAACTTGGTTCCTGGCATCAATTCTGCAGCGGTGGACAACAGTCGCCTGGAAATGCTGACAGAGGCTCAGGCGGCATCCGAGAAAACGGCCTCTCGCCAGTGGCTCTAGAGAGTTTTAATCATTCAACCAATCGTGTCTGCGAGTCATCTGTTAGAGACCCAGACCAGTAAGTTGATTCCGACATTAATCGCGGTAGTCCACCAACTGCCGCGTTTTTTTATGCCCTCCATCTGGGGCCAGTAGCTTGGCTGACCTTTAACAATCCTTTACGATTGAGAAGTCATTGAGTTTTGCACTGCTGAGGGCTCGAATACACCCGAGTCGGTCCCAGCTACTCTGCCATTCGTTAGGTTGCCATCCTTACTATGCTGTCCCGTCTACCCGTTACCCTCAGCACGCTCCCCCTCATCGCTGGCGTTCTCGTGTTCATTTGGGGATTGATCGAGTCCAGCAACCCAACCATTAACTTGATTGGCTACACCGGAGGCATTCCATTAATTTTGGGGGGACTGGTGATGAAAGCAGTAGAACTGAAACCAGTTCCGGCCATGTACAACGTCACTTCAGAGCTGGAGAAAGCTCGTGACGAGCAATCGACAGAAATTCAGCAGCAGATTATTGGCGATATCACCAAGTACAACTACGGTGCCGACGCCCACCTCGACACCGCCTTGGAAGCGCTGAATCTTAAAGGGCGGACCGATGCAGAATTACCTCGCATTGAAGGCTACGGGGAAGAGCTGCGCGATGGCCGTTACACGCTTGTACTGCGGTTTAACACGGCTCGCTTACCCTTCGAGCGGTGGGAGAAAAGCTACGAGAAGAAAATGAAAACCTTCTTTGGCCGCGATGTGGATGTGGAACTGACGCAACCAGAGAAGGATATTGCACAAATTGCCATCATCACCAAACAGGAAGCCGCTGCTGCGTCCTAGTCTCTTATCATGCTTACTGTTTGGGATGACACCTTTCCGCAAAGGCTCTGCTGTACGCCTTTGGCTGAGTGCTATAGCGATCGGCAATCCGCTACGGAGAGTTTTCTAATCGTCTCACCTTGTCAATGAACGTCAGTTCGATAGGACTATTTGAGTGGGATAGTTGCCCCACAGCACAACGACAGTATCAGGGTTTAATGCCTCTTACTTCCTTCTCCCACTGTGGGAGAAGGGTTGGGGATGAGGGCCACCGAACTCAGGTTCAATGAAGGCTTTGAGCTGTCTACAGACTCCAGACCTTAAAGCGGATTGCCGATAATCCCTGTTCTGAAGCTAGACAGCGCACTAGCAACCCATTCACATCCTGAGATTCAGCCGAGCGATCGCTGGCAATAGTTGGCTTCAAGACGAGTCATGGGGCAGCTCAATCACCCAATTCATCGGTAAGCAATTAGATAGGTACTGACGGGCGATCGATCGCGCGCAAGCCCCCGAACCGTTCGGAAATAATGTCGTCGTAGGTATCTGCGATCGCCGCTACGCAGAGAATACAAGTCTGTAACTCCAGTAGATCCAGACTGTCGCCTCCCAGAACGCTTTCTGCAAACACCACATTGCTGCTGTCATCCAGTTGAAACGCACCAAACTGCATGCGGCGGTTTTCAGAGAGGAGATAGTGCATTAACTCGGTATCCATCGCAGTCCCGATGGTGACGCAACTAGTCGCCCGCACGATCGCCATGTCGGAGTCATCCCACGGGTGAATTTCCCAGGGAAAGACTTCCACTTCCAGCATGGTGGACTCGTATAGTAAGTCGAACTTAGGGCGATCTGCGATCGCCCGCATCGAGTCCTTGAACAGGCGTGACGTGGTGAGATAATCGGCCACTTTTTGGTACGTAACGGCCTGAGTTTGGCTAACAAAAGGGACGGAGTGAGACATGCAAACGGTCTTCGAACGGGGACTGGTTGAACGACAGACTGACAGCGAGCGCAGACTGACGTACTCAGTTTGCCTGAAAACATCCAACAGTTGTCTCTCCAAACAATCCAGCAACGCTCAATCGCGGGGACATAGCCAACCTCTATAGGGTTGGAGAATGGAGACCCTGAAGCTAGCGAAGCGAGCGAGGTCGAGACATTGGCTTAGCTGATTGCATCAATAGCGGCTTGCCAAAAAACGACGGAAGCCGGGCAAACAGACCCCGTTAATTAGCGATCCCACAACAGCACATCAACATTAAAAAGGGATTAAATCAGCCTAACCTTGACTTAACCTGTCCACTGGCCTTAGATCGAGGAATTAGTTTTCTGTTCCTACTGCGGCAACTAGTTCAATGACCAAACATCTCCCGATAGTTGCCCAACAGACTCCATCGGGAGACATGGATATTTGCGATCGCCGAATCGTGTTTTTCACTCGGCTAGCCAAAGGGGTCTTCGTGCTGGCTGGAGTCATTCTAGCCATTACCCAAGTGGTGCAACTGATTCTGGATGGCCAGAGTCTGTCTCTGTGGTTGGGGTTAGTCGCAGGTATTGCTCTTGCTTGGATCGGATGGATTGCTGACCTGAAGCACAGCATCAAGCGCATTGTACTGAGGCATTCAGGCTCCGATAAGTGGATGGTGTGGTGTACCCCCCTGATTCTGATTGGACTGATTGTGGGGTTGCGGTACTTAGTGGGCCGCGAGACCTTCCGAGCCATCAGTGAAGAAGGTGGCGTGATTGAATACGGAACAAGCGTGGCGTTCTTGCTGGCGGCTGTGTTTGCGATACCGGTAACCAAACACCTGTGGGCTCGGGGAAACACGATCCTGGGAGGGGCCTACGGGATGTTCGCTCTCCTACTGGGGTTTGTGGCATTTGAGGAGATTAGCTGGGGGCAGCGCCTACTTGGGGTGCAGTCTCCGGAATTTTTCGAGACGAACAATTCTCAAGCCGAGATCACACTGCACAACTTGCTGTGGGTCAACGAACTGATCGATCCGGCATTGATTGTCGTCGGACTACTAGGGGCATTTAGTTGGTTTATGCTGCGATCGCTCTCTCGCAGCAAGCACGGCCTGCTCAGAGGGGGATATGCCCTGTTTGTGCCGAGCTGGTTTTTGTCCTCTTACTTTCTCGTGGTCAGCGCGGTGTACACCTGTACGAGATACATTGAGCCCGCCCACTACACTATGAGCATTTACGGAGAGACGGCAGAGTTAGTGCTGTCCCTCGGATTCTTGATGCTGGTCTTGAGCAGTTATTTTCGCCAGTGTTTAAGCCATCGTCCGTACAGTAGCGATCTATGAGGCAGAGACAGTTCGGAGCGTTGATTAGCCAAGAAAGAAAATTGCCGAACGCTCCAGAAAAAGCCCGATAGTCCCAAGATCGACTACACTCATCAGCGGTGTCGCAGCCTACTTGAACTATTGTGAGAAAGCTCTACTGCCTACTACCGGGAACAACTCCCCCGTTTGGCGGTGGAGGGTTATGGGCAGAACTGAAATTTATTGAGCTGGCGCGGCAATTTTGTGACGTCGAGATTGTTACTTACCGTCAATACGAGCCCGATCGCCCCTTTCTTGACACGCTCCATAACCGACACGATCCCTCTGCCATTTTCGTCATGAGCTGGGGCTTTGACGTCAAAAAGCTCGCCCATCGCCTGCGCCACGATAATGTGGTCTACCACGCACACAGTTGCGGTTATCCATTTCAGCTTCCCGTACGCGTCCCCATTGTTGCCGTCAGTCGCAACACTCTGGGCTATTGGGGTCGCAAAGCTCCTAATTCCCCGTTGTTTTACGTCCCGAATTCGATTGGCGAGGAGTTTCGCGATCGCCACCAACACCGCGATATTGACGTGTTGGTGCAAAGCCGGAAGATGTCTAGCTACGTACTCGATCGCTTGGTACCAGCCTTACAGCGGGTGTGTCGCGTTCACCTGATCGATCGCTACGTCGAAGACCTGGCGGGGTTATTCAATCGATCGAAAGTGTATCTGTACGATTCTGCCGATTATTGGGCGGTAAATGGGGTCACGGAAGGATTTGGATTACCGCCGATGGAAGCGATGGCCTGCGGTTGCCAGGTGTTTTCCAGCGTCAACGATGCCCTGGCTGATTATCTCGATCCCGGTTTCAATTGCCAAAAAATAGCGGTCTACTCTCTGGACTATGACATCCAGCGCATCCAAGCTGCGGTTTCAGGTCAGCAAAGACCGTCGGTCGATGGCCGCTTTTTCGACCCCTATCGCGATGCCGCCGTTGCCCGCAAGCTACAGCAAGTCTTGCTAGACATCAACCAGTTCTTCGATCATCGCGATCGCCATCCCAATTCCCTCCCCCAGCTCACCTTCTGGCGATTGCAGCAGTTGTGGTGGCAGCAAGTGTGGCAAAAACTGCTCAAACGCAGCAAGCGCAAAGAACAGGCGAAGTTGATGAAGTAGGGACAGTCACTGTAATGGTTTGCCCGCCGCTATCGCTAGCTGTTTGCGGCGAGGGAAGGTACAACTGGGGCAGCGAACGACAGAATCCTTACCTGTGACCGTATTCGTCGATTCGCTACTCTAGCTAAGTGGTTCAGTTGAATTCAACGTAAAACGAAGTTTCTAGAAGTGTTGCAGAGACGTTTGCTCTTGCAATATTGACTAGAACGGCCTACTTATCAACGGATTTGAGTTTAATTGTGAGTCGCCAAACCAGTTCGCTGCGATCGTTTGTCATCACTCGACTACTGTTGTTGCCAGTCACGCTGTGGGCAGTCTCGACATTTCTCTTCGTCCTGCTCAGAATTACAGGCGATCCCGTCAGCGCGACGCTAGGGCCCAGAGCCTCTGAAGCCGCGCGCGAGCAAATGCGGCAGACGATGGGGCTAACGGGCACCTATCTCGAGCAGTACCTACGCTACATGGGTCAACTGCTGCATTTCGATCTGGGCACGTCCCTAGCTACCACCGGTAAGCCCGTCTGGAGCATTATTGGGGATTTCTTCCCGGCTACTCTAGAGTTAGCGATCGCCGGTTTAGTGGTTGCCTTAATCCTCGCCATTCCATTCGGTCTGCTAGCGGCCACCCATCCCAATAGTCCGATCGACACGGCCACTCGAACCACCGGTATTTTGACTTATGCCATTCCGGTGTTCTGGATTGGGATGCTCTTACAACTGATCTTCGGAGTGGTGTTGGGGTGGTTTCCCATCGGCAATCGCCTGCCGCCTGCTCTCAGGCCCCCCAATCAACTGACGGGGCTGTACACCATCGATGCGGCGATCGCCGGAGACTGGCCGACGTTCTGGGCGGCTCTGCACCATTTGGCCATGCCTGCATTCACCTTGGGCCTGGTGTTAGCCGGGGTGTTTGCCCGCATGATTCGGGTACACATGCTTGAGGTGCTGACATTGCCATTTGTGGCGGCGGCGCGGGCGAAAGGGTTGGCAGAGTGGCGGGTAACGATGCTGCATGCCGGACGGAATGCATTGGTGCCGATTCTGACCGTGATTGGTTTGGCTCTGGCGTCCCTCATGGGGGGAGCGCTGCTGACGGAAGTGACGTTTTCGTGGCCGGGGTTGGCCAGACGGCTCATGTTGGCAATTGGCGATCGCGATTATTTCGTCGTGCAGGGGCTGGTGGTGTTCTTTGCGGCGATTGTGGTCACCATCAGCCTGTTACTGGATATTATCAACGCCTACATCGATCCCCGCATTCGGTACTGACGGCTGTTCCCGAGAGATGGGGTCGCGGTCGACAGACTCGCCACTCACAGATTTATCACTAGCAGGCTCACTATTCGTCAACTCGTCACTCGATTTGCGAGCTGATTGACGAGCAACATGGGCAGCGTAATCGGCTTTAACGCGGTCAAATAGGGTGCGATCGCCGCCTTTCAATCCAATCACTTCGTACAGTTCCGTTTCGGCGCTGCGCCCTCTCAATTGTCGAGCCCCCAGGGGATTCACGTCGATATCGTCGGCAACTAAGTCGTATACCGATTGCGTCACAATCAGGTCGGTCTTATAGTCCTTGGTCAGCGACTCTACGCGACTGGCTACATTCACCGCATCGCCGATTGCCGTATATTCCAATCGCTGAGGCGAGCCGATGTTACCAACAACGACATTTCCAAAGTTAATCCCGATGCCGTTAAACATAAGAGGTTTGTCATCTGCGAGCCATTCTTCTCGCAAGACTGCTAATGCCGCTCGCATCGCTAGCGCAGCCTGAATGGCGTTCATAGCATCTTGCTTGTGGCCAGAGCTGACAGGAGAGCCAAATTCAGCCATCACCGCATCCCCAATAAATTTGTCGACGCATCCTTGGTGTTGGGTAATCGCCTCTACCATCGTGCCCAAGTAGCGATTCAGTTGTGGGACGAGTTCTTCGGGGGGGAGCTGGCTGGAAATGGTGGTGAAGCCCCGGATATCTGAGAACAGTAGGGACACTTGCAGGCTTTTGCCGCGAAACAGATCTTGCAGGCCCTCTTGCTGGTGGGAAATGATTTCGGCAGCGACCGGAGCGGAGACATAGCGTTCGAGGGTGGTTTGCATGCGCAGGCGGCCGAGGCGATCGGCGATCGCGATATTGACCGCATCCGCCATCCCGGATAAAAACAGCGCGGCTCCAGCCCATACAGTGACAGTGACAGCCCACCCCGAAAGAAACAGGCTGTAGGATACCCCTAACCAAGCGGTTGTCATAGCCAAGGTAGCCAGCACAACGTACTTCGTATTAGTGGGTCGGGTCACCAGCCAGCCTCCCCCCAAACCAATGCCAAGGATGGTGAGCATTTGGGCAAATCGAGGAATAGTCTGTAACCACTGGCTCAATTGCAAGTTGAGTACATTCGTCAGCACAATCTCCGGGCCAGGCATACGCCCCCAGGGAGTGGCGTGAAAGTCTTGCAGGGTGGGTGCAGTAGCCCCAATCAAGACAATTTTGTTCCGGAAGGTATTCTCATTAAGATTGGCCTCACGCAGGGCTGGCACCATCAACTCCGAATAAGAAAGGTGCGGGATGGTGCCTGGTGGACCGTAGTAATACACCCAATTTCCTTGTCTGGTAGGCAACGGCTGACCAGCCGCAACCAGAGCAGCCTCAGGCAATGCTAAGACTGATTCTGTCGCAAGGAGATTGATGTCAGGTGGTCGGAAGTCTGACGACAGGCGATAGACCACGTCGTTAGTCTCATCGGGAACGATGTTGGCATATCCTTCACGAGCACCAGATTCCAAGAACGGTCGGATTGGGCGAGAAGCGCGATCAACTTGGCCTCCACGAACGTAATTACTGGGATACAGGCTAGCTAGGGCTACGCGATCTCCATACCTCTCTAGCACGTCTGCAAAAGCTCGATCGTCGCGCGGTCCGTATGAGCTAGTCTGGCTGAACACGATATCGAACACAACGGCTTCAGCTCCTGCTTCCATCAAGAGTTCCACAGCACGAGCATGAACTCGACGAGGCCACGGCCAGCTGCCCATGGCTTTTAGGATAGGTGTTTCCTCAAGCTCTTCAGGAAACAGTAGATCCGAAATGTTCAGCGCCTCATCATCAATTTCCAGCAGTACAACGTTCTGCAGTGGCATAGTCTGCCCCCGCAGTCGGGTAAACAACGACATTAGTCCCATCTCGTAGCGAGACAGAGTGAGGCTATGTCGACTAGATTGAACTGCTGCCCATAGCCAAGTTGGTTTCAGGCCAAGTAGATCTTCTGTAGACGGGAGGTTGGCTAACCACAGCAGTAAGATCGCCAGATTAATACCTCCAATCGTTAAAGATTGGCGACGGTTGCGTTTGGAGGCTAAACGAGTGGGGGTGCGGGAGAGGCGATCGCGTAGCGATGAAATGAGATTAGTCATAGTGGCCAGAAACTGACATTTCGAAAAAAGCTTCAAGTGGTGAGAGAAATCCTGAATCTATGAGTTCTGACTAATCCATTAGCTGCACTGGTCTTCAAGTCATTCTAAATAAGTAAAAAATCTGAGATTAAAATCACAAAACATGATTTCTCATGGATAAACTGGAGCATCTAACATCCAATTCCCAGCGCTATCAACCGCTATATGAGAATAAAAGTAAGACCATGACTCAGCAATTTCAATTGCAACATCTGAACTCATTCCAATCGCTGGCATAGCAAATATGGCGCCATTCATATCAAATACCAGCAGCTCGCCACCACCGTCACTGCCAAAGGCTAGAAATCCAGGCGCATAGTTATTCAATTTATATTGCCGATTCAAATCGTCTATTTCATCTAATAGCCACAATATGAAATATCCAACAAATTCAAGATCTGTGAAGCCATGAGTTGGACTCTCTCTAGCTAGGTAGTCTTTATAATCTCTAGGCAAATTGATATTTGTCATTGCTCACTAATCAGCACTGAAATCAAATCAACAAGTCTTCTAAATCGTCCATACTTGGAATGCAGATAATATCCCGATCACGATCGCGCATAATCAACCCCTTAGTCTCCAGTTTCCCTAAAATTCGCGTCACCGTTTCCCGTGCCAATCCACTCAAACTACCCAACTCTCTGTGGGGCAAATTCGGAATTTCTACCCCCGCCCGACTCACGCGACCGCGAAACTCTGCCAGAAACAACAAAATATCCACCACCCGTGCATTGCTGCCCGACTCCCGCAACTGCAGTCGCCGGTTAATCTGACGCAACCGCCGCGAAATCAACTGAGCCAACCGCACTCCACAGGCCGAATCCGCCTCCAAAAAATCCACAAACTTCTTCGCCGGTAATAGCGCCACCTTCGCCTCCGTCAACGAAATCACATCCGTCGAGCGCGGAGATTCATCCAACGCCGCCATCTCCCCCACCACTTCCCCCGGCCCAAGAATATTCAGCGTCACCTCTTTGCCATCAATGTTGTAGGTGCGAATTTTCACCCACCCTTCCACCACAAAATAAACACTGCTGCCCCAGTCATCCTGCAAAATAATCGTCTGATTCTGGGGATGCTGACGCACCGTCATCTGCCTGCCCAGATTGTCGAGCACGTCGGGAGAAAATCCCTCAAATAAGGGCATCAATCTCAATTCATCCGCAGACAGACAGACCATGAACTCACCAACGAACGAGCGATTTAATCTTGACAGTAGCCAAACCAGTTCTTGCTAGCGACCAAAAATCTTAACGATCCCCGATCGCACTAGCTCGAATAAACTGGCCGTTTCCTCCAACTGACGCTGCCGCTCGCTATCGGATGTCGACGTTGATGTGGTCCGCGATCGCTCCGCAATCACTTGGGCAATCCGCTCCGCCATCTCCGGGTTTGCATCCAGCAACTTCTGAAACGCCCCACGCTCAAACGCCAACAGCTCCGTATCCTCTACTGCCATCACCGTCGCCGTTCGCACCTGCCCCGTCAGCACCGCAATTTCACCAAAATAATCTTCTGCTTTGAGACGTGCCAGCACTGGTCGCCCCGGCTTCAACAACACATGAACTTGACCGCTGAGAATGATGTAAAAGCGATCGCCAGCGTCCCCCGCCCGGCACACCATCTCACCCACCGTGTAACGCAAGAGCTGACCGGAAGTGAGAAACTCCGTCTGCTGCTCTGGAGAACACATCTGCAAGAAGTCCACCGCCTGCAGCTTGGCCAACGCACCGGCAGGTAGTTGCGAGCGTCCGTTCGTGGGGTGACGGCGCACAATCGTATCCCGAATCGGAAACGGCACCGTAATTCCGGCTCGCTCTAGGGAATACCACACCCGCTGACGAATCTGACTCTGAATCCGCCGCTGCTCCCCCGGCAATCGACTCCAATACAGCACCTGGTAATTAATGAAGTAGTCGGCGTAGTCCTTCACGATCACCGACACCGCAGGCTGTTTCAACACACCATCGACCGATTGAGCCGCCTGCTGCAGTACCTGAATAATCTGGCTGGGGGGCGTCTTGTAGCTGAGGCCAAAATCTACCTGCTGGGCAAACGCTTTCTCGCGACTAAAATTCACCAACTTGGAGCGGCCAATCGAACTATTGGGAATCGAAATCACCTCGCGATCGATCGTCCGAATCACCGTCGCTCGCCAATTCAGCGACAGTACCTCCCCCCGGCAGTCATCGACCGCAATCCAATCCCCCTGCAAAAACGGCGCATCCATCTGCAAGCCAATCCCGGCAAAGAAATTGGCCAGCGTTTCCTGCAGCGCAAAACCAATCACCACCGCCCCAACCGTCGAGATGGTAAAAATCCAGTTAAAAATACCCCGCAAATCCACACCGTCAAACAGGTTGGAAATCAATAGGGCCAGTACGGTCGAGCTGATAAACACCTGAGTCAGATCGAAGAAAATACGAGGCGGCGGGCGTTCCAACGTACGGCGCAGCGGCTCAATCGCCCCCTGCACCATCAGCACGGAGCCAATCACCCCGATCGCCACCGTCAAATACGGATAAAAACTGCCCAGAAATCTCGGAAACGCCAGGGAGAGCGCCAACCACAGCCAGATAGCCACCTGACACAGCATCAGCGGCACCCCAATCGCCTGATGCCAGCGGGGAAGCGATTGGTAAAGCTGGCGATTGAGCCACCATGTAGCGCTCAGACCAATCGCCAAGACTATTGCTAAAATGCCAACGCTAATTGGCATGCTCGTTCACCGGGATAGTGCAATCACCGGACTCATGTTTCATCCGGTTTACGATCCTCATTCGAAGATACCTACAGCCCAACAATCGCACCGATTTCGATCGCACCGGCCTCAAGGACTGATGCCCCAGTTTTAGCGCAAGCCCATTCCTCTGGCCCCCATACACGGAGAATGAGTGAGGTTGAGCCCACAAGGTCAGTAGCGCACAAGATTCAGTGGCGTACAAAATTCAGTGGCGCACAAGGTCAGTATCGATACGATTGCTGGACTAGACACTCATAGCGAGGTTGACCGTGACTTCTGCCCCCTCCAGCTTCACCCCTCAAAACTCAACCAGCATGATGCCCGTTGCAGAAGCGGAGCGGATCGTCCTCGATCGCTCCCAAACGCTGGGAACCGAATGGATCGAGCTGGGCAGTGCCACCGGTCGCGTCCTGGCGTCTGACTTGCTCAGCCCGCAGGATTTTCCCCCTGCCCCCACCTCCAGCATGGATGGCTACGGCGTTCGTCATGCTGACCTCACCAGCATCCCCTGCGACTTGTCCGTCATTGAAACCTTACCGGCAGGTACCGTTAGCCAAACATCCCTCCAACCGGGACAAGCAGCTCGATTATTCACCGGCTCCGAGCTGCCTCCAGGGGCGGACACAATTGTGATTCAGGAGGATACGCAGCGAACAGGGAATACGGTGCGGGTGTTGGATTCCTATCCGTTGGGCAAATTTGTCCGCCAGCAAGGGCAGTTTTGTCGAGCGGGCGATCGCCTCATGGCCACCGGTCAGGTGTTGAGGGCTCCTGAGGTGGCCTTGCTAGCAGCAGTCCGTCACTTGAACCTAGAGGTCTACCGCCAGGCCCGTGTGGGAATTTTTTCGACAGGCGACGAGTTAGTCAGCCCGGAACAGCCACCTCAACCGGGACAAATTGTCGATTCCAACCAACCGGGATTGAGTGCGCTCGTGCGGCAAGCGGGTGCTATTCCCCACCGATTTGGAATTGTGAAAGACACCGAGTCTGGCGATATTTCTTGCGGCAAAGCGGCTCTGAAACAGGCGATCGCGGCTGCCCTCTCCACCTGCGATGTCATTCTCTCCAGCGGCGGCGTCTCGGTGGGTGATTACGACCACGTTGAGTCAGTCCTAGAGGAATTAGGAGCAAATATTCTCATCCGCAAAGTCGCCATCAAACCCGGAAAACCCTTTACCTTCGCTACCTTCCCACGAGAATCAGGCCCACCTCAGCTCTATTGCGGCTTGCCCGGCAACCCCGTGTCTGCAATGGTATGTTTCTGGCGATTTGTGCTGCCTGCACTACACAAACTTCAGGGTCAATGCCCACCGTGGTCACCTGGATTCGCCACCGCGATCGCCCAGTCAGAGCTACGGGCAGGGGGCGTACGCGAAACCTATTTGTGGGGTCATGTGGCGATCGCTCGCGAAGGTAGCGCCAGCGGACACCTCCACTTTTTCCCCGCAAACGAGCACGGCTCGGGCAACTTGGTGAACCTAGCAGGCACTAATGCTCTGGCGGTACTGCCAGTGGGCACCAAGCGTGTTGAGGAAGGGAACCCAGTTCCAGTCCTGATGACTGCCCCACTGGCATGAACCACCGCTATGCTGAACCCACACACCACGTAGATAGCTCGTGTAAAAATTACGCTCCGCAGAACTACGGGTTGACCGGGTAACTTCAGCCAGAATCTTGGGAAAGGTAGAAGCTATACCGATCCGCGCAGAACGTGTGTGAGCCTATAATCGGTGTACATTTCTGTCTTACCGTGAGGGCAATCTGCATGGAGTGGCATGCTAGCAACGCCGAGCACTTAGCCTCTATCGATCGGCAAGTGGGAAAGCACGGGCTGTCTCCCGCAATCTACGAGGTTGTCCGACGAACGATTCACGCCACAGCAGACTTCGATTATCTCAACAGCATTCATTTTTCTGAAAACGCCCTCAAGTTTGGGGCTGCCGCCCTCGCCGCCCGCACAACCATCGTGGTAGACGATCCGATGGTGCAAGTCGGCATCGTACGAACGATTCAGGATACATTTTCCAATCCAGTGTATTGCGGTGCAGAAGCGATCACTCGTCCTCAACGGGCCAAATCTGAAGTGGCTTGGGGGGTCGAAACACTAGCCCGACGCTATCCCGAAGCGATTTTTGTGATCGGACAATCAGCCGAAGCTCTCTCCACGCTGGTGTCGTTGATTGAAGCTGAAGAAGCTGCCCCAGCTCTGGTCATTGCTGCCCCCCCTAGCTTCATTCCCTTCAAAACCGACGAGTCTACTGACCCCTCCAGCAAGCTCAATCCCAAACAGCAACTGGCCCAATTGCAGGTGCCCCACATTGTGACTACCTGTACCAAAGGTGCAGCCTGTGTAGCCGCAGCCCTCTTAGACGGCTTGCTCGATCTAACGTGGCAAGCCTACGTCCGCAAAGCGGCTGCCAAACGTCGCCATCAAGAACAAAGTCGAAAAGCGCAGACTCCTGTTGGCGAACCGCTGTCGGTCTAGGAAAGAACGTTCCGATTTACAAACAATTTTGGCATGCGAGCGTGGGGTCATTGGTCACTAGTCATCGGTCATTTGTGCGATCGAACACGACAGTGTTGAATGATGCCGACTGCCTGCCATGCCAGGGCTCTCCAGTCGCTAATTTCTACAAATAGGCTAAGCCCTTCTGGTGCAAACCCAAGGACTAATGACCAAGGACTAATGACCAAAAACTAAACTCCCTCAATCCTCCCATGCCACAAGACCCCAACGCCCCCCAAAAACTCACCCACATCACGTCCGATGGCCACATCACAATGGTCGACGTATCGGACAAAGCGGTGACCACGCGGCAGGCTACGGCTGGGGGACAAGTGCGCATGCTGCCGGAGACGCTGGAGGCAATTCTGGCTGGCAACGCACCAAAGGGAAGTGCAATTGAAACGGCGAGGCTGGCTGGGATTATGGCCGCCAAGCAGACCGCGCATTTAATCCCGCTGTGCCATCCACTCCCGCTGGGAAAAATCGCTGTAGACATCACAGCCGATCATCAATTGCCGGGGTTAGCAATCGAAGCCACCGTGAAGACCACTGCCCCCACGGGCGTTGAGATGGAGGCGCTGACGGCTGTGTCGGTGGCTGCTCTAACGCTGTACGACATGGCAAAGGCATTGGAAAAATCCATGCAGATTGAAAATATTCGCCTCTTGAAAAAGAGTGGTGGCAAGTCTGGCCATTATGACGTGCAAACGCTCTCAGAACCTGGCTAGGACTCTGTCAAAACGAATACGCACAAAAAAGCGGGCCATCCGACCCGCTTCAACAATTTGAGGATTTAGTCTGAGAATGTTAGCGAGATCGCAACTTAGACACCCACAGGCTCGACTCCTGCCCCTTCAGGGGTAGCTGGAACGTGGCTGGAATTGACGCGATCGAGCAGAGTCTTTAGTTCCTCTCCTTCGATCACTTCTTGCTCCAGAATCTTCTGAGCAATTTCTTCCAGCAGATCGCGATTGTCCTTCAGGATGGACAGAGCCATTTGGTGACCCCCTTCCACAATGCCTTTGACTTCTTCGTCGATCGCCTTAGCCGTGTCGTCGCTCACCATGCGGCGAGGGTTGCCGCCATCTCCCAAGAAGCTATTGCCCTGGGGACGGTCGTAGGCCAATGGGCCAAGCACCTTGCTCATGCCAAAGCTGGTAACCATGCGCTCCGCCACATCCGTAGCTCGCTGCAGGTCATTCGAGGCACCGGTGGTCACGCTGCCGAAGATAATCTCCTCTGCAGACCGACCACCCAGCAAAGTGGCAATCTGGCCGCGCAACTCGTTTTCATCATTCAAGAACCGATCTTCAGTCGGCAACTGCAGGGTATAGCCCAACGCGGCCATACCGCGAGGCACAATCGAAATCTTGGCTACTTCGCTGCCGCCAGGAACCGCAGCTCCCACCAGGGCGTGACCGACTTCGTGATAGGCAACAATTGTCTTTTCACGATCGCTCAACACCCGGCTCTTCTTCTCCAAACCAGCAACCACACGCTCGATCGCCTCGCCGAAGTCTTCCTGAGCCACAGTCTTGCGATCGTTGCGGGCGGCCAGAAGCGCTGCTTCGTTGACCAAGTTGGCCAAGTCAGCCCCGGCAAACCCAGATGTACGGACAGCAATTGTTTTCAAATCAACGTCCCCCCCCAATCTGACTTTGCGAGCGTAGATTTTGAGGATTTCCAGACGACCAGAGAGATCGGGGCGATCGACGAGAACCTGGCGATCAAATCGACCGGGGCGCAAAAGGGCAGGGTCCAGAGATTCGGGACGGTTGGTGGCAGCCAAGACAATCACTGTGTTATCGCCAGCCGAAAAGCCGTCCATCTCGGTCAGCAACTGGTTCAGGGTTTGCTCGCGCTCGTCGTTTCCACCAGCAAAACCACCGCTAGCCCGAGATTTACCAATCGCATCCAGCTCGTCAATGAACACGATGCAGGGGGCTTGCTTCTTGGCTTGTTCGAACAGGTCGCGCACCCGAGCAGCACCGGCACCGACAAATAATTCCACAAACTCGGACCCGGAAATACTGAAGAAGGTGACGCCAGCTTCGCCAGCTACCGCTTTCGCCAGCAAGGTCTTACCGGTGCCGGGAGGGCCAACGAGGAGAACGCCTTTAGGGATGCGCGCTCCAATATTGGTGTACTTCTGAGAATCCTTCAGGAACTCGACGATTTCTTCCAGTTCTGCTTTAGCCTCTTCCACACCTGCTACGTCTGCAAAAGTGGTGCGGGTGGACTCTCCTTCAACGTAAACCTTGGCCTTACTCTTGCTGATGGAGAGTGCTCCCTGAGAGCCACCCATGCTGCGGCCCAAGAAGAATTGCCACACCGCTACAAAGATGAGAGGGGGAATCACCCAGCCCAAAATATTGGAGAACCAACGGTTTTGAGGGGGAGGAGCGGCTGCAAATTCAATGCCTTTCTCTTCCAAACGGTTCGGCAGATTTAAGTCAAAGATAGGAGTCGTGGAGTACACGGCATCCTCTTTGTCTCCATCTGCATCGCTGACCTGAAACAGAATCTTCTCCTGTCCCACCTGCACTCGTTCTACCTGACCGTCTTCAACCTTGTCGATGAAGAAGCTGTAGGGCACTCGAGGAGGCTGCTGCCCGAAAAAGAGCGGGCCCACGGCATTCAACAGCAAAATCGAGCCGGCGATCGCCAGCAGAATATTGCCGATGGTGCGATTGCGCGAGTTGCGCGGTTTGTCGTTAATTCCCATTTAGTTCATTCCCACTTCTCTGTACCTTGGCGCGGCAATGGGTCAATCTAGACGGCCGTCCCGTTACCCTTACAGGTTGGCACAGATTAGTTTTTTGTAAAACTTTGTAACGTACGGAATACCGATCCTTTCATTCATCAACAAACGCTACCAGCAGCGTTATTTTTGCTTTAAGGAAACCTTTTTCTCTACATGTTGAGGTACGGTCGGAGTAACTGTGGGAAATGGTACGACCATGGCACAACACTCCAAACCGATTAACTGGCTAAATGCCTTAGCAGCTAACGCTCGCATCACTCGCGATCGCAACCTCAATCCTCAAGCTTTAGACCCCGTTCCCAAACGCAGTGCCCGCCTGCGAGCCCTCACCGGACTGCTGTCATTCATGGGCGGTTTGACGGTATCGTGCATGGCGTTGCCATCCCACGCAGAGACCGCAAGGGTTTACATCGTCGAGGTGTTATCCACCTCAGAAGACGTTCTGGAAGTGGTGCGCACTGCCGTATCGGACGCCTATATCGTCACCAAAGACGACGGCACGCAATCGATTATTGCCGGAACGTTTGTAGATGAAGCGAATGCCCGTCGCCAGGCCACCGAGCTACATGCTCTCGATGTGTCGCCCACTTCCATCAGCCCTTTCGAATACACCCCCGAAGATGAGGCTATTCTTGCTGACGGATCTGCTGTAGACAATGCTGATGAATTTGTCGCGTCCAGCAATTCAACAGCCAATCCACAACCCGAACAGCCTGTCTCGGAGGCATCTACCCCTGGACCTGCGAGTCCCGAGCCCGCAACCTCTCAACCCCAGCCTGTGGCTACAGCCCCTCAAACCAGTCCGTCCACGGCAGCAGGTGGCGGTAGTAGCATCGAACCAGGCAGCTCCGCTCGCCAGTACTCCACATTAGTGCCTATCCCCAACGGTACCGAGCCAGAGGCCACGCTGGCAGAAGTCCAGCACTTTTTCCCCGATGCCTCGCTGCAGGCTTATAACCAGGGGCAAGCGGTGGAAACCGGCACCTTTTCCCACCGCTCCCAAGCACAGTTACAAGCAGACTGGTTACAAACCAAAGGACTGCACGCAATCTCTGTACCTGCAGGGCCTCTAGAATCCAACAGCGCTCCAGCACCAACCAGCCCGACCACCGCTAGCGCTCCTCCCACTGCAGCTCCACCGCCGACAAATCAGGTACCTGTGGCAGAGACTGCCCATCAACCCGAAACCGCGACACCTGCCAGTGCTCCAGCCTCAGTCAATACCGGGACTACGGCCTCTACCCCTGCATCACCCATTGCTCCGCCAGCCGATGCGCTCGCATCAGTAGCCCCTCCCGCCAGCTCTCAGCCCGAAACCACTGCCGTCAACGCTCCAGCAGCCACTAGCACTCCCGCAGCCAACCCGGTTCCCCAGTCCGAACCTCCTGCAGAGGCGGCCCCTGTTGCCGCAGCACCCCCGGTTGATTCCGCAGCCTACTGGGTTCTGATTGCCGATCCGGTAGGGGAACAGTTGAGTGACATCCAGGCGATCGTGCCAACGGCGGAAGCAGCACTCTATAACCAGCAGCAAGTAGTCCGCACGGGAGAGTTCGCCACCGAGGCAGAAGCCTTAGAGCAAGTGCGATACCTATCCACGCAGGGATACGAAGCCGGTATATTCAATGCAGATGAAGCCGGTCAATAGTGGGGGGTCGGGCTGAGCATCAAGATGGGTTGAGGGTGGGAGAATCTCCCAAGGACGTTGGGCTGCCGACTTTGACCCACGGCAACACAAAGGTAGGTGCATCCCCTTTGCACGGTTTTTCCAAGGCGCACTCTAGAACCTCATCCAATTGCTCGACGGGCCGCAGATCGAGGCTTCGTTTGACTTCCTCAGGAATGGACTGCATATCCTTCAAATTCGCTTTCGGGAACAGAACGGTTTTGATGCCGACCTGTTTGGCTGCTAGCGACTTCTCTTTGAGGCCACCAATAGGCAGCACTCGACCCCGCAGTGTAATTTCTCCGGTCATGGCCACATCGTGATTCACCGATCGCCCCGATAGTGCAGACACCATTGCGGTTGCCATGGCAATGCCTGCCGAGGGTCCATCTTTCGGCGTCGCCCCTTCGGGAATGTGAATGTGGACATCCACTTGGTCGGGGAAACCATCCGTAACATGCAATTCATCGGCGTGGGCCCGGATGAAACTGAAAGCCGCTTGGGCAGACTCTTTCATCACATCCCCCAATTGACCGGTGAGCTGCAGTTTGCCTTTGCCGGGCATAACGTTGACTTCGATGGGTAGGGTGCACCCACCGTAGGGTGTCCAGGCCAACCCCGTACAAATTCCCACCTGGTTCTTTTGGCGATCTTTCATATCCGGCAAATATCTGGGGGTACCGAGATACGACTCCAGATTGTGCGGAGTAATCCGCCGCTTTTGCTTTTGGGGAGAAGACAACGATTTGCGGGCTACTTTGCGGCAGAGTGCCCCCACGGTCCGCTCCAGATTGCGGACTCCGGCTTCCCGCGTGTATTCCCGAATCAATCGCTGTAATGCTGATTTTTGCAACTCCAGGGCATTCGATTCCAGGCCGTGCTTGGCAATTTGTTTGGGGATCAGGTGCTGACGAGCGATCGCCACTTTCTCCGCTTCTGTGTATCCGCCTAAGCGAATGACATCCATGCGATCGAGCAATGGAGCCGGAATCGTATCGTCGGTGTTAGCGGTGCAAATAAAGAACACCTGCGAGAGATCGAAGGGAATTTCGACAAAGTGATCGCTAAAGGTTGCGTTCTGCTCGGGATCGAGGACTTCAAGCAATGCAGCAGCCGGATCTCCTTGAAATGACGCGCCCAGTTTGTCAATTTCGTCGAGCAACATGACCGGATTGCGAGTGCCCACATCTCGCAGTGCTTGCAAAATACGACCGGGCATGGACCCAATGTAGGTACGGCGATGGCCGCGAATAGCCGACTCGTCATGAACCCCGCCCAAGCTGACCCGCACTAGCTTGCGCTCCAGGCTATTGGCGATGGACCGAGCCAGGCTGGTTTTACCCACACCAGGAGGGCCAACCAAACATAGGATGGCCGGACTGCCTCCGCGAGAGTTCTTCTGGCTGAGCAACAGCTGACGAACGGCCAAAAATTCTAGGATGCGCTCTTTTACTTTCTCCTGACCGTAGTGTTCGCGATCGAGCACCTGTTCGGCGATCGCCAAATCCAGAGTTTCATCTTCCATCACCTGCCAGGGCAGAGACGACAGCCACTCTAAATAATTCTGAATAGCTCCCGCTTCTGCCGTGGTGGGAGGCAATTGCTCCAATCGTTTCAGCTCGCGATTGACCCGCGCCCACGAGGCTTCGGGAATACCAACCTCCTCCAATTTGCCGCGCAGGGTGACTACCTCTTCGTCATCCTCTCCCAACTCCGACTGAATCGTCTTGAGCTGTTCCCGTAGATAGTACTCCTTCTGATTGGCCTCAATACGCTCTCGCACCCGCGCATGAATATCTTGCTCGATTTCCATCAAGCCCATTTGCACGTGCAGCAACTGGCTCACCTGCATCAGCAGTTCGAAGATATGCGTCTGTGACAGTAACTCTTGTTTGCAATCCAGCTCGATCGGGAGAAACGATGCAATTAGATCGGCTAGATGAATGGGGTCGTCGATATCTTGAACGGATTCGTACGCGGCATTAGGCAGCTTGGGATGGCCGCTGACATATTTGGCGAACTCGTCCCGCAACAGGCGCTGCAAGACATCGAGGCGTTTTTCCTGTTTGGCGGACGTTGCCTTCAGATCGATATCGACAGGGGTGACATAGGCTTGAAAGCCAGGCTGGCGACGGCGAAAGCGGTCGATCTGGACGCGGGTTTGACCCTCTACCAAAATCTTGATGGATTCGTCCGGCAGGCGCATGACCTGATGGATCTTGGCCAGAGTGCCGATGCGAAACAATTGCTTGGAGACTGGATCGTCAATATCCCCATCTTTCTGAGCCAACAGGACAATCTGCTGTTCGTCTGTTGCTAACGCTTCTTCCAATGCAGCCAGGGAGCGATCGCGCCCGATCAACAGGGGCACAACTAAGCGAGGGAATACCACTGTGTCACGTAACGGAATTAAGGGAAGCAACACAGGAGTAGTCACGATTAGACTCTGAATTCTTAAGGATATCTTAGCTTTTTAGGTGCTGCAAAATTGAGTTTTTATGCATCATATGGTGATGGTTTGTAAACATTTACATAGATTGATGCACTGTCGTTATGAACTCTGCAGCACATCTTGAAATCCGATTGGGCTGATGTGCGGCAGCAAACTGAGGTCGATCTCCCTCATGCTCACAGTCAGGCGAACCGACCAGTAGTTGTAAATAGCTGCAGAGACTCTCAGGCAAATTTCATGGCATTTCTAAGTCTCAATCGAACCCACGGCCGCTCTCTGCTCGATCGCCGCAACTGCTTCCACGGTCTGCTCCACTTCGGCCAAAGCTTGCTGCACGATCTCGACCCCTCCCCCCTGTTTGACCCCTTCGGTAATCGTCCACTTCCAAGCGCGTGTTCCGGGCTGTCCAGCAAATAACTGCAGCATGTGCCGCGTGATTGAATTGAGTTTTGTTCCCTTCGCCAGCCAATCGTCGATGTACGACAGCATCCCCAATGCCACATCTCGGCGACTGGGAACAGCAGTCGATTCTCCGTACAGCTCGCGATCTGCGGTTGCAAATAGATAAGGCGTATCGTACGCCGCCCGTCCAATCATGACGGCATCCACCGATTCCAGGTGGTGCTGCATTTGTTCCAACGTTTTGATCCCCCCATTGATCTCGATAAACAGATGGGGGAATTCCTGCTTCAAGCGATATACATCGCCGTACCGCAGCGGAGGCACGGTGCGATTTTCCTTAGGGCTCAACCCCTGCAACCAGGCCTTGCGGGCATGAACCGTAAAGCGCTGACATCCAGCCCCTGCAAGTACGCGCACGAACTCTCGCATATCGTCGTAGCGATCGCGATCGTCAATTCCAATGCGATGCTTCACGGTAACGGGAATGGCAACCGCCTGCTGCATTGCTTCCACACAACGAGCCACCAACTCTGGCTCTGCCATCAAACAGGCCCCAAAGTTGCCACTCTGCACCCGATCGCTGGGGCAACCCACGTTCAAATTCACTTCGTCGTATCCCCAATCTGAAGCAATTCGGGCGCATTCGGCCAACTCCTGTGGGTTATCTCCGCCTAACTGCAGAGAAATAGGGTGCTCGATCGGAGAAAAATCTAGTAAGCGACAGCGATCGCCCATCAGAATCGCTTTTGTCACCACCATCTCGGTGTACAGCAGGGGTCGCTTAGCCAACTGCCGCATAAAGTAGCGGTAATGGCGATCGGTGCGATCCATCATGGGAGCAACGCTAAGGATATTACTGCTGGACATAGCACGAGCTGACATGAGTTTGCACCAACGACAAGGATGTAAGAGGGGGTAGTACGAGGAAAACTGCATACTCCTTTGAAACAGCTACAAGCTTTGTTCGATAAGGCTTCCGATCTGCACAATAAAATAAACCATCGGGATTTATTGAGATGAAAGGCAATGAGTCTTCTCTGAAGCCCAATAAACTT
>JBCBVA010000043.1:0-26684 GCA_039817825.1 Cyanobacteria bacterium J06642_12 | reverse complement strand
TCACGTTTGATGCTCAACAGACATTTCGAGCGTTACTGCACGCCCTCTCCCATCCCGGTTCTCCAACGAAGATTGGAGTTCAGTTAGGTCATCCTGACGAATTGCATCCGGCTTGTGCTGCAGCCTGTTTGACCCTGCTGGATATCGATACCCAAATGTGGGTGCAGCCGGACTTTAGCTCGGAGGTAATCGATTGGCTGGTGTTTCATGCTGGCTGTCGATTTGTGGACAGCTCCTGTGAAGCTGACTTTGCGTTGGTGAAACAAGGTCAGTCGCTCCCCTCTCTGGCCCAATTCAATTGGGGAACTCCCGAAATTCCCGAGCAGTCGACAACGGTGCTGGTGCAAACTGACAGGTTTGATGCAGGTGAATCGGCTGTTATTCAAGGGCCGGGAATTCAGACACAACAGGAGATCGCTTTAGGTGAGTTGCCTGATTGCTTTTGCTCGGAATGGCAAGAAAACGCTCTCAGCTATCCGCTGGGCATCGATATGCTGTGGTTCTGCGATCGGCAGATTATCGGACTGCCCCGTACTTCCCGTCTTGCAACGGCCACCCAAGCTCCAGCAACTCCTCAGACTCATACTTCTCAGGACAATTCAGAGGTGACCCATGTCTTATGTAGCAGTTAAAGGGGGAGAGCAGGCGATTCGCAATGCCGAGCAGTTGCTGCAAAGTTTGCGACGGGGCGATCGCTCGGTAGCAGAGCTGAGTCTGGAGCAGATTCAGGAGCAGTTGGCGCTGGCGGTGAATCGCGTCATGTGCGAGGGCAGTTTGTACGATCGCCAGTTGGCGGCTTTGGCCATCAAACAGTCGTGGGGGGATTTGGTGGAAGCGGTGTTTCTGCTGCGGGCCTATCGGACGACGCTACCGAGGTTGTATTACAGCGAGGCGATCGATACCAGCCAGATGAACGTGCGCCGCCGCATTTCCTCTGTGTTCAAAGATGTGCCAGGAGGGCAACGACTGGGGCCGACCTACGACTACATCCATCGGCTGCTGGATTTTAAGCTGGCAGCAGAAGGTAGCGCACCGGACTCTCCTGCCAAAGCAGTAACGGAAGACGTGATTCCGCGTGTGGTGGACACTTTGAATCAAGAGGGGCTAATCCAGCCGGAGCATCCTAACGACGAATCAACCTCCCAGATTTTCGACCTGACTCGTCAGCCCCTCGACCTCCCCGCCGATCGCGATGCCCGCTTGCAAAACTTGGCCCGTGCTGACGAGGGTTTCTTGCTGGGCTTGGCCTACTCCACCCAGCGAGGGTACGGCACCAACCATCCGTTTGCTGGAGAAATTCGCATGGGGGATGTAGAGATCTGCATCTGCCCGGAAGAGCTGGGCTTCGAGGTGGCGATCGCCGACATCGAGGTCACTGAAGTGCAGATGGTGAATCAGTTTAAGGGCAGCAAAACCCAGCCCCCACAATTTTCGCGCGGCTACGGCCTCACGTTTGGCTACAACGAGCGCAAAGCTATGTCGATGGCCCTCGTCGATCGCGCCATGCGGGCGGAGGAAATGGGAGAAGCGATCGTCGGCCCCGCCCAAGATCCCGAATTTGTCCTATATCACTCGGACAACGTCGAGGCACAAGGGTTCGTCCAACACCTCAAGCTGCCCCACTACATCGACTTCCAAGCTGAGATGAGCGTGGTTAGACAACTGCGACAGGAATATGAAGCCGCCCAAAAGGATTCCGAGCCCAGTGAATCTCCACCAATCCCTGAATTGATCGGAGCATCCCCACCGGCGATCGCCCCAGCCCCCGAAACCCTCCCCATCTAAATTCCATCCTCAAAGTCCCTCACCCGTGGGGGATTTAGGGGGCCACTCCCCCTCCTCAAAACTCCCCAAACCTCTCATGCCAACCCCAACCCCATACCCAACCTCTCCACCCACCACCACCGAAGTCGAAACCGGCTTTAACTTCGCCTACCTAGACGAACAAACCAAACGCTCCCTGCGCCGCTCCCTACTCAAAGCCGTCGCCATCCCCGGCCACCAAATCCCCTTCAGCTCCCGCGAAATGCCCATGTCCTACGGCTGGGGTACTGGCGGTATCCAAGTCACCGCCTCCGTCATCGGCCCCGACGACACCCTCAAAGTCATCGACCAAGGGGCCGACGACACCACCAACGCCGTCAACATTCGCCGCTTCTTCAGCAAAGTCTGCGGCGTTGCCACCACAGAACAAACAACTGAAGCCACCGTCCTGCAAACCCGCCACCGCATCCCCGAAACTCCGCTGCAGGAGGGGCAGATCCTGGTGTATCAGGTGCCCATCCCGGAGCCGCTGCGCTGGCTGGAGCCATCGGAAGTGGAAACCCGCAAGATGCACGCTCTGGAAGATTACGGCTGCATGCACGTGCAACTTTACGAAGATATCGCCCGCTACGGTCACATCTCCACTGCCTACGACTATCCGGTCATGGTGCACGATCGCTATCTCATGCGCCCCAGCCCCATCCCCCGGTTCGACAACCCCAAAATGGATCGCAACCCCGCACTGCAATTATTCGGGGCCGGTCGAGAAAAGCGACTGTATGCCATTCCCCCCTACACCAAAGTCAGAAGTCTAGATTTTGAGGACTACCCGTTTGAAGTGGAGAGCTGGGAGCAGTCCTGTCAACTGTGCGGGGCTGAGGACAGTTTTTTGGATGAAATTATCCTCAACGATCGTGGCGACCGCCTCTGGGTGTGTTCGGACACCGACTACTGCCAAACCCGCCAAGCCCAGGGGTTTACTGGCGACTCTGCACCCGTGCCTGTCGAACTGTCGTAACTCATAGTCACATAATCAAAATTCAGCCGCCATGACTCAAGCGATCCATCCACCGACGTCGATATCCTCCGATCGTGAAACACCTGCCAAAACGAGATCGCCACTCTTGCAGGTGCGAGACCTATGTAAGAGCTTCGGGCAGGTTCAAGCCTGCGATCGCGTCTCCTTCGATCTCTATCCTGGCCAAGTCTTGGGCATTGTCGGAGAGTCGGGGTCGGGGAAATCTACGCTGCTCAATTCGCTGGCCGGAAAACTAGCCTTAGATTCTGGCACCATCACCTACCGCTCCGTGAGCGGAGATGTGATGGAGTTGACAGGGATTTCAGAGCCACGTTTGCGACGATTGATGCGCACGGAATGGGGATTTGTGCAGCAGAACCCACGCGATGGATTGCGCATGAATGTCAGTGCTGGGGCCAATATTGGCGAGCGGTTAATGGATGTGGGTGGCCGTCATTACGGCTCCATTCGGGCGACAGCGGCAGACTGGCTGAGCAAAGTTGAGATTGACGGAGATCGCATCGACCATCTGCCGCACACCTTTTCCGGAGGGATGCAGCAGCGGCTGCAGTTGGCTCGCATTTTGGTGACAGAGCCTAGGGTGATTTTGATGGACGAGCCCACCGGAGGTCTGGATGTCTCGGTGCAGGCCCGCTTGCTGGATTTGCTGCGATCGCTGGTGCGCAATCTCAATCTCAGTGTCATTTTGGTCACCCACGATATCGGCGTTGTCCGCCTGTTGGCCCATCAGTTATTAGTGATGCGCTACGGCAAGGTGGTGGAGTCTGGGCTAACCGACCAAGTGTTGGACGATCCCCAACATCCCTACACCCAGCAATTGGTGAGTGCCACACTTACTCCTTAACTCAGAAGAATTTATGTCTCCACTGGACGTTTCAGAATTAGACTTGCTTGAACCTAAACCCCATGACGATATCAACGACTATCACCCCAACAGCTCCTCCAAGCACAACAACTCCCCTGCTAGAAACCAGCGGGCTGTGGAAGCGGTTTGTGCTGCACGGCCAAGGGGGAGTGGAACTACCAGTGTTGGAAGGGACGTCTCTGCAACTGTTTCCAGGGGATTGCGTCGCTCTAGTGGGGGCATCCGGTTCGGGAAAATCGACATTTATGCGATCGCTGTATGCCAACTACCGAGTAGATCGCGGCTCTATTTGGGTGCGGCACGAAGAGACACGGCTAGACATCACTCAATTGGCTCCACATGAACTGCTGGATGTCCGCCGCAAAACCATTGGGTATGTCAGTCAGTTTCTACGCGTCATCCCTCGCGTTCCGGCGATCGATGTGGCTGCAGAGCCTTTACTAGAACTGGGCACCGATGCTGACGAAGCCCGCACCGTTGTCGCCACCCTCTTCCGGCGACTGAACCTGCCCGAGCGCCTATGGCAACTGTCTCCCACCACCTTCTCCGGTGGAGAGCAACAGCGAGTCAATATTGCTCGGGCATTATCTGTCGATTACCCCATCCTGCTGCTGGACGAACCCACTTCAGCGTTGGATGCTGCCAATCGGCAAGTGGTCATCGAATTAATCGAAGAGCGCAAGGCCCGAGGCCGAGCCCTCGTGGGAATTTTTCACGATACGGAAGTTCGCGATCGCGTCTGCAATCGCGAACTCTTATTTGGAGCCGATCGACTCACTTCTGGAGCGCCTATTCAGTCATGACCGAGCAAGTCTACACCAACTACCGCCTGCTGTTACCTGACGAAGAAGTCCTCGGCACCTTAGTGGTTCGAGATGGGGCGATCGCCGACATTCAACCGGACGTAATTTCCTATGGAGCAGCAGGAGCCAGTATTGATGGCAATGGCGAGTATTTATTGCCCGGATTAGTGGAGCTGCACACCGATAACTTGGAACGCAATATGATCCCGCGACCGGGGGTGATGTGGCCCATCGAAGCGGCAGCCGTTTATCACGATCGCGATCTAATCAGCGCAGGCGTCACCACCGTTTGCGACGCCATTTCCATTGGAGATACCAAACCCGGCTCCATCCGCATGACCCACTTCGCTGCCATGATCGACGTGATTCACGAGGGCCAGCAAGCCGATCGCTATTTCGCCAATCACCTGATTCACCTGCGCTGCGAGTTGGGCTACGAACAAGTGACTGACGTCGTGGGCAGCTATGCCGACCATCCTCTGCTGACGCTGCTCTCCTTGATGGATCACACCCCCGGTCAACGACAGTTTGTGGATATCGAAAAATTCAAAGAATACTACATGGGTAAGCATGGCGTTAGCGCCGACGAGATGGAGGGCTTCATTCAACAACGCTTGGATGACCAACAAATGCACGCTCTCGAAAATCGGGTCAAGTTGGTCTATCTGGCCCAAAGTCGCAATGTGGCGATCGCCAGTCACGATGATGCCACGGTCGATCACGTCAAAGACGCGGTCTCCGAAGGGGCGGCCATTTCCGAATTCCCCACGACGATGGATGCCGCGAAGGAAGCCCATCTCAACGGCCTTCAAGTACTAATGGGAGCCCCTAATCTCGTGCTAGGTGGGTCTCACTCTGGCAACGTGTCGGCTATGGATCTCGTGCAAGTGGATTTGGTAGACATCATTTCCTCCGATTACGTGCCTCGCAGCCTGCTGCAGTCGGTGTTCTTAATTGCCGAGCGTAGCCATCTGCCGCTGTACGAAGCGGCAAAATTAGTGACCAGCAATCCGGCCCGGGCTATTGGATTGGATGGCGATCGCGGCAGTTTGGCAGTGGGCAAGCGAGCAGATTTTGTCACGGTGTGTCACGACGGCACCGTCCCGATGCTGACATCTGTGTTTAACGGCGGACACCGCGTGGCTTAGTCAGCATCCGACCATCTTTTCCTGGTTTTTCAGTACTTTGTAGGGGGTAAGAATGAGGCAGCTTTCTTTAGACACCATCGAGCAGTTGTATCGCGATCGTGGCAGTCAGCAATACGGCAACGAAGCTGTTAGCCAGCTAGAACATGCCCTGCAATGCGCGACATTGGCTCAAGAACGTGGGGCTTCTAACGCTACGATTACGGCTTGTTTGTTACACGACATCGGTCACATACTGCACGATCTGGGTGACGATATTGCCGAACGCGGCGTGGATGATCGCCATGAATACCGGGCAATGCCCTATCTGAAATCTCTATTTGGTCCCGAAGTAACTGAGCCCATTCGCCTCCATGTCAATGCCAAACGATATTTGTGCGCGATCGATGAAGGCTACTGGTCTAGCTTGTCCCCAGCCTCTCAGCTCAGCCTGAAGCTACAAGGAGGCATTTTCTCAGAGTCAGACGCGCGAATCTTTATTCAACAACCGTTTGCTAGCGAAGCCGTAGAGTTACGTTGCTGCGATGACCTGGCAAAAATTGCCAATAAGACAACTCCACCGATAGCCACATTTCTGACCATTAGCCATCACAGCCAGCTTGCTTAAAAAGCATCTGTGAACTCAGCCGAGAAGACCGCCAAGTAGGCCAAACAGTAAGCCAAGAACAATAGCAATTGCCAAAACGATTAGCTGAGCTTGAAAAAAGGCTTTCTTCGATGGCTTTGTATCGGAACCAAAGGCCCAAACAAAAACCATAATAATGCCAACAATCGGTATGGCTGCAATTAGGAATGTAATCAACCATTCTCCAACAGTGACTGGTTCCACTCGCTCACCTCGTACTATACGATTATCCAAGAAAGGATTCACTAGGCTCAATTGAAGCAAAAGCGTCAACGAATTGCACCTGTAGGCTTGTGGAGCAAATGCTTGTCAGGATCTAAAACGTTTGTCAGCGAGGATTTACGTCACCGATTATTGAAGCTGTATTGTCGATTCTATTGGCTAGAATACCTAACATAAATCTAGGACTTATAGACATCATATATTTTCAGATCTGCCGAATTGAGACGGCAAAACAAGAACTCTAATTTGCAGTCAAATTAGTCTTGATATATTGTGTCAAATATCTTTATACAGCCTGTTATATTAGATTGTTTTTCTGTCGGTACGGTACCAGAAGTTGGCACATAGACAGAGCTTTTCAAACTTTAAACTCAACTTAACCTAAACATCGACTGTGGTTAACGTCATTGTTTCCTTCGTAGTGGAAACTACGGATGGCCTCAAGTTTGGGAAGCCATGTCTGGAAGTGCCGTTTGCGTTCGCGATCTCAGTAAGAAATTCAAGGGGAAACCTGCCCTCGACAATGTTTGTTTTACAGTCGAGCGGGGGGAAATTCTGGCCTTGGTTGGGGCCTCGGGTTCGGGGAAGTCGACTCTTCTGCGAACTCTGAATGGGTTGCAGCGATCGGATAGCGGTTCGATTGAAGTTTTTGGTACATCCCTACAGTTGGATGGACACATTCATTCGAAAGTTCGCCGCTTGCGCAGCCAAATTGGATTCATCTTTCAACAATTCAATTTGGTCAATCGATTGTCCGTCCTCGATAACGTATTAGCGGGAAATTTATCGCGCACCCCCGGCTGGAAATCGGGCTTACGCTTGTTTTCTAAGCAGGACAAGTTACGGGCTCTTGCGTCACTCGAACGAGTTGGCATTTTGGAGCAAGCGCACAAGCGAGCGTCCATGCTGTCAGGGGGACAGCAGCAACGGGTGGCGATCGCCCGCTGCCTCGTGCAAGGGGCCAAGATAATCCTGGCGGACGAACCCATCGCCTCCCTTGACCCCGAGTCCGCCCGCAAAATTATGGAGCTGTTGGGGGAACTGAACCAAGAAGGGATCACGGTGATTACCTCTCTGCACCAGGTACAGATGGTGCGGCGCTATTACCCCCGAGCGATCGCTCTGCAGAACGGAATTGTTAGATTTGACGGCCCCACGCGTGACCTCAACGACGACCGACTCAACATCATCTACGGCAGCGCAGCAGAAGAGCTGGTGCTGCGAGGTCACGCCCTTGCCTGATACAAGCGTGGTTGCACAATCTGAGTTCAATCCTGCTTGAAGCAAGGTTGTATCTCGACTGTAGCTAGCCCGATAAGAGGACCAAAGGAGATCCAGATGTCTAGACCTATTGTGATCGCAACCGCTGTGTCTGCCAGTTGCGCGCTCATCGGCGCTACCTCGCTGATTCCCGCTGATGCTCAAGAAGTGACCGAACTGAATTTCGGTATCATTTCCACCGAGTCTCAAGCTAACCAGAAGCCCCAGTGGGAGCCTTTCGTGGCTGAGCTGGGCCAATGCATTGGCATGCCCGTTAACGCGTTCTACTCTACTCAGTACGCTGGCATTATCGAAGCCATGCGGTTCGACCAAGTGGATATCGCCTGGTACGGCGGCAAATCTTATATCGAAGCAGCCCGCATTGCCGACGCTGAAGCATTTGCCCAAACGGTTGCAGATGACGGGTCGATGGGTTACTACTCCTACCTGATCACCAATGTCAACAACCCCATCCTGGATGAAATCGACCTGGATGCTCAGAATGGCGATGAATACCTGGTGGATAACAGTTCTAGCCTCAGCTTCGCGTTCAACGATCCCAACTCCACGTCCGGCTTTTTGGTGCCTAGCTACTACGTGTTTGCTCAAAATGGTGTCAACCCAAACGAAGCCTTTGAAAACTTGATTTTCGCTGGCAGCCACGAAGCAACTGCTCTGGCGATCGCCAACAACCAGGTCGATGTTGCCACCAACAACAACGAGTCTTTGCAGCGTCTGGAATCGACCAACCCCGAGGCGTTGGCCAATATCGAGATAATCTGGACCTCTCCGGTCATCCCTAGCGATCCCATCGCCTACCGCACCGACTTGCCCGAAGACGTGAAGGCCACCATCCGCGACTGCATCCATAACTTCGACAACGCCGAAATTTTGGGGCCACTGCAGTGGTCTGGGCTGGTACCTGCTGATGACAGCACCTGGGATACCATTCGCGAGCTGGATGTCGCTCGCCGCATGGCCGAGCTGGAGAACAGCAACGCTACTGCTGAAGAAAAAGCAACTGGCTTGGCCGAGCTGCAAGAGGAATTGGATGCGTTGGGTTCCTAAGTAGCCTTTATCCGTTTCCGATTTGACTGGAAAGGGGGGCGATTGACCTACTTTCCCGGTCTTTTTTCCACCTGAGTTCGATAACCCTCACCACCCCCTCTCCCACATTGGGAAAGGGGCGCTAGAGCCCCAAAAGCCTAATTCTTCTTTGGTCTTGAAGGGGTTCTACGGTGTGGCGACATTCTGTCGAACTGACGCTTTTCCATATTGCTAACCCCATCAGGGGGAAGCCCTAAGAACGAACTCTAGCCCTTACCCGTCAAAACGCAGGGGCGTGAGCTCTTGTTTAACAGGTTTCAACTCTCAATCAGTACTGTCGATTCATTCCTCATGGATAAATCCCTCAACAACCATCGGTCTAATTCTGATTGGAGTTCCAGCCCTGCCGTTCAAGACATGCTCGATCGCGAGGCTAAGCGAGTCACACCGATCAAGGTATTTTTCTGGATACTGGCGATCGTTGTGTTCTATCTATCGTTCAAAGAATCGCAGGTGGATTTTTTCAAGCTGGTGCGCAATTCCAGCAACATGCAGCAGTACATTTCCGGCTATTTCCCCCCCAACTGGCTGGATTGGAGACTGTATATGACCGACACGCTGGTGACAATAGCCATGGGAGTTTGGGGGACGTTGCTGGCGGCGATCGCGTCTGCTCCGCTGGCTCTGATGGCATCCAATAATGTTTGTCCGGCTTGGATCGTGCAACCCACTCGCCGAGTGCTGGATGCGATGCGTGCGATTAACGAAATCGTGTTTGCCCTTATTTTTGTGGTCGCGGTGGGGCTCGGCCCCTTTGCTGGGGTATTGGCACTGTTCGTCCACACTACCGGAACCCTCGGCAAGTTGTTTTCAGAGGCTGTAGAGGCCATTGAAACTGGCCCTGTAGAGGGAATTCGTGCGACCGGAGCTAGCAAACTGCAAGAAATTCAGTTCGGGGTGATTCCACAAGTAATGCCCCTATGGACATCGTTTACGCTCTATCGATTTGAAGCAAACGTGCGATCGGCGTCGGTACTAGGGATTGTGGGTGCCGGAGGTATTGGTGTATCGCTTTACCAAAGTTTTGGGGCATTTCAGTACACCAAAGTGTGTGCCATTTTGATTGTTTTGATTGCTGCGACAAGCTTAATTGATTTTTTGTCTTCGCTTCTGAGAAAAGCATTGGTGTGACTGGTTCTCCAATGCGAGTGGGTAAATCTTCCAAAGATGATTTGTGGCTGATATCTAGATGTCATCGAGAGATTGGACGATTGATGCGAAGCGGTCGAGAGCGGCATCCCAGTGTCGTTAGAATACAGTCTGCTAATTCATACAGAGCAGATGCATGTACGGCCCCGATCCAACGACCAAGCACCCCATGAAGGGCTTCCCACAAATTTGCTTTATTAAAAATACGGTTTCGAATCCCAACATCATCATTGGTGACTACACCTATTACGACGATCCGGACGACTCGAAAAATTTCGAACGCAATGTTCTGTATCACTTTCCCTTTATTGCCGATCGCCTCATCATCGGCAAGTTTTGCGCGTTAGCCCGAGGTCTCAAGTTCGTTATGAATGGGGGCAACCATCACTTAGATGGCATCTCCACATACCCCTTTCAAATTTTTGGTTATGGTTGGGAGCGACTGACTCCAGAAGCAGTTCAGTCTCCTTACAAAGGGGATACGGTCGTTGGCAACGATGTGTGGATTGGGTACGAAGCCGTTATTATGCCGGGTGTACAGATTGGAGATGGGGCGATCGTGGCTGCAAAATCAGTCGTAGTCTCCGACATCGAGCCTTACACCATCGTGGGAGGAAATCCTGCTCGGTGCCTGCGCCAGCGGTTCGACTCCGAAGTGGTTCGCTCCCTCTTAGACATCGCTTGGTGGGACTGGGATATCGAAAAAATTACTCGCAATCTCGAAATCATTGTCGCTGCCGATGTTGCTGCGCTGCAAATCTGCCAGTAGCCGCTACTGTCAAACATCTTTGAACCAGGAAAGCGCAAGCCCAGTGTCTGCTGATGCACTATCCACCGATTCCTTCATCTATCCCTGCCCGCACATCAGTAATAATCTCTTTCGCAAAATGATCTAAAGAGGGAATCTACACAAGGATGTCGAGCAACTGTTTACATGGATTCGCAAGATTCAGTTTGAGAGCATTTCCCACGAGCTTCATCAGACCCTTGGTGGAGGGCATGGGTGCATTGAGATTCGCCGTCACTGGCTGCTGGGAGATGTTGAGCATCTGATTGATGCTCACCTCTGGTCAAGGCTTAAACGGGTGGGGCTAGTCGAATCAGAACGACGGTTGCCCGGACAAGCTCCTACCGTAGAGCAGCGCTATTATCTGCTCAGCTTGGATGGAGATGTCCAACGTTTCGTCCGGTCTGTCCGCAGCCATTGGGGAATTGAAAATCAGCTCCATTGGGTGCTCGATATGGCGTTTGACGAAGATGCTTCTCGGGGTCGAAAAGACCGTGCTCCTGAAAATCTGGCTCTGATACGGCAAGTTGCCGTCAACTTATTACGCCAGGAGACCTCTGCCAAGGTGGGTGTAAAGGCCAAGAGGCTCAAAGCTGGATGGGACAGCGCTTATCTCTTACGCATTCTCGCTGCTTGAGTATGCGTTTGCCCCGATCCTGATTGTTTTCTCGAATCTGTTTTGCCCAATTTATGATTCGAGTTGGCCATCTCCTTCAAGAGGGTTCCGCTGAAGAATTTAGTTTGCCCACCTGATCCTGAGACCGTATCGCAGTCCCTAATTCCGCTTGACTGACGTTATTGATGAGGGCTGTCGTGAACCACCTCGTAATGCATCACGTCGGGAGGAGCGGCGAAAAAGGGGCCGATGATCGAGCGCCATGTGGTGAAGCGTTCCGACTCTCGGAAATTGACGGTATGGGCCTCTAATGTCTCCCACTGAATCTGCAGCAAGTAGCGATCTCCCGCTTCTATGCAGCGGCGCAGCGTGTGGCTGCAGTAGCCCTCGGTGTCTTTCAGCAATGTGTACGCTGTCGCGATCGCCGCTTCGAATTCCGCTTCTTTTCCAGGCTGTACCTGTATTGCTGCCACTTCCAGAATCATACGAACACCTCCAATAACTACTCCAGCTACTTACCCTTGCGAGAGTAGCAACAAGTGCAGCGATCCGATCGCTGCGCAGTTGTTGGTTGCCAGCAGAAAACCGCTCAACTGGTTGCGTGGGTGTCTGCATGCGATCGGCGATACACAATGCTGGGGATCGATCCCGAGCGGCATGCAATCTGTCTGGGTGAATGTTCTTCACGCGCCCGAAAGTGCTACCAGTTGGGTCTATGCTGGGAGCGGATGCCGAGCATCAATACGCTGGAGGAAGTCCATATTATGCGCAACGTACTCGCGATCATTCTGGGAGGAGGCAGAGGAACGCGTCTGTACCCGTTAACCAAACGTCGGGCCAAACCGGCTGTACCGTTAGCCGGAAAATACCGGCTGATCGACATTCCGGTGAGCAACTGCATCAATTCTCAAATTCAGAAGATGTACGTGCTGACCCAATTTAATTCAGCCTCTTTGAACAGGCACCTCGTTAATACTTACCGATTCTCTCCCTTTTCCGATGGTTTTGTTGATGTACTAGCCGCCGAACAAACGGCCGAGAACCCTGATTGGTTCCAGGGGACTGCAGATGCCGTTCGTCAGTATCTATGGCTGATGGAATCGTGGAATTGCAGCGAGTACATCATTTTGTCTGGAGACCATCTCTATCGGATGGACTACTCCAAGTTCATCCACTATCATCGCGAAACCAATGCTGATGTGACGCTGTCGGTAGTGCCGATGGCAGAAGCTCAAGCATCCGAGTTCGGTCTGATGAAAATCGACAATACCGGACGGGTGATTGATTTTAAGGAGAAGCCCAAAGGGGACGAGCTTAAGTCCATGCAGGTGGATACCCAGTCTATGGGGCTCGACGCCGAGCGGGCTAAGTCCATGCCCTACATTGCATCGATGGGGATCTACGTGTTCCGCCGAGAAGCGCTAGCAGAAATGCTGAAGCGGGCTCCCGAGCATACTGACTTCGGAAAAGAAGTCATCCCTGCCGCCATGAAGGACTTCAAAGTTCAGGCTTACTTGTTTAAAGGCTACTGGGAAGATATCGGGACGGTAGAAGCGTTTTACAAGGCTAATCTCAGCCTGACGCAGCAGCCCAGCCCGCCCTTCAGTTTCTACGACTCGAAGGCTCCAATCTTTACCCGTCCTCGATTCCTTCCGCCCAACAAGATTCTGGATGCCAGTATCCGCGAATCGATTGTGTGCGATGGATGCATTGTCAAAGACGGAGTGCAGGTATCGGGCTCTATTCTCGGGGTTCGCTCCAGAATTGAAACCAACACCATCATTGAGAATACTTTGGTGATGGGGGCCGACGAGTACGAGTCTTCTGAAGAGCGGCAAGAAAATGTCAGTTCCGGTGTTCCACCATTGGGAATTGGCTCAAACTGCCATATTCGAGGGGCAATCATCGACAAGAACACTCGCATTGGCAACAACGTCCGCATCTTGAATAAGGACAATGTTCAGGAAGCCCAGCGGGAGGATGAAGGTATCTTCATTCGCGATGGCATTGTGATTGTGATGCGCGGTTCTACCATTCCTGACGGTACGGTCGTCTAGCAAGCTGGGTTTCTAGCCTGCCATAAACGTCTGGCCCGCTTTCCCATTATTGGGGAGCGGGTTTTCTCTATCTTTAGTCGTAGGGAGCTGCTATAGGCTACTCCACCATTTCAGAGGCGTGGTAGGAACTGCGTACCAATGGGCCGGAGCGGACGTGCTTGAATCCCAGCTCACGAGCGATCGCCCCCATCTCATCAAACTCTTCTGGCGTCCAATAGCGCTCTACTGGTCGGTGGTCCAGTGACGGTTGCAAATATTGCCCCATCGTCAGACTGTCGCACCCGACGGTCTGCAAATCTTGCATGGCTTCGATCAGCTCGTCTTTGGTCTCCCCATGCCCCAACATCAGTCCCGACTTGGTCACCATCGAGGGGTTGAATTCCTTGACGGTTTTGAGGACGCCGAGCGATTGGTCGTATCCGGCACCGCGCCGTACGGGGGCAGACAGGCGGCGAATGGTTTCGATATTGTGGTTGTAGCAAATAGGGTTAGCATCCACCACGGTTTTGATGCAGTCCCGATCGCCCCTGAAATCCGGTGTTAGCACTTCAATCAGGGTGCTAGGATTGCGTTCCCGAATAGCACCCATCACCTTGACAAACCAGCCAGCTCCTTGATCCTCCAGATCGTCGCGGGCCACAGAGGTAAGCACGACGTACTTCAGCCCCAGAATGTCCACTGATTCCGCCACCTTATCGGGCTCGTTCGGATCGAGATCTTCCGGACGGCCTTTATTCACTTGGCAGAAAGAGCACGCGCGGGTGCAAACTGGCCCCATTAACAGAAACGTGGCTGTTTGCTGGGCATAGCACTCTCCTCGGTTGGGACAGCGGCCTTCTTCGCAGATGGTGTGGATACCCCGATCCTTAATTGTCCGTTGCACTTTTGCAATTTCGCTGGCCTTACCAATAGGGCGCTTGACCCACTTGGGCATTGGCAAGAGATCGGCGGGGTTTGATTTGGGGAGAGGCATTGCAAACCTAACGTTTGAGAAACCGAGCTGAAAAAACTTCCTACATTATGGACACATTACTCACCGGATGGACGCGCTAGGGTGAGAGTACTGTTCGACGTGCTGTTGTCATAATCGTTTCCCATGACTGCCCAACTTCCTCTCACCTCTGCTGCTACGGCTGCGAAAACAGCGCTATTGGAGGCGATCGCCGCTGCTCCTAAGCCTGGTGGATTGCCCGATGCCTCGAAGGAGATCGAACAGTGCATTACTCAGTTGGAAGTCCATAATCCAATAGCAGTTCCGACGGGGGAAGCGGAGTTGCTGTCAGGGAACTGGCGCACGCTCTACACCACCAACCAGGAGTTAATGAATCTGGGACGGGCGATTCCAGGGTTCAAGACAGACGGCATTTACCAGTGCATTTGGGCGGAGAAGCAACTTCTGTGCAACGTCGGCAAGATTGATGGACTACCCTATTTAGGTGGCTTTGTGGCCGTGCGGGCCACCTTTGACGTGCTGAGCGATGTGCGGGTGAAGGTGAACTTTACTCAAGCCATGATTGGGTCCCAGGCGATCGCTAACTTCACGCTCGACTCGTTCCTTTCCCTGATGGAATATCGGCCCAAGCAGATCCCCGCTGTCAAAATCAAGTTCTCGGAGCAGCGCGAGCAGAAAGGCTGGCTGGACATCACCTACCTCGATCGCGATTTGCGCGTGGGTCGAGGCAACCAGGGGAATGTGTTTGTGTTGGAACGGGTGAATTCTCCTGCAACGTAGTGGAGATACGCTACCCTGAATAGAATCATTCCGAATTCGTATCGTTCTAATCAGCGTTATGGCAACAGAAACTTTGGAGTTCACCATCTATCCCGATGGCCGTGTAGTGGAGACGGTGAAGGGAATTAAGGGAGAAAGCTGCGCCAAGCTTACAGAAGGTATCGAAGACAAATTAGGCACGGTAACCAGCCGTAGCGACACTGACGAACGTTACCAAACTACCGAAGAGAAAATGATTCAGAAGCAGTGGGATAGCTGGGAGAATAGCTAGGCACCTTAGGTTCTCTGGAACAGCCACAGCTCTCTGGAGCAGCTCCAATCAATATCTTGATTCCTTGCGTGGGCGATCGACAGTCGGCCCCAAAAATCTGTTGGGGATGGAAGACTAAGCCTTCCGAGCAACGTGAAAGGCACAGATGTTGGATAGCTGCAGGCTGCCACCGAAATCCCGCTCGATCGCCTCCCTCAACGCAACAAATAATCCCTCTCTAACATCGGGATCGAGCTGAATGTATGGGGAGTAGGAATTCAGCAGCATTAGGTAGCGATCGGCGGAATAGGTGTACTCGCAAATGGCGTACCCAAGTCGGACATCCGTGAAGTGCTCTGACTCCTCAACCCAACGACCTAAACTCTGGGAAACTTCAATCTGGGTCGCCTCATCTTCGTACTTTGCTAGCGAGGGAGCATAGTCTGCATACACGGCTGAAAGATGCTGAAACACCTCGTAAGACGGCTGCAGCTCTTTGTTCCACAGCAAAATCAACGACCCATTCTCCACCAATGCATCGGCAGCTTTTGGGTAGGCAATCTCAGCTGGAATCCAGTGAAATGAGCTAGCCGCGAGAACGACATCAAACGCTTGGGGCTGCAATTCCCACTCTTCAAACGAACAGTGCTGGATTATCACGTTTGAAAACGGCTGGCAATTATGACAAGCCAATTGAACGAAAGCAGGATTGGGCTCCAGACACACCATCTCAAGATTCAATGGAGCAAACGCTCTCGTTGCCGTTCCCGGCCCGCACCCCACTTCCAGCAACTTTGACTGCGATGAGAGATCGGTCATCGCCACTAGCTTGGCAATTAATTCGGGTGGGTAAGCGGGGCGGGCGCGATCGTACGCCTCGGCAGCCGGAGTGTACCAATGCTTGCGCTGCTCTAACTCCCGCCCGGAAAACTGGCGAATCGCCTCTTTAAGTTGCCGATCGCCCCTTTCATCACCATCAATCACTCGTTCAACACCCCGCTCTCTCAGCCAGCCAGTTTACCCTCAAGCAATCGTTGAATCTGTTGCCGCTCGTTTCAGGGCAGCCAAACACTTTTGCATCTCTGCTCTCAAATCCTCCGCCCGAATTCCCTGTCCCGAAATCGGCAGCCCTTGCGCAATCTTATCGGCGTCCCCCTCGGCCTCGTACAGCAATAGTCCAGCGCTGCGCCGCAGCCCCAGGGCCAAAAACAACAATTCGAGGGTGTCCTTCTCCACTACTTCAAACCCTGCGGCGTCGGTTCCCTCCGACACCCGAGCCAATTCCGCCAGCATCCGTTCCGCATCAGCTTGATGACCGAACGCCGCCACCCAACGCTCGGCCTCTCCCGACTCATTTCCCTCACTCCCTGTCGAAATTAGCCACCATCCCTGCTGAGGATCGCGCAGGGCGAAATACTGAAGATGCTCTAAATCTTTTGCCACCGTTGCCAACATCTGGGCAATTGGGGCGATCGCGATGGGTGGAATCCCTTGCTGTGGGCCAGTTTCAATCAGTTTTTCAACCTGCTCGGAAAGGTTCGACATTGTGTTTGACAGCCGTACTTTGATGTGAACATAATAGAGTCCTGGCAACGGGGGGTTGTAGCTCAGCTGGTTAGAGCGCTGCCCTGTCAAGGCAGAGGTCGCGGGTTCGAGCCCCGTCAATCCCGTTCCAAATGATTAAAGTGTCTGCGTATTGACCAGGCACTTTTTTTAATGGGCGCAATTCCCGAGCAAGCTCCGATATTGCAAGGAGTTTGCAGCGATCGAGCGGGCACTAATCCCCCTTGTGATTGGTGTTCGGAATGTGGATACGAGTGCCTGCCCACTGCAGCTTTTCCCGCAGCGTGTGGAAAAACGAGGTATTGCGTTCCAAGATAACGAACTGGGCGGTCTGCTCCGCCCGGCACACCCGCACGTGCTGTCCGGGATTCACTGACTGAGCCAGCACACCATCGTTCCACAATCGTGTCAGTCCTTCCGGGTCGGCCAACGGCCATATTTTGATGCATGCCTCGCTGCCAATCACAATGGGGCGGCTGGACAAGCTGAGGGGACAAATCGGGGTGATGCTGATGACATCCAAAGAGGGATGAACAATCGGGCCGTTTGCCGCCACTGTGTATGATGTACTCCCCGTAGGAGTGGATACCAGCAGCCCATCTCCGTGATACTGATCGACAATCTCTTGATTGACCTCGATCTCGAAAATGGCGGACGGAAGTTTGATATCTGATGTGGGCTTGATGCAGACTTCGTTAAGACAGTAGTACCAATCGCTATCTGGTTCGCCGTTCATGTGCTGGATGCGGGCCTGTAGCATAGTGCGCGATTGAGTGGTGTAATCCCCGCGGATCAGCCGTTCCACGGGTCATCTGACAAGACTTTCTCGGACTGTGCCAAAAATCCCAAGTGTCCACCCACCTTCACCGGCAAAATTGGAATGCCGTGTGGGCCGAGGTGTCGTGCTGCTCCCAACGTCGAGCCGTCGCCCCCCAACACGATCGCCAGGTCGATGGGATTGTCTGTCGCCTCCAAAAAAACGGGGTATGGATTGTGGTAAACCCCTGTTGGGGCCGTCAATACCGTGACCCCCAGCGATCGCAACTCCTCAGCACACCTCTGACAGGCCGCCTTACTGCGGCGATCGCTTTCCTTATAGGCAATGACTACCTGAGAGAGCTGTAAACCCATAGTTCAATTGCAAACTGCCACTTCAAACAATGGATTCAGCCTATCGATGGAACTCAAGCACTGCCAGGAATATTTAGGTTTTTCCTAACCTATAGCGATGGCCATTTTAGTTAGGACAAAGGTTTCTATGCTGAGTCAGATTTCTAGACTGAGCCAGAGAGGGACATCGCTGAAAAGTCCGTAGGGGTGTGGCCACTGCCATAACTCCTGCGCACGTTAATCCAGATAGCCACTAGGCTCAGCGTGCTCCACGGCCAGACAGTTTCCGCATCAGCAGCCAAATGAATCCGCAAGATTCCAGCAAAACGCTCGCAAAAAAAAATACTATTCTTAGAGCAGTATGAAGTACCTACTTCAGCGGTTTGATACGATAATCACGTTAATTCTGGAACGACGAACTTGACTCGACCTGTCGATCTGCCCCCCACCGTAGATGTTTTCTTGCAAGAGCTGTCCACTATTCAGCAGGCGGGGCCTAAAAGAATTGCTATCTTGGGGAGCCGCCACGTTCCCATTACCCATCAATACTTGATTGAGATGCTGAGCTATGCGCTGGCATTGACGGGGAATAAAATCCTTACCTCCGGTGCCCAGGGGACTAACTCCGCCGTGATTCGCGGCGCGATGAGAGCGGACGAGGGTGCGCTGACGGTGATTTTGCCCCAAAGTCTCGATCGCCAGCCTCAAGAATCCCGCATCCAGCTCGAAAACGTCATGCATCTGGTCGAGCATCCCGAAAATAACGAGCTGTCTCTGGCGGAAGCCAGCGTCCTGTGCAACACCGAAATCATCAGCAAGTGCCAGCAGCTCATCTGCTTTGCCTTCCACGACAGCACTACGTTGCAAGAGGCTTGCCAGTATGCAGAAGACCAGCACAAAGTTGTGACGCTCTTTTTCTTGGACTGAGTGCGCTAGGACACAACGCTCTGATATTCGCTCGACAATGTCGGGACTACGCTAGTTGAGCCCTGGAAGTCGAGGGCTACACTTCCCGTGTTGACCGAATCCTATAGCACCCGTATGGTCTGGGGTGTGGAGACAGCTAAAATCCTTACGTTGAAGGAAAAATGCTCAACACACTCTCCACGGCGGATTGCCGAGCGCTAGAGCTATAAGAATAGGCGAGTAATGACGTAAGGAATTAGGAACGACAGTATTGCACTGAGTGGAGCACCTACCTTTGTGAAATCGAGGAATTTATATCCCCCTGCCGTGTACACCATCGTGTTGGTTTGATACCCAATCGGGGTCATGAAGCTGCAGGAGGCGGCAAACGTAACTGACAGCATGAATGCCAGCGGATCGAGACCCAGGCTTTCGGCTGATTTAACGGCGACTGGTAGCATCAGAATCACTGACGCGTTATTGGACAGTAGCTCGGTTAGCAGAGTGGTCGCCATATAGAAAAACACGAGTAACCAGTAGCCCGAAAGATTACCCCCGATCTCCACTAAGTAGTCCGCCAGCCATTGAGACACTCCTGACTTTTCCATGGCAATCCCTAACGGGATCAAACCGGCCAGCAGAAAAATAATGTCCCAACGAATCGCAGAGTAGAGTTCTCCTGGTTTGAGACAACCCGTAACCACCATCAGAACGCTACCAATTAGGGCGCTGACTAAAATTGGTAGCCAGTTTATGGCAGCGGCCAAGACAACCCCCAAACCAATACAGACAGCAACAGCGGCTTTATCCGTACGCAAATCTTCGACATCTTTCTGCTCGATCAGCAGCAAATCCCGGCTAGTCTGCATCCCCAGAAAGCTTTGCCTCGGCCCCTGCAGCAGCAGAATATCCCCAAACTTCAATCGGACCGTGCCCAATCGCTGCCGCACCAGCTCCTGGCCGCGTCGGATGGCGAGAACTGTGGCATTGTAGCGCTGTCGAAAGCGGATGTCTTTGAGGGTAGAGCCCACCAGACGAGAGTTGGCCATGATCAAAACTTCACCCACTCCGTACTCATCAGCCTCTAGCTCTTGGGTGAGATCCTCGCGGCTAAATTTTTGTTCAGGCAAGATATAAATCCCTTTTTCCCGACTGATTTTGAACAGCTCGTCTCTGGCTCCCCGAATCAGAAGGATATCTCCCACCTGCAGGACTTTATCGGCCAGTGGCTGAGGAAAGTGAGTGTTGTCTCGAATAATTTCCAGAACATCGACGTCAAACTGCCGCTGCAGCAAGCTCAAGCGCAAGGTTTGTCCGACCAAGCTGGACTCTGGAGAAATCACAACTTCGCTGACATATTCCCGCAAACCGTACCGCTGCTCGAACGAGCCATCAGTCTGCAGGGGCTGGCGATCGGGCAATAAGTACGGGGCAATAAATGCGAGGTACAGCAGCCCGGCCCCAAATGCTACCAATCCCACCCCGGTGAATAAAAACAGAGGAAACGGCGGATAACCCAACTGCACGGAAATTCCGCTGGCCAGCACGTTGGTGGATGTACCGATGACCGTGACGGTACCGCCAATAATGGACAGGTAGGACAGCGGTATCAGGAGCCGCGAAACAGAGACTCCGATTTTGTCAGCCCAGCTTTCGACGATTGGCAGGAAGGTGGGAACGACAGCCGAGTTGTTTATAAATGCCGAGATGGGGCCAACGATAATTCCCAGCGCCAAAATTTGCTGCGATACCCGTTTCCCCCCCAGCTTGAGTAGCAGATCCATGACCACACGCAACGCGCCCGTGCGCGCAATTCCGGCGCTCAGCACGAACATTGCCATCACCGTGATGGTGGCGGGGTTGCTAAATCCAGAAATGCCTTCAGATTCGTCAACCAACCCCAGGACAATTAAGAGCACCATGATCGTCAGCGCCGTCATGTCCACCGGCAATTGCTCGGTAATAAAGCTGAAAAAAGCCCATCCGATCACCAAAATGGTGAGTAATGGCTTCCATTCATCGGGGATGGATTCTGCAAGGGGAAAAACTGCCAGTGGCATATGGGCGATCGCCTCTAGTGCAGGACACGAGAATGGGAGTAGTGGGACAAAGATACTGGGTCAGGGCTCCACAGAACAATCCAGGTGAGAACCCACAAAAGGGTGGAACCGCGCTGTTACTTCAACTCGCATTACAGGAGCGGTGACAGTAGCTGTACCGAGCATTCCCAACCGATACGGTGCATTGATATGCCGGTCTTTAGGCCATCGCTGCCAGTAGCCCCCATGATTAGCACCTACGTTAGTCAACAGCTACCTCAATGGGTAGCGACTTCGACGGGGTCGTCTGAGCTGGACGGTCATCGGCCTGGACCGGGAAACCTGCGCAATTCTGGCGGTTCTCAACACAAACTGATTGACTTGCATCATCCAACCATCCGCAATATTTCTGTATTGTGTCAAGATTTCTGTCCGTTAACCCGCAAACGTGCAGACCTTGCCCGACTTTGCACTACTCCGTGAGGGTAAATCAACCATTCGAGGCTGCGTGGAAATCCCATAGAATTTACAGTTTTTCGCAGAGTAGGTGCATTCCCACATGACGGCAGGGCAGACTAACACATATGACAGACGCGTCCGCAGCTAGCATGTCAGACTCGACAGGCAAGCCAACCTTAAATCATGCTCTGATCGTCAAAGATCGCAACGGGCCCAAAGCATATTGGCTCACTGCCGAGGTCTATACTCTCGGACGAGACGCCGATAACAGCATTTGCATTGATTCTCAGTACGTATCTCGCAAGCACGCCCTACTGTACCGGGTGAATGATGGTAGAGGTGGTTTTCTATATCAGATTTTGGATGGGGATGTGAATGGCACCCCAAGCACTAACGGTCTATTCATGGACGACCAGCGGATTGATTTTCTCAATCTAGAACATGGCAATGAAATCCGTATGAGCTGCGATGTTACCGTGACCTACGTCACCACATCGAGGACATTTGACTATATCCTGTCAACCTACGAACGTACGAGGATTGCTGGCTGACAGGCATCCGGAATGAGTTGTCAGGCGTCTATTTAAGAGATGCTGTTGCTTGGTCAAGAGATTTCAATCTGTTTGTTGGCGATTGTTCGCTTCTGCTGAAGCTTGACAGAGCAGTAGAGTCCTGAATGTGAGTTCAGGAGACTTGAACTTTGACAGACTTTGATTTTGGAAACGCTTGAGTTCGGTGAATCAAGGAATTAGAGCGCATAGCGCGGGGCGAGGGAAAGAACCCGCGCCCCGCGCTAAGTGATGCGACGATCCAACAATCCTATTTAGAACGGAATATCATCCATATCAGGTGGGGGAGTTGTTGCCGGTTTTGCCGCAACGGTACTCTTGGCCGCAGGCTTAGCAGTGCGTTTCGGGGCAGGGCTATGCTCGGCAGTACCAGTCACTTCGACAGAGCCACTGGCCCCCAGTTTGTATATACGCCGCGCGCTAAGCTCGGCCAGCTTTTCGTTACGCCCGTCTCTCTCGACAGTATTGATATGAAGCTGGCCTTCCACCGTGACGCGATCGCCAATCGCGTACGTGTCGGCCACCTGCTGGGCGGTTTCACCAAACGTTGCTACACGCACCTGATAGTCTGGTTCTCCTTGGCGACTGCTGGGAAAACTAATAAGCATTGAGGCTACTGCCAAGTTGTCTGGAGTGAAGCGCATTTCAGGCTCCGTGACGATTTCAGCCATCAAAACAATTGAATTCATCGCAGAAATATGTCCAGCGTAGAGTTAAAGGTTAACGGGCGTGAGTCGAGCTTAACGAATGTAGATAGGGTTCTGGCGACCTCAAGCGAAGCTTAGCTCGGGTGAGAGTTTGGGTTGCCGCGATTGGTTTCCAGCCTACTGAGGTGCTTTGGCCAATGCAAATCCTCAATTTTGCGGATATTCGCTCACGCCAAATCAGAAACATGAGTGAGATTCGGCACGAATTCACTACGGATTTCCATTTGAGCGGCAAAACCTTAAAATATAATTAAGGACTCAAAGGTTTTGTCCCTTGACCCCCATTACGTACGAGACACAGTTGGTTGATATCCCTCGTGAAGTCCACCACGAGGTGGTCGGTCTGCTGACTGATATAGGGCTGTCGGTGCGAACGTGGCCCGATGGTTCGCTGACCGTTCTAATTCGGCATGGATGGCAAGGGGCTCGCGATCGGCTCGCGGTCATGCACGCAGAGATTCGCTTTTCCCGCAACCGTCTGGAACGCCATCAGTGGCTAGAGATGTGTTGGCGGTTACCCAGCTGAGCGCAATCCTCAAATTCGCAATCCTCAACCCCATCAGAACTAGGCAGAAATAGCATCAGAGAAGACAAGATGTCTTGTTGATGAGAGTTCGAGAGCTTTCGCATTGGACTCTTTGCCATAGATTGCGAATGTCATAAACATCTACCTCCCAGTATCGTCTAAGCTGCGGCTCCGAGAAGATAGGCTGCAAATCGAAGTGGATGGTGATTTGACCGGTAAGATGAGAGCGACCTTTTACCTTTTCTTCAGATATGCGTGGCGTTTGGATGGGTTGGAAGCGGTTGGTGGCGGTGATGTGTGCGATCGCCATCTTGTTCGTGGGAATCTCTCCAGCGCAAGCTAGCATCAACGACGATCGCTACGATGGCAATATTTTCACGCTGTATGGCTCAAATGGCGGCATGATTCCGCCGCGCGTTTCTCTGTCTGAATCTGTTGCACAACGGGTCCCAGCTTTACTGGTGTTTTACGTAGAGGACAGCAGTGACTGCAAGCGCTATTCGGCAGCGGTGGCGAATCTACAAGTTCGCTACGGTTTGGGGGTTAATGTTGTGGCCCTCAATATTGATGCCCTCAATGAGAATGACCCCAATGGCCCGGCCCAATATTTCACGGGGCAAGTCCCTCAAACCCTACTTTTCGATCCAGATGGTCGGATAACCTACCAGTCTGTGGGGGATCGCCCTATTACAGAGGTGGAGAACGAGATTCGTGCTTTATTTTCTCTGACCCCTGTTGATGAGGGGGAACTCCGTCGCCAGCCGTTTAACGAACTGCAAACGGGATTCGGACGCTAAGCTTGAGGATTAGTAGATGGAACGCTGACCGTAGCCGATGGTTCCTGGAACCGCTTCGCTATACGTCTTGTCCCATCTAGCAAGCTTTCGAGAGGTACACAGTGGAACCGGCTTCCAATCCAGAGGGTGCTTCCCCTGCCGAACGATCGATCCAGATTGCTCCTGATGCCGACCAGCTTGACCTGGCGCAATTCAAGCAGCGACTGCAAGCGTTGAGTGCCAGGGTTGAGGCGATCGAACAGCTAGAAGCCGCAGAGCAGTTGCCCCCCGAGGAAGCGGCTCAGATGCTGGAGCAATTGGTTGAAATGGAGGCCATTATTCGCGAAGGATTGGATGGCATCTTTAGCCCTTCCGTCTTCTGGCAGGCAGTGCGTTGGGGAGGATTAGGGGTTGTGTTGGGGGCCCTACTACAACGGTGGGTGGGGTCTGGTGCTTGAGTTAATGCAGCGTTCTAGACAGAAAGAACCTTCAAAAAAGATCTGCTGATGGAGGGACAGAGAATTGCTGCCCTCTGGCCTTTCTCTGTCCGATAGTCTAGGCGTCTACCCGCTATACCACGGCAAATCCCGAAAGTACAATTACCGCAACCCCATTAGAGTTGCGAGCAATGAAGATTATCCGCAAAGCTGTATCGAAGATCTTGCTGCTATGGGCGGTGATAGTGGCAGCATTTTCTGTGGCGATGTTGTTCAACGAGCAAGCGTTTACCCGCAAATCAGCAGTGCCTGCATTTCTAATTTTTGGCGCACCTGCTCTTGGCGCAGGAGGATGGCTGGCTTACGGGGTGAGGCGACAGGACGAGAACGAGCAGGCAGTCCTTCTGCAGCAGACGTTTTATCGCCTGGTGATGTCACAAAGTGGGTCGATCGCAGTATTTCAGCTTGCCATGGTAGCGGGGGTTAGCGGCGATCGGGCTAGAGCGTATCTGGATCGATGCGCGTACGACTTTGATGGTGCCTTTGATCTCACAGACGATGGCAGAGTCCTGTATCGGTTTGATGTGAGTGGACTAAATGCTAGCTCTTCTGCCAGTCTGTCAGTAGCATCACAGACTGACTGGGAGGGACGCGACTTGGAAGGACGCGAGTTCTCGACAAGCGCGTTGAAGTAAATCTGAGTTGACAGAGTGCTCGTTCCTAAATGCTGTCCAATGGTGGTGTTTACCGCTGCCGGCCATAGAAATTAGTAACCATCCGGAAGGTTGAGTTTGGATATTTGTGTCAGCATCTTAAACTCGTCAACGTTCGGGGTCGCGAAAGTGGAATAAAACTATGATGGCTCAGTTAAAATAATTCGATTTTCTCTGTATTTGCCGATAGGCCTGGATGCTAGCTTTAATAGCCAAACATGCAGGCTGATGTTCGCCAGTATTCATTCTTTGTTTAGATATTCCCGAACATATCCCCGGTGTAAGCGATGAAGAGGTCCGAACAAATACGGCCTCTTTTAACAGAACCGTACGAGTCATCAAGTTTATTAAATTGCCCGGCAGCGTCAACAGTTCTGCCGCTTCAATATGTACTCAGTGAGGTGATCGTACACTCTCCCCCTCATTCCCTCTTTCTTAATCTGGTATGCAGAAAGCCGAGATACGTCAGCTCTAAATAATGACCCTTGCTTAATGACCCTAGTGGCATCCATTCACAAAACTGTCGGTCGATCCTTCTATCAAGTCCTATTTTGTCTAGTCCTACTCAGTATTGTTCTCATGACTCAGGCCGCCATTGCCTCTGCGAATGAAGCCAAAGTTACCGGTGTTAGCACGTCCGGCCCTACCTTTTCCGTCACGATCAGCAGCCCTGACAGCGGCTGCGATCGCTACGCAAACTGGTGGGAGGTCGTTACCCCCGAGGGGGAATTGCTCTACAGACGAGTTCTCCTGCACAGTCACGTTAACGAGCAACCGTTCACCCGCTCCGGCGGGCCGGTCACTGTTGCTGGCGATCTCCCCCTGATCGTGCGTGTCCACATGACCCCCGATGGATACAGCCCCAATGCCTTCAGCGGTACCATCGATGGCGGGTTTTCCGAAATAACGTTAGCGGCGGACTTCGCACTCCAACTGGCAGAACACAATCCATTGCCTACGTCCTGTGCGTTTTAACCCTCCCCACGATTTTCGGGTTCTACAACTCCGTCTGTCGGCTGAATTCCCCGGACGTGATTCATCAATTTTGCAAGCCATGAGTCGCCCATTCGCGAGGTACAATTGGTCCGCCCCTCCGGAATAGTCTTGCAACATGATTTCGAGTAACGACTTTCGCACCAACACCACCATTGAGTTGGATGGCGCTCCTTGGAAAGTGCTTGAGTTTTTGCACGTTAAACCCGGAAAAGGGTCTGCGTTTGTGCGGACGAAAATCAAAAATATGCAGACCGGCAACAGCATGGAACGAACGTTCCGCGCTGGCGAGATGGTGCCCCAGGCAAACCTGGAAAAAGTAGATATGCAGTACCTCTACCAGGATGCTGACAGCTATATTTTCATGGACATGGAGACCTACGAGCAGTCTCCTTTACTGGAAGAACAAATTGGCAGCCAAATTAAATATCTAAAAGATGGTATGGATGTTGCCATTCTCCGTTG
>JBCBVA010000042.1:0-26900 GCA_039817825.1 Cyanobacteria bacterium J06642_12 | reverse complement strand
ACTGCGGACATTTCAGCTACGTTCTCCCCAGACGAGGTCTAGGAGCCTTTGTCCTAACTGAAATGGCAAACACTATAATTTGTTAATGAGATCATCTGTCCACTTTTTGAGCCAAATTGCCGTAATTGCTATCAAAACTGGCTTTTAGAGATTTCAATTCGGCGACAGATAATTTGTTAAGACGCCAAATAATTTGTTAAATGACAGCAATCGCCCTATTCCATCTCATCAGTCAGAGCATCAAGCTTGTCCAATATCTCCAAGCCCGCTTGAGGATTGCCTCTGGCGGCTATGGCCATATACCGTGTTTTCACATCAAATTCGGCCAGGGCAATGGTGGATAGTTCCTCCATCAACTTATTAATACTGATTCCTCTCGATTTCGCCAGTTGAGCCAGTCGCTCTTTTTTGTCGTCTGGAAGGCGGATGGTGAGGGTAGCCACGGTCTATCTCCTTATTGATGTCTTGCGAGCAATGTTTCGGGCTTGACTATGTTCAGGGTGGGAAACAGTAGCTGGGTGTTGGCAAAGTCTTCGAGGTTGTGGGTGGCGATCGCTTCGGCGTTGCCTGCAACGGCTAGTTCTATCAGGTGGTTATCGGCTTCGTCGGTTAGGTTGGGCCGCCAGAGATAGTAGGTGTCTATCCATTGGCAGGTGCTGATGAAGGCTTCGAATAGTGTGACGATGTCGGAGGGACTGAGTGGGCAGCGGTTCAGGATTTTGGGACGGTTGATGAGGGATTCGTAGTCGCTAAAAAGGGTGTTGCCAATCGGGGGTTGATAGCGGGTTTGTTGAAGGCATTGCCGAATGAGTTGGCGGCTGGCTCTGGTGAGGCCAATCAGGGTGCTGACGAAGACGCTGGTATCGACAACGAGTCGGGGTTTCATGGGTGAATGATGGCATATGTGCTATCACTATCCCGCTGCGATCTATTTCTGCTGGGTTGAACGTTGATCTGTGTAAGATTTAGCAGTGTTTTTGTGGGGGCTAGGTTTGGGATGAGATCGGCTGTTGATGCACCCGATGGGTCCCTTGAAAATTTAGATAGTGTTTGTTTGGCTAAGTTGGTTCCATGCGTAGTTTGGTTTCTGGGGAGCTGACATGTTTCCATGCAATATGCCCCGCAAGGGGATGGAATCTTTTCAAGCACCCCTGACAGGCCGAGCCAATCCACACTTTAATCGACGACTTCCCTCCAAGAGGATGCAGCTACCAACCATCTCAACGTCTAAGCTGCTATAGCCCGAAGCGTCGAAAACGATCCCCCAAGTCCAAAAATCTCAATTACCCATCGCCATGAGAAGCGATATCTGCACACAACTGACGCAAAATCTTGTTCATACCACCTTCGATCGCCGCTTGCACCAACCCCGAAATCCATTCGACTGTATCAACCAAGGCCGGAAAAATCCCGCTCTCCTGCCCAGACACGTACATCTTCTCTGCCGTCAACCGATACAGCGCCAACAGCCCATCCCGATACATCCAAACCTCAGGCACTTCGAACACTTGATAAACCTGCAACGTCGTCAAAGACGTACCATCACAGTGTCGCAAGTGGCCCTAGCGATTAGACTCCCTCAGCGTATCCATCGCTTCCTGACGCAATCCTTGGGCAATCCGAAATAGTTCTTGGCCAGTGTGGAGGTGGCGATCGTCAAAATTGAGCGGGAAATACTTCAGCTCATCCAGCGCATCCCCGAGCTGATTCATGCAGTAGTAGAGCCTTGATGCTACCCCCGCCAGCGTGCTGGGATTGGGGCGCTTGCGAAATAGCTTTTCTGCCTTAGCAAATTTCGCCTGACAATCAGCCACATAATTGGCGAAATTCTCCACCAGCTCGTCGTCATACGGGTCGGCAGACAGAGCCACAATCTGGGATTTGAGCGATCGCAAAATCCCCCCCAACAACCGATTGAGTGGGGTATACACCTGCTTTAGCCACATCTGGCGGGCCAGTTCTTCGTCGCTGGCGGTGGGCTGGTGCTGCCGTTCTACCGCCGATTGCATGCGCGTGGTGCGATCGGGCGAATCGTGGAGCTGGGCGTCGTAGCTTAGGCGAGACTCCCGATGCTTGAGGACTTCGTAGGCCGCATTGATTTTGCGGATTTTCTCGGCACCGGCGATCGCATCCAGAGGGCTCGCTTGGGCATCAGGATGGTGCTGTTTGACCAACTGACGATAGGCGCTTTTAATCTCGGCTGGCGAGGCATTGCTGGGCACATCCAGCACTTGGTAGTGGGTTTGTTTGCGACGGCGAACCATGCAGAGCCTCGAACTATCGGTCTCGAATCATAACTGAATGCGAACAAATTCCAGGGCGATCGCAGCCTGAGTTCAATCGCGGCCTGAATCCAATCGTTGCTTAGACATCAACAGTGCAATGACTGCAGCCAGTTTGCGACCCCGTTCATCAGCCGCTAGCAATTGACCATTCTAATGCCAACGTAGAATTGAGACGTGCGATCGACGCTGCACTGGCTCGTAACCGAATCGACTACCTGTCCAAGTGCTTCAGCACCGACCATTTCTGGTGGGTCTGGCGCTCTGAATGACTATAGAGACCCGCATCCCAACGGGAGGGATGTCCGAGACGATCTTGCCCCTGCACAACTCCTTCGCCGACGCACCGCTTCCGTTTTGTCTACAGTGCTCCTCTTCGCTATGACCCAATCCAACACGCCTTCACCCTCTGCCAAAGACCCTGGATTCATCAAAGTATCCACCGGTACGGTCATTTCGGGCGGCATGGCGTACCTGTTCATTCGGCTACTGATGTCGATTCTGAAAAACTTACCCCCGATCGCGGTTAATGGCTCCCCCCTGGCCCGCAGCATCTCCATTGGCGTGCGCTACATGCTGGTGGGTTCTATTGGACTGATGGCGTTTATGTTCTCAGTGGTCACTATCGGCCTGCTGGCTTACAGTATTCAGCTTGCTTGGCAGGGGTTAACCGGTCGCGGGGCCATCGATCGACAACACTCGTCAACCAGCTCCCCCCCCGACATCGGTACCATCGTCGCGACAGAAAGAGAGGCGGACAGTCGCGATCGAACGTCTATAGCTGCGCATGAAAACTTAGAGAAAGACGAACCCGGCGAGGACGAGCAGACATCAGCTTCCAATGCTACAAGCTGAACGTCTACTGCTACGGGCTAAACCATTCGACCCGAGCTAGCTTGCCGATACACGTGCGAAACATCACCTCTATTCAAGGCATCCGGTAGTGAAATCTAATGCTGGGATTAAGACTTGCGATCGTGGCCGCTCAAAAGCTGATGAATCCTACCTTAGAGAGAATGAGCGAAAATTCCCTGTGATATTATGGCAGCCGAATAGAACGACGTTTGTAGGAGTTTTCCGTTCATGTCGGGAGCCATTGACGTTAAAGATGACAGTTTTGAAGCAGAAGTTATCGGTAGCGATTTACCGGTGCTTGTAGATTTTTGGGCTCCCTGGTGCGGCCCCTGCCGGATGGTTGCGCCTGTCGTACAGGAAATCGCCGAACAGTATGACGGCAAAGTCAAGGTCGTCAAAATGAATACGGACGAAAACCCCAAGGTGGCTAGCGAGTACGGTATTCGCAGTATTCCTACCCTGATGGTGTTTAAAGGGGGGCAAAAGGTAGACGTGGTCGTGGGTGCTGTCCCGAAGGCAACATTGGCCAGTACTCTAGAAAAGCACATCGACTCCTAGCTACCTCGCTAAGTCTTCCTTGAGCGAACTTACTCCCGAACCCTTAGTTGCCTGCGAACAGTTGCTTCAGCAGATGCAAAGCCGCCCCAACGCTGATGTTTGGACTGGGGTGTTGCAGGCACTGGTGCAAATCGGACATCTCGACCTATCGCGGTTGGATGTCAAGATTTTAAATGCGACTCTGCGGGATATGGAGTCGGGGTATCGTTCGTTCGAGGCCCATCGACACACCCGCAAAATTGCTATTTTTGGCTCGGCCCGCTCCCCCATTGGTTCTCCCGAGTATCAACATGCCATGCAGTTCGCCCAGTGCATCACCCGTCAAGGGTTTGATGTCATGACCGGTGGCGGCGGCGGCATCATGGAGGCAGGCAATAAGGGAGCCGGTCTTGAGAATTCATTTGGTCTCAATATTCAGTTACCGTTCGAGCAAGAGTCGAACCCGATAATTGCCGAGAGCGAGCGCGAGATCAACTTCAAGTATTTCTTTATTCGCAAGCTATTTTTCCTGAAAGAGTCCGATGCCGTTGTGCTGTTTCCTGGCGGCTTCGGCACTCAGGATGAAGGGTTCGAGACCCTGACCCTAATGCAAACCGGCAAAGCCCAACTAATGCCATTGGTGTTGGTCGATCGCCCCGGTGGTCGTTACTGGCACGACTGGGATGCCTACATTCGCTCGAATTTGCTGGCTAGAGGCTTGGTCAGCCCGGAAGATGTCGAGATTTACACTATCACCGATGACATTGCCACTGCTTGCTCGACCATCTCTGATTTCTATCGCACCTTCCACAGCAATCGCTACGTTGACGAGTTGTTGGTCATCCGGCTCAATACCGAGCTGACCGATGCTTCGGTGGAAGAGCTGAACGAGGAGTTTGGCGATATTCTGCTATCTGGGAAAATCGAGAAATCTGGCCCCCTGCCTCCCGAGATTGGCGGAGAGACTGAGGCATTGCCTCGGCTGGTGATGCATTTCAACCAGCGGAATTTTGGTCGGCTGTGGCAACTGGTACGAGCGATCAATCGGCTTGATTGCATAGACCACGAGGTTAATTTGCATCCCGAGCGCAAGTAGAACGGTTGTAGATGCCTCGCTTTCAGTACACGGAACACCCAGTGCATGTTCGTCAAGATTTGCGGCATTACCCAGGTGGAACAAGGACGGGCGATCGCGGATGCGATGCTCCAACACGGGCTGGCCGGTCAGTGCGCGATCGGGTTTATTTGCGTGACTCAGTCCAAGCGCTACGTATCTGCTGAGCAGATTCGACCTATTGTGTTGGCATTGCCGAAACAGGTGCAGACCATTGGAGTGTTTGTAGACGAGCAGATGGAGCGAGTGGGCGACATTGCTCGGCGATGCGGCCTGAGTGGGGTGCAGTTGCACGGGGACGAGTCTGTGGACTACTGCCGAGGGTTGCGGGAGCTGTTGCCCACCACTAAAGTCATCAAGGTACTGCGGCTGCGGCAAGCCGCCGGCCTCGATCGCCTCGCTACTTACCGTGATGTGGTAGATGCTTACTTAATCGATGCATACCATCCCCAGCAAGCGGGAGGGACAGGTCTAAAGGCGGATTGGACGTTATTGCAGGATTTTCGCCCTCAGCGTCCGTGGCTGCTGGCGGGCGGGCTAACGCCAGAGAATGTGGGGGAGGCGATCGCGGCTCTACATCCCGATGGGGTCGATCTGTCTAGCGGTGTGGAAGTGCAGCCAGGGATTAAAGACTTAGCGAAAGTGGAGCATTTATTGCAGGCGATTGTTGGTGGGACGCAAGCGAAGTCTGCATCTGTTTGAAGGTATTTTCTGGCGCGACAGGGCTTTGTGTTCGTAAGGGTAGCTGACTGAATTGGCTTACGATGAGCTGCAGACCCTCTGCTCGCTAGATGTGAACTCCAGTATTCAGCTTTCTGCCTCTCCCGTTCAGCTTTCAGCTACTGCCCAGACTCTAACGGAAGCAACCTCGATTTCCCTCGCAGATGCCATCCTGCAGACTGCGATCTCCACGCCGTTTTATCCCGATTCCATTCCCACCACCTTCGTGCAACAGGGGGAAGGATCGGAGAAGGCAGCCCCCATATTGCTGCTGCACGGGTTCGACAGCTCTGTATTTGAATTCCGCCGGTTGTTGCCGTTACTGGCTCCCCATCGGGAGGCGTGGGCGTTGGATCTGTTGGGGTTTGGCTTTACCGAGCGAATGGCAGGACTTACGTTTTCCCCCGACGAGATTCGCCAGCACTTGTACGCCTTCTGGGAACAGGCGATCGCTCGTCCGCTGGTTTTAGTCGGAGCCTCGATGGGAGGAGCGGCGGCGATTGACTTTGCGCTCAGATACCCGCAAGCGGTCGAGCGCCTGGTGTTGCTGGATAGTGCGGGGTTTGCCAAGGGTGGCCCAGAGACCAAGGTGATGGTGCCGCCGCTGGATTGGATTGCGACGGAAATTTTGCGCAATAGTTGGGTGCGGAATCGGATTAGTCAACTGGCCTATTGCGATCGCACGTTTTCATCAGCGGATGCGGCTACTTGTGCGGCCCTGCATTTGGAGTGCGAGGGATGGAGACGGGCGACGATCGCGTTTACAAAGAGCGGTGGCTATACGTTTTTGGCCGATCGTATCCGCGAGGTGAAATCGAAAACCCTGGTGGTGTGGGGGGAAGACGATCAGATTTTGGGAACCAAAGATGCGGAGAAATTCGAGCAAGCGATCGCGGATTGTCAGCTCGTGTGGATTCCCAAGTGCGGTCACGTGCCCCATCTAGAGACGCCTCAGCGGACGGCCGACCTGATTCTGCCGTTCATCCGGTAGCAGCAGCGAGTATCCAGACCGTGGTGCAGGAATTTGTTTAGGAAATGCCGACAACTGCCTCTACCACAAAGGCAATAGCTCCTACCCCCGCTCCACACAAGAAGGATATGTAGCTCCAGCGCAGATAGAGGTATTTCTTCTCCACCAAGACTTTGGCATGGGCGTGGATGTCTTTGGCAATGGTGACATATAGGTCGGAGCTGGAGGCGGTAATCCGTTCCAATTCCGATTGAAAGGTCTGCTCGCTCAGTTTGGAGAAATGGCCGAAATAAAGCAGGTTGAACGACGGCGAGTTGAGGTTGGGCTTCCCGTTGACATCTTTGGGATAGGCGATGGTGGGCAGAACCGCCAGGATGGCCAGGATTAGGGCAAATAGTGCGGAGATGCAGATAATCACCAGCGGCCATTTATGAGGGGAGTTGCCCGATTGGCTCAGGGAGATGGAAAGGACAATCGACGACACCGTAATCATGATGTTGGCTTTGTTGTCCGCCATCAGGCTGTACTGCACCAAACTTTGTTGGGTGGTGCGCAGCAAAACGTCGGTCGAATCTCGACTGTCAACATTGGCAAAGGGTTGATGATTCCAGTCCAACGGCTCCTCTCCCGTTTCCGACTGATTTTACGCGATCGCTAGAAGCTTGCCTTGAGAAAGAAACTCGGTTCGATTTGGTTCCGGGCTTGGCCCTCGGAGCACAACATTGAGTTCAAGTGCAAAGTCTGAGAGACAAGCAGCTCGGACTGCAATGGCTCCGTACAGCTTAGGCTGGGCGGCGAAACAACCGTCCGAACATACTGCGGAATCGCTGGGCATCGTCTTCATTCACCGAGCAGTCGGGGGACATATCCTCCAACAAATCGGTCAGTTCCCCCAAAATGTATCCTTCTTCGATCGATACTTCGTTGTCAGCGTAGACCACTCGTTTAATCAATCCCAGCAGTAATTGACGCTCCTGCTTGGTGGGGTGGTTAGCTAAATAGTCGTCTAAATAATGTCGGTAGGTGACAGCGGGAATGGGGGTTTCCAACAAGGTCAGGATGTTGGGGTGGGCTGCTAACCCTAGCTCATCCACGATGGTGTGAATGGGGGCTAGCTCCTCTGGTTGCAGTGTTCCATCTGCCCAAGCGGCACCCAACACCACTTTAAGGGCTTGCAGTCGTTTATCCTGTGGGTCATTTACCATCTCGCCATACCAACTCACCATTCACCAGCTTTACAGCACGGTCGGCGATCGCTCATTCAATTGACACGCCTCATGCTGCGCTCTAGCATAACGAACTCACCTACAGCTGCATCCCACCGCTTCAGAGATCGTTGAAAATCCCGAATCATCCAGTTTGGCGATCAATCCCCGCACAATCTGCGACGGCAACCCTGGCCCCTCATACACCAGCCCCGTGTAGAGCTGAACCAGGCTGGCTCCAGCCGCAATCTTCTCCCAAGCGGCCTCTGCCGAATCTATCCCTCCCACCCCAATAATCGGTAGCTTGCCATCGGTCTGCCGGTAGATGTAGCGCACCATCTCGGTTGACTTTGCCCGCACGGGGGGGCCACTCAATCCCCCGGATTCTTCGTTGGGGGGGCGTCCGGTTTGGGCGATCTCGCGAGTTTTCAGTCCATCCCGCTGCAGAGTTGTGTTGGTGGCAATAATCCCGGCAATGTCGGAGGCCAGCACAAACTCCAGCAACTCGTCCAACTGCTCCCAAGTCAAGTCTGGAGCTATCTTCACCAACAGCGGCTTCTGCTCTGGATTGTGTTCCTGCAACAGCGAGACAATCCGCTCTAGATTGTCTCGCGACTGTAATTTACGCAAACCCGGCGTATTAGGAGAGCTGACATTCACCACAAAGTAATCGCCGTAGGGATAAAGCTGTTGAAAGCTATTCAAATAATCTGAAGGAGCGTCCTCTAATGGAGTGACTTTGGATTTCCCCAGATTGAGTCCTACGGGATAGCCAGTAGGGCTGCGCGGATCGGTCGTGAGGCGCTGGGCAACGGCGCTGGCTCCCTGATTATTAAAGCCATAGCGGTTGATGACCGCTTCATCGGCAGGCAGCCGAAACAGACGAGGAAGGGGATTACCCGGTTGAGCCTGGGCGGTAATGGTCCCGACTTCCGAAAATGCAAATCCAATCCGGGGCCACAGAGCGATCGCCTCCGCATTTTTATCGAATCCAGCCGCTAATCCCACCGGATGCTGGAACGTCAATCCCCACACCGTTTGCAGCAGTCGTGAATCGCGAGGGGCTGCCAACCCCGATAGCAGGGGATGCAGGGAAGAGTTGAGAGCCAACCAGCGGGATTGAGCGATCGCCCAGCGATGTAAGCGCTCGGGGTCAAGACGAAATAACAGGGGGCGGAGAGTGTGGGAATACATGCAGGCAGAACCCAGGGGGGTGAGTTACGATTGGACACATTCAGCGCCCTTTCGCATCGTCCAGTGTATCGGTCTCACAGTATTTGCCATTTCAGTTAGGACAAAGATTTCTATGCATTGTCAGGTTCTATCCATTGTCAGGTTCTATGCATAGTCAGGAATGGACATAGCTGAACTGTCCACAGTGGTATAACCACTGCCATAACTCTCCGCACCTACATCTTTGGAAGATACGATTCATGGCTCTCCACGCCGAATTACACCGTCATCTTGGTGGGTCAGTTGTTCCGCGCGTTTTGTGGCGCTATCTCGATCGCACTGAGTCACCCCTTACCCAAATCTATTCCGACTACCCCCAGTTCGAGGCGTTTTACACCCGTCCCCGCAATACCCTTGACGAATATCTGGAGTTGCACTCGCTGGTGGAAAGCGTCCAGACGCTGGAGACACTCCCGTACTTTATTTATCGGCTATTGCGCGGTGCCTACGTCTTTGAAGATCTGGCCTATCTAGAAATTCGCTACACCCCCTACCTGCGCACCGACCCTAGCCTGGACGAAGCCGATCGCTTGCGGCAAATGCATCAGATTATCGAGTGTGTGGCGGAGGCGATTACCCAAACCGATTATCCGATCGTCACCAGCCAAATCCTTTGCCTGCATTCTCGGCTGCCCGCCAATGTCAACCGGGCCATCGTCGATGCCGCCATTCAACACGAGTCTGTCTGTGCGATTGACCTGGCGGGTGGAGACACAGCCTATCGCGATCGGATGCCTGAATGGGTAGAGCTCTATCGCTACGCGCTGGCCAGTGGCCTCAAAACCACCGCTCACCTCTACGAAACTCACGCCGGTTGCTATCCCGATCTGCTACCTTACGTGTCCCGCATCGGCCACGGCATCCAAATCCCCCTGTTGCACCCCGAGCTGCTGCCGGAATTAGCCAAGCGCCGTCAGTGTTTGGAGGTGTGCCCAACCACTTACCTAAAAACGGGTACCTTATCTTCGTTGGACCCACTCAAGCAGGTGTTTCAACGCTGTTTCGATGCTGGAGTAGATATTGCCATTTGCACGGATAATGCCGGTTTGCACAACGTGCGGCTGCCCTTCGAGTATGAAAATCTGCTGACTCTGGATATCATCAGTTTTCAGCAGCTCCAACGCTGCCAAGCAGCTGCCTTTCGGCATGCATTCGCTTGGCCCCATTCCAAGTCTCCCGCTGAAGCGCTCCGAGATGCCTCGGTGTCTCTCGCTCGCTAGCTTGCTGGATTGCCAGCTCTCTCGGTCTGCAGTTCCCGGAGCCTCTGGTTCCCGGAATTCACAGTCCCCGGAACATAAAAGTTGACGATCGCTAGCGGCCCGCTTCACCGGATTGTTCTCTGACGGTATGGCTTCCCTCAATAACAACAAATCTCAGGGTGTACCCAAATGGCTGGCAGTCGTCGGATTGCGCGGCGATCGCGTCGCTCGAATGGCTTCAGCCCTCCCCTGGATAAAAAATGGTGCGGGGTATATCTTCGCGATCGCCCTGCTAACAGCAGCCCACGGCATCCGGTTTTATAACGAGCCTCGGTTGGCTGCCGGACAAGTGGCGCCAGAGACCATTGCAGCTCCCGCCGATGCAACGATTATCGATACTGCAGAAACGGCGAGAGAACGAGCCGAAATTCGCGACACCGTTCAGATCTTGCAACTGAACCTATCCGCTAATGCCGCGATGGACGAGGCGTTGCAACAGCAAATCTCCACCGCCGACAGCATCCGGACATCGCTAGGGACATTGCCGTACATCTCCACCGCCACCTTGACCACCGATGTACAGGTGTACCTGCGACAGCTTCCTGATGACGAGTGGGACATCGTACGGATTGCGGCTGATAATTTCGCCGCCGTGACCCTGGCGAATCCAGAGGCGGTGCGAGCGGCAGGGGCACTTCAGGAGCTCTCCAGAGAGACCACTCCGCCAGACGTGAGGTCTAACTATGAGCTCACTCTGAACGAGATTGAAGCAGCCCAATCTAGATACCGCGACGCCGTAGTTGCCCTAGCGGGTAGTGCGTGGTCCCCCGAGTTATTGCGATGGACGCAGGCTGAGTGGGATGAAGCTCGTCAAGCACTGCCGACTGTGCTGCGACGGATTCAGGCTTTGGGGGTGCCGCGTGGTTTGCCCCGCGACATCGAAATACAGGGAATTCAGGGGCAGTTAGAACCGTATCCGGAGGCGATCGCTGCAGGAGTGAAGCCGGTATTGGTCAATGTCGTGCGACCCAATCTAGACCCCGATCCGGAACGAACCGAAGATCGAATACAGCGTCGATTGGATGCACTGCCCCCGGTAACGGTGGATGTCACTAAGGGAGATCCGATCGTCCGGTCAGGGGACACTATCTCCCAACTCACGTTCGATAGCCTCGACCACTTCGACCTGACTCAGCGACGCCTCAATTTAGGGGGGTTGCTGCAGGTGGCAGGCATCATTGTGGGGGGAATTGCGATTGTGCTGCCCTTGCAAACCTGGCTGCGTCCCAATCTGCGCACCCGCGATCGCTGCTTGCTGCTGTTGTTGTGGAGTACGGTTGCCCCCACAGCAATAGTCTTAGGGGTGCCGTCCACCTCCCTCCCGGCGGTGGGGCTGTTGTCCGGTAGCTATTACGGAGGGTGGGTTGGGTTATTGCTGGTGGTGGTGGCGGCAGCGCTGTTGCCATTGGCTACCGGAACCAGTGTTGCGGTCATCGCTCCGACCCTGATTCCCATCCTGACCGGCAGTCTGTTGGCCTGCGCGATCGCTCCCCGTCTGCGATCGCGCGAAGAGCTGGCTCTTCTAGGCGGTGGCGCGGCATTGACTCAGGCGTTCGTGTTTGCGATCGTTCCCCTGGCGTTGGGCAATCCCGTCAGTTGGATGACTGCTGCGATCGCAGGTGGCTCTGGGTTGCTGTGGAGCATTGTGGCCCTAGGGGCCAGCCCCAACTTAGAGCCCCTCTTCGATCTGGTGACTCCGATTCGCTTGGCTGAATTGGCCAATCCCAATCGGCCATTGCTGCGGCGCCTGGCAGAGGAAGCCCCCGGTACTTATCAGCACACGCTGTTTGTGACATCTCTGGCGGAGCGAGCTGCCCAAAAGCTTAACCTCAATGCCGAGTTGGTGCGTACGGGCACCCTCTATCACGACATTGGCAAGATGGTGCGAGCCCAGTACTTCATCGAGAACCAGATGGGTGGTCCCAACCTGCACGACGAAGTCAACGATCCGTTCACCAGTGCCCAAATCATCATCGACCACGTCCGCGACGGCATCAAATTAGCCCGTCAGTACCGTCTCCCCACAGCCATTCGCGCTTTTATTCCCGAACACCAAGGTACGATTCGCGTTGCGTTCTTTCTCCATCAAGCCAAGATGGATGCGGCTTCCGGAGAGGAGGTCGATGAATCGCTGTTCCGGTACGATGGCCCCATTCCGCAGACCCGCGAGACAGGGGTTGTGATGCTAGCCGATGCCTGCGAGGCGGCGCTGCGCAGCTTGCGCAAGAGCTTGGCGGGGGACATCGACAGTACTTCAGTTGAGGAAGCTCGCAAGACGATTTTGAGTATTTTTCGCAGTCGCTGGCAGGACGGGCAATTGAAGGATTCCGGGTTGCTGCGAGAGGAAATGGATTTGATTGCTGACGTGTTTCTCCAGGTGTGGCGGGAGTCCTATCACGAGCGCATTCCCTATCCCAGCGCCACACTTCCCAGCACAAACCCTGTTTGAGTGCTAAGTCGGCAGCTCTACCTATAGCAATCCGCTATGGAGGGTTTCCAATCCTTTTTTCTCTGCAAATCAGACGTTTAACCGTCTCCACCCCCTAGACCTGACAGCGGATTGCTATACGTCACAGTGGAACACTGCCATCGAGAGCGACATGACAAAGTCCGATCCAACACTGTCGCTCGTGGTACCGCTGTATAACGAAGCGGACAATCTGAAGATGCTATTTGGGCGGGTGGCGGAAGTTTGCGATCGCCTGCATGTAGCCTACGAGATCGTGTGTGTGGATGATGGCAGCCGCGACGATACGGTACCGCGAGTGCTGGAGCATCGTCGCCACAATCCCCGCATTAAGCTGGTTGTTCTCTCTCGCAACTTCGGCAAAGAAATTGCTCTCTCCGCGGGTTTGGATGCTGCCACTGGTGCCGCCGTTGTGCCCCTCGATGCCGACTTGCAAGATCCCCCCGAGTTGCTTGAAGCATTGATAGAACAATGGAACGCCGGATATGACGTGGTGTTAGCCACGCGGCAAACGCGACACGGCGATCGCTGGTTTAAACGGTTTGCCGCCAAAGGGTTCTACCGCACGATCGGTCGCCTCAGCCCCCTATCGATTCCGGCCAACACCGGAGACTTTCGCCTGATGGATCGCAAGGTGGTGGATGCCATCAAGCAAATGCCGGAGCGATCTCGATTTATGAAGGGGATGTTTGCCTGGGTGGGATTTCGGACGACGCAGGTGTTCTACGATCGCCCCTCTCGCTATCGCGGCCAAACCAGTTGGAGCACCTGGAAACTGTGGAATTTGGCAGTGGAGGGGATCGCGTCGTTTAGCACCGTGCCGTTGAAAGTGTGGAGCTATCTCGGAGCAATGGTGTCCTGTATTGCGTTTTTTTATGGAACGTTGTTGCTGACCCGCACGCTGATCTTTGGCGTTGATGTTCCTGGTTATGCCTCCACGATGGTGGCCATCTTATTTCTGGGGGGGATACAGCTTGTGAGTCTGGGAATTTTGGGGGAATATCTGGCTCGGGTGTACCAAGAAGTAAAGCAGCGGCCTTTATATCTCGTCCAACAGACATACGGCTTTGATGGGTAGAGGGGAACGCACAGGGAGACACTCTATTACCTGCGGGCTGTTGCTAGTCGCGATCGCGGCGACGGTCATCACCCCAATGGCGATCGCGGACTATCCCATCACTCATTCCACCCAGTTCAATCTCAGTTGGGTGTTTCAGTATCAAGCCCAAGTAGATGGCGGGCAATGGTACCCCCGCTGGCTCGAGTATTCCAATTACGGGTTTGGCAATCCCACGTTTGCCTTCTATCCTCCCCTCTGTATGGTGGCCACTCTGCCGTTCCACATCATGGGGGTGGATATAGCAGCCTCATTGGTGGCCAGTATGGGGCTGGCGGTGTTGGTCTTCGTCGTTGGCATCTTTCGCTATGCCCGTTCTTTTTTTCCAGTACGGATTGCCGCGATCGCTGCAGTCTCGGCAGGAGCCATGCCGTATGTGTATGTGGATATTTATCAGCGGGGAGCCATTGCGGAGGTCTGGGGCATCGCGTGTATTCCCTGGCTGTTGTGGAGTTCACACCTGGTGCTCTTCAGCAATTCAATCACTGGCAACTCAGTCAGACCCAAAGGCAAATGGATTCGATGGAACGCGATTGCGGGTGTGGCGATCGCCTACGGCTGTCTAATTTTGTCGCACCTGCCGACATTGCTGATGGTGACCTACCTGTGGGTGCTGCTGCCGTTCTTTGGCCCCCGGCATTTGGGGGGCACCGTGCGTCTGCTTTGCGGAGCGTTGCTAGGGGGAGGCTGGACAGCGGCGTATATCCTACCTGTGTTGACCGATCTCCGTCTGGTTCAAGTGGATGTGCTGACTGCTCTGGAAGAGTATCGCCCCAGCAACCGTCTCATGTTGAATGGCCTCCTTTCCTTGCGGCCCCAACTGACTCAGCATTGGTTCGATCGCAGTTTGTTGCCTCTATGGGGAGTTGCCGTTGTCTTAGTCACCGCAGCCGCGCTGGTTTGGCTGGGGTTCCAACCTCAGGGAACGTATCGCTCGTCCACCAGCGGACAATCTATCACTCGCGTGCAGAGCGTGGCTGGATATTGGCTGTTGGTTAGCGCGATCGCCCTGTTGATGACTACCGATGTGTTGGGCTGGGTGTATCCCATCCTGCCGCCATTACAGACCATCCAGTTTTCCTGGCGCTGGATGACATTACTTTGTACGACATGTCCTCTGCTGTTGGCTTATCTACTGGATGTGGCACGGCGACACCGACATGCTGTTGGACGACGGGTGCCAGTACTAATCGTTACTGTCGTTCTCGCGATCGCGGCTGCGAACATCGCTCTATCAGTAGGGGCAATCCGACAAGCCAGCTATGACCCCGCAGCGATCTCCCAATTTATTCAGCTTGCAGAGGCAAAAGTATTTCCCAGCGAGCCTATTCAAGAGCCTCAGGAGTCTTTTCTGTACTGGCATTGGCGTCACCCAGATGGATTGGGATTAGTAGATGTTCCGGAATATCGCCATCGCGCGGTAACACTGGCGATGCCCCCAACTCGCCCCTACCCCCTGCTGGAATGGCTCGATCGAGAGGGTGACGAGACTGAATTCTCGATTGGCGGAGAACTCACGTTGCTGAGTTGGGAGTACGGCTTGCGTCATTTCCGCGCGACCAATCTGGGAGAGGAGCCGCGAGTGGTGCGGTTGCGAACGTTTTTTTATCCTGGTTGGGTGGCCTACTTGGGCGATCGCTCTATCCCCACCGAACCCAGTTCGGATGGCCGACTGCAGCTCTATATCCCTGCCGGTACCCATGATGTTACGGTGCGATATCGCGGGACGGTGTCTCATCGAGTGGGTTTATGGGTCAGTGGAGTCTCGGTGGTTGTAATGGCATTGGGTTGGTTCTTGGCGCGATCGTGGCGAGGGAGAAAACGGGCGGCTGGGGAATTGGAATAGAATAAGGTCAGAAATCAGAATGACTGAACCGGAGAGTCGCACATGTCTGCGGAAACCCTCGAACTAACCCCCGATAATGTGGAAAAAGTATTAGACGAACTGCGTCCCTATCTGATTGCAGATGGCGGCAACGTTGAATTGGTGGAGTTGGATGGCCCGGTGGTCAAATTACGCCTGAATGGCGCATGTGGCTCTTGCCCCAGCTCGACTTACACCCTAAAGATGGGCATCGAACGCAAACTGCGCATGAGCATCCCTGACATCATTGAAGTCGAGCAGGTTGTGTAGTCACCCCACTGTGATGCGAGGTCATTTGCCAGTCCGGCAGTAGCGACTCGCGCACTAAGACTGTCCATAAAACAAGTCGCCAGACGTTTCTTCCGCGGAATAACTCTGGCGACTTTGCTGTTTATGGAGTGTGTTGTTCGTGACCGAACGGATTTGAATCAGTTACGAGAGCGTAAGACCTCTGCCCTATCCATAGAATTTGACAGAGGTACATGTCCCAACAACATCATCTAGCTCATGGCAGAGCTGCTGCGAGCGTAGTCGTGACGGAACGTCGGCTGAACTTTGCCCTGGATGTGGCCCCAGTAATCCAGCTCGTCAGTGGAGATGCCAACGGTATTGGCGGAGCGACTGAGTAGGGATTGTTGACGGTTCTTGGTACGAGTGCGCCCGAGTATCATCAATCGACGGGTTCTTGCAGAAACAGTCATTGGAAAACCTCTAAAACCTGAAGTGAGAGTGCAACGTCCTTACACTTCAGATCCTACCCCGGGAAACAAAAAAGTAGCAAGTGATACAAAACACATTATTAGTTCTTATATTTTCCTTTGATTTCTGAGTAGTTGCTTCACTCCTTGGAGCGATCTCATCGATCGTGTATTCCACAGCAAAGACCGGATAAAGCCCGTTCTGTAAGGGATTGAGTTTCCAGGGCGCAATCTAGGTAGTATCCGTGGAGCGAACTCCAGGCTCTATTCGAGATTAATGGAGCGTTAACAAAACTTAGCTGGCTGGGGCTGACCTCTCTCCGAAATTCCCAAGTTTGGTGAAATGGCAGCTTTCGCTCGTCTTTAGCTTTGGGCTTCTTCTGTTCTACTACCACTGTCAAGTGATTCAGCGAACATCCCCCTGTGAATAGGCTTGTGGAGAGGTTCGGTGTGCAGGGAACGGTTGTTCACTGAGCTACACGTAATTCGCGAGGGGAAACCGAGTCGGGAAAAGCCGCTTACTCATCGCGATCGCAGCGTGTAGAGCAGAATATTGCAGGCAGCCAGAGCAAAAGTCCCTGTGACGAACAGCGTTATCCAAAAGCTGCGGGGACGTTCTGAAGGAGGGGCATCTTCGGGGACTGTTGCAGAGGATTGGGTTTTGGTTGCCGTTGAGCTACCGGCAGCAGTGCTAGTGACATAGGCCGAACGACTGGTGCCCAGGCGATCGTTAAAGCTGGTCATGTTGACTTGCCACTCGTCGTGCCGTTGCAGGCTGGGGGCACTCCAAATTTGGGATAGATAGCGAGCTTGCTGGCGGGTTTCGAAATCTCCGCTGGTAGCAAGTGGTTTTACGAGCGCAATGGCTTTGTCCGTCTCGCCGATCGCATTGGTGGCGATCGCTTCCCACAACAGCAAGGCGTCTGACTTGGGGTAGTGTTCGAGAGCGGTGGCGATCGCATTCAATGCTGTTCGATAACGACCACTCTCGTGCAGTGCCTGAATGCCTTCGAGGTAAGTGGCCAAGCTAGTGGGGGTCGAAGGGGTACTCAAAGTCGGATTCCTACGCTCTCGATCCGTTCTAGCACTGGTTGCATAAAAGCCTGAGAATAGTGGCCGGATAAATTCGCTTCTTCTATTCGCAAGCTGTCAGAAAGGCGAGCAATGCAAGGCCTGCGCTGGGATGAGAACCACATGGGATGCAGCCACCACTAGCAATAGTTGTTAATTCATGCCTGTTTATGGCCATACGGCAGCCCTATCCTGCTATCTCGAACTAAAAGCCTCAAACTGACACCCGTCATCGAAGGTGTCTGGGTCAGCACTGCAAAGTTCACCACTCCTGTCCCCCACATAGATCCATCTTTGGTTGTGACGAAAGCCGATGCGATCTGTGGTGGCATCGTATGTAAATGTGTCGATGCCACTCGTACGAGAAAGAGGAACAGCTTGATTTTCTGCTCTATACACCTGATGGCAAACCCCAGGGCGATCGCATTGCAGAAGCATCAGATCACCATAGTTCCAGTCAAACGTGGGTGCAATATAAACTCCGTGAAACGTTTGATTCCAGGACGAAATTGATTCACGATAACGAGGGAAGTAGCCAGCAAATGCTGTTGGGACGGTGGCCATCAAAACCATCGTGTAGACACATAAGACAATCAGCAGGTATTTCGTGATTTGACGAGTAACTTGCTTCAGATCGGGGTTTAGAAAATTACTAACCAGCCACAACGCGAACACCACCCCCACATACGGCAAAATACAAGCGATTAGCCCAAACAGCATGAGTGATGACGGCAATCCCAATCTGCTGTACGCGAATGCCAGCCAATGGAATCCGGCCAGCGCACCGTCGACAAATGACAAATACCAAACCCACCCCATCAATATCAGTCCGGCCCAAGTAATTGCACCAATTTGAACAGTCTTACGGAAGGCATGGGCTCCCATTGCTATCACCTCACAGTTGGTACAAACTAGAGCGGATATGCCACGTGTTGACTAATACCAGTCCGACAGTGGCGCTTTCTAGTAACGTCAGTCAAAACCAATCATCCGTGAATGTTTGATTGCGCAACTCTTGCTCCTTGAGGGAAGCGACTCATCATCCCTGCATATCCAGAGCCGCACAAGCCATCAAGCAGGCGGCTGACAGGAGTATCCTTGAACGATAGGGAAATAAATTTCTGCAATGTGCCGCATTTTTGGCTATTTGGGTCAACCCATCCAGCTCGAACACCTGCTGGTGAAACCCGACCATTCCCTGATCGTGCAGAGCTATCAGCCGAAAGAGCTGCGCAATGCCCTACTGAATGCCGATGGATTCGGCATTGGGTGGTATCACGCCACCCAATCTGAAGCGTTGCCATTCCTGTACAAGAACGTCCTACCTATCTGGAACGACACTAATCTGCCCCATCTCTGCCGCTACGTAGAGACCCACTGCACGATCGCCAATATCCGCAGTGCCACACCGGGGCTAGCGGTCGATCTGGGCAACACCCATCCCTTCACCCACGATCGCCTGTTATTCGTCCACAACGGCTTCATCGAAAACTTCCGCCACACCCTCTATCGCCCTATCCGCAATCAGCTCAGCGACACCGCATACCAGTCCATCCACGGCACCACTGACTCCGAGCACCTGTTCGCCCTGCTGTGCGATCGCTTGGCTCAAACGCCCGGTCTTTCCCTGACAGATGCGTTGGCTGAAACTATTCATATCGTGACGGAACTAGCCGCTCCTAAGTCGATTCCCATCTATCTCAACATGATGGTGACGGATGGCCAGCAGATTGCAGTCAGTCGCTATGCTCGTCAAGGCCCTACTCCATCTCTCTATTGGTTAAGAGACGATCCCAGTTGGCCCCATTCAGTGGCGATCGCTTCCGAGCCGATGTTTGATGGCAATTGGTTGCCATGCAACGAAGCAAGCATCTTAACGGTGGACACCGACCTTGAGATCGATATCCGATACCTGTAAACCCAGCACCTTTGAATCCGGTCCCCATGCGCCCAGTAAGGTTTCTTCTGCCAATCGTCCCAACACGATCGAACAACTCCAATTAACGGGGAACGAGCTGCGATCGCACTTGCGGCAGCAATTGCAGGATTGTCGTGCTCTCACCCTGAAGCTGTTCGGCAATCTAGATCGCCAAACCCTGTGCCATCAATCCCACCTTGATTTCAGTCCGATTGGTTGGCATTTGGGCCACATTGCCATGACCGAGTCGATGTGGCTGCTGGAGAAATGTGGCGGTCAGGTGGATAGCCATCCCGACTACCGACAGTTGCTGTTGGCAGATGGCTTACCCAAACGCGATCGCTGCTTGCTGCCTTCGTTGAGTGAGTTGTTGGATTACCTTGCGGATGTTCGAGAGCGCACGCTTAAGTATTTAGAGATCGCGGATATCGAGGCAGAGCAACGACTGTGGTATTTCATCCTGCAGCACGAATGCCAACACGCTGAAACGGCGTCGCTAGTGTTGACGTTACAGCATCACCCCGCAAATTCTCTATCCGATGGAGATATTGACCGATTTTCTTCTGCTGTGGCTCCGCTTGAAACGGGCTCGACCGATATGGTGGAGATTCCTGTGGGGGAATTTGTTATGGGCTGCGATCGCCCCTTTGCCCTCGATAACGAACGCTGCAGCCATCGCGTGTTTGTGCCGAATTTTGCGATCGATCGCTACCCAGTTACTCAGAGTCAATTTGGCCGGTTTATTGCTTGCGAGGGTTACGGCAATTCCGAGTGGTGGTCGGCCGAGGGTTGGGCTTGGCTCCAATCCCATCCAGTGGGTGGTCCGCGCTACTGGCAATCGGGTAAAGAATTTGATGACCATCCGGTGTGCGGCGTCAGCTATTACGAAGCAGAAGCTTACTCCAAATTTGTTGGGAAGCGACTACCGACGGAGGCGGAGTGGGAGAAAGCAGCGAGCTGGGGAGTTAATTTACAGACTAAGCGACTGTATCCGTGGGGGAATGAAATGGGCGATCGATGCTGCAATCTCGCTCACAGTAACGAAGGAACTACGCCGGTCACAGCCTTTCTCGAAGGGAATAGTGTCTACGGATGCGCGGACATGATAGGCAACGTGTGGGAATGGACGAGCAGTTGGTTTGATGGCTACAACGGCTTCGACTGGTTTCCCTATCGCGGCTATTCGCACACCTACTTTGATCGCCAGCATCGCGTCTTGAAAGGCGGCAGTTGGGCCACATATCCTTGGGCGATTCGTACCTCATTTCGCAACTGGTACCACCCCTGGATGCGGCAAATGTTTGCTGGGTTTCGCTGTGCTAGCGATCTGACTTCCAAAAATTAAGTTCAGGCTGTCAGGTCAGGAAACACCTCGCAGACAGCAGGATGAACTAGCCGACCGGCATGAACGTTGAGACCGGGTTCCAACTCGGGGTCACCTTTGACGGTATCCAACCCACCTGCCGCTAGTTTGAGAACGTAAGGCAGCGTACTGTTATTCAATGCTTGTGTCGCCGTCCACGGTACTGCCCCTGGCATGTTGGGCACACCGTAGTGAACCACTCCCTCTTCAACGTAGGTCGGCTCGGTGTGAGAGGTCGGACGAGTAGTCTCGATGCAGCCCCCCTGATCGACGGCCACATCGACAATTGCCGAGCCTGGCCTCATCTTGCTGACGATCTCTCGCTTCACCAAATGCGGCGCTTTTTTCCCAGGAATCAGTACCCCCCCGATCAACAAATCCGCCTGCGGCACGACTGCCTCAATTTGGGCCGCAGTGCTGTATAAGAGCTCCACCCGCGACCCAAACAGCGTTTCCAGCTCTCCCAACCGGCTGACATTAACATCGAGAATTTGCACCCGAGCCCCCAGCCCGATCGCCATCCGAGCTGCCTCGGTCCCGACCACCCCTCCCCCCAGGATCGTGACAGTCCCCGGTGTGACTCCCGGAATTCCTCCCAACAGAACCCCCCGGCCCCCTTGTTGACGCTCTAGATACCGCGCTCCAATCTGAACCGATAGACGTCCGGCAATGATGCTCATGGGTACCAGTAATGGTAGAGTTCGTCCTCGCTCCACAGATTCGTAGGCGATCGCCGTGACATTACTGGCCATCAATTGTTCGGTCAGCGATCGCGACGCCGCCAAGTGCAGGTAGGTAAACAACAACTGCTCGGACTGCATCAGGCCGTATTCCTGCGGCAGCGGCTCTTTGACCTTTACTACTAACTGGCGATCCCAGGCAGTTTTGGCATCGCTAGCGATTGTTGCTCCCGCCTGTTCGTAATCGCGATCGCTAAACCCAGCCCCGTCACCCGCCCCCGTCTGCACACAAACAGAATGTCCTACATGGGTCAACGCTTGCACGCTGGCGGGACTGAGGCCAACACGAAATTCGCGATCTTTGATTTCTTTGGGAACACCAATGTCCATAGTCTTACTCCGTCCAGGAATCCAACCTAACCAAAAAACGTAGAAGTTTCTGTGACTTGGAGGTACTTGACCTTACGGGTAAGGTATCGGGACGGACACGGTAGACTTGCTCTGCATTTCCACTCATCGGCACCAGTAAACAATCAAAACCAGCGAACGAGCGCTGGCTTTCAGACCTTATCTAGTTACTGGATGGGGCAACCTGAGAGAGCCAAACCGATGGATTAACGAGGCTAGATTGGCATCTCTACTGAACGGTCACCACCATCGCAGCTTGCCAATCTCCCCCCGATCGCGACTGGCGCTGTTGCATCATGACCTGACGGGCTCCCGATACGTTCCCCGACCGATTGAAATAGGGGCTGTGGCCCGGCTCAGCTTCAACCACGGCAATGCTTATATCCGTCCAGCCATGTCCGGACAGTGCGATCGTGTTGTTCCCTGGCTGCAAGTAGCCATTCAGTCTCAAGCCATTCAGATCCCTCAAACGGCCGATCGCTCGACCATTCATCGTGACCGTTCCTTCGCCATCCCCCGATACCAGCAACAGGTAATCTCGGGAGGACAGGTGGCTGATGGGAATGGTACCGGAAGAGGAACTGGAAACTGTGGAAGATGACGAATAACTACGGGTAGATGGGCTGTTGAAATAGGAGTTATTAGACGTCTGGTGAGACGAGAAGGATTGAGACGAAAACGACTGGGACGAGTTATCGGTACTCACAGTTGCCCCTCCGCTGTTGGTGTCTATGCGAACATCATCAGTCACTACCGTAACCGACCCATCCGCTCCGGTGCGGACAAAGACACCAGCCCACACACTAACCCCAGCCCATACAGTGCAACAGCCAAGAGCTGTAATTCCCAAGGCGATCGCCCCGATTTTTAGCGGATTCACCATCAGTTATCTCCCACCCTATCGATACTCCTAAACGGTGCTCATCACCTCAAATTCCAATAATGATGAAATAGGCGATCGCGGCCCCAAGGACAAAACACCCAAGGCGCGATCGCCCTTTGGCGTTATCGAAGCAGGGAGCGTACGCGGGGCAACGCAAGTTGAATTTGCTGCCCGTTTTGAACGCTGACGGCATTCTGAACGCTGGGGGCCACCACAATATCTTTGTTGATGGGGATATTGCGGCGATTGGGACCGCGACGGCGCGGTGCCCTGGGTCGGCTGTTTCTCACCTGTGCCTGACCCTGTTCTTGGATCAGCACGGCTTCTTGGCGATCGACACCGAATCCAAGTTGGAACTGCTGAGCATTTTGAACGCTGACGGAGTTTTGGATATTAGGGGCGATCGTGATGCTGCCAGCCATGACAGGGGCTCCGAACACCAAGGCTCCACCAAGCCCAGCAGTCGCTGTAAAGAGTCGTAACCATACCATTGCTCTAACCCTCCCCATTAGCGGCCGCGACGGAAGCGACGCACTGCCGTGTTCTGGTCGAGCAGGTTGACGTTATTGGAGTTTTGGACGATGTCGGATGTTCTACCAAAGCCCAGACCCTCTTGCTCTTGGACGTTCGTTTGAACGCCAGTCACGGTTTGCTGGACGGAATCGCGGCGACCGCGACCCAGGCCAAAGCCACGCCGACTGCGCCGACCAATACCGCGCCCTTCAAACACATCAGCTCGCTGGTTGAGGTTTTGAATGTTGGTACTGTTCTGCAGAATGTCACCGTTCCCTTCGGCATATTGAAATTGATCGGATTGCTGAATACCGGTGACGGTTTGGTTAACATCGGCCATTGCAGGAGATGCAAAGCCAAGTGCCAAGAGGGAACCAATCGCTAAATACTTAATGGACATGAACTGTAAGCCCAAAACAACTATGGGCTCAGCATATTCCCCAAGTCTAGTGAGGCTCTACCCTCCAGCGCGTACTGTCTGTCGCAGTGACGGGAAGAAATTCGATGGGGCAGTTGCAGGCACAATTGCGCGGGAGAGAAATGGAAATTAGGGGTAAAGACTGGTTTGTTGAAAAAGGGAGGTTCAGAGGCTGTAGAGAGGGGGAATGCCTGTACCGCTTCAACAGCAATGGATTCAGTAAACGTGCCTTGCCCTACACCGAGGACAAGGCACACCGAGCGTTTCGTTGAAACGCTTTAGTTGGGTCGCTCAAGTCGTGAGTGTTTGCGTTAGGAAGGCTCGACAGTAATAGTAATTTTGTCCGACAAGACGGGGTTGTCATGAGGGATATGCAGGTGGTTGCCCAGCAGAAGTTGTAGAGTGTGCTCGCCGGGGGGGAGGGTCAGCTCGGTTTCGATTTGGCCTTTGCCAAAGTGGCGCACGCTGTCGCTTTTGGGCAGGGACACTTTCATCTCAGGAAGTTCTGCTACATCCACTAGCAGGTGGTGGTGGCCGGAGTTGGCTTTTTCGACACCTGCAGGGGCGACTTCCATGCCGGAGAGTCCAAATTGGATAGAGAAGGGACTGGTAACAATGTCGCCGTTTTGGGGCTCGATGATGTAAGCACTAGCGGTTTTGGGGGCGTGAGAAATGAATTCATCGGCCATCGCTTGTGGAGCGCCCGTAAACCAGCAGCAGACTACCAGAGCGATCGCCCCCAAGAGCGCAGCAGTTCGTTTCATGACGTCAATCTCTTCCGCAACATCTGTTTACATAACATCTAGCATGGGGAACGGCGATCGCACTACAAGCTGTCACACGGATTCACTCCGCAGATACCCCATTCGCTTGCATCGATCGAGATAGAGATAACCACTTTCACGTTAAATTTTATGCCAAAAGTTTTGCTCCAAGGTTGATTGAGCTTAGAGATGAATCTAATCCTCAGCACGTTTACGACGACCTCGGACATCGATATCTATTAGTGTGTTTATTATTCATCTGTCTTCAGTTCATAACTGCTAAAGATTTCTCTCTGCCAAATTAAAGGTTATGCAAAATCTAGACGATAGTGTGCCTAACGAATCTCCAGCAGTGAATGTCGTAGATTTTATTGTCTGTGGCACCCAGAAAGGGGGAACCTCTGCGCTGGATGCGTACTTGCGAGAACATCCCGATCTGTGTATGGCGAATGAAAAAGAAGTTCACTTTTTTGACAGAGATTCTTATTTTTCAAATGGTAGGCCTGACTATAGTCAATACCATGCTTGTTTTACTCTAGAGAGGGCCGATCAACTGGTGGGTGAGGCAACGCCAATTTACATGTACTGGTACGATGCTCCCCGAAGAATGTGGGACTATAACCCCAATCTGAAATTAATTCTTATCCTCAGAAATCCGATTGAGCGCGCCTACTCGCACTGGAATATGGAGCGGATTAGAAATGCCGAAACTCTTCCTTTCTGGGATGCTATTCTACTTGAACGGGAACGATGTCGGTCATCTTTACCTCTGCAGCATAGAGTCTATTCATATTTGGATAGAGGATTTTATTTGCAACAGCTCCGCAGGTTGCAGACCTACTTCCTAGACAGCCAGATTCTTGTTGTTAAAAATGAAGATTTAAAATCCAATCCTACAGCTATTCTGAATCGAATTTGTGACTTCTTAGGTGTTTCACGGCTTGAATCCATCACCCATAAAGACGTTCATTCTCGTCCTTATATAGACACAATGAGCGATCGGGAATGGGAGTATCTCAAACATCTCTACGAATACGAAATCAGAGGTTTAGAGAGACTGTTGGGTTGGGACTGTAGTGACTGGCTAGCGAAAAGAGGCTGACTTAATGACTGTACAACCAGCCTACTCACTGTGTGACTGCTGGTTGACAGACAAAAGTTGCGTAGCGGGTGTGCAGAAGCCCGCGAGCGAATGGCCCGTCTAAGCAGAACTGGAGAAAATGGCGCGCTCGGGTCGAAGAATTTGAAACTCTAATTGATAGGCTCGCACGTGATGTTGATTGAGGGAAGCAAGCGCAGGTTGCGGGTCGTGGCGGGAGCGAAAAGCAACCCGTCGAATCAGCCTCCATCCATTCATGGGGGCAGCTTTGAGCCAATCCCATCCAATGCGGAAATAGCTGTTGCTGCGAAACCAGTGGGGGGCAATCCAGCGGCGCCTGCCCGTCTCTACCACCTCAGTACCTTGAGGACGCTCTCTCGAGCATTTTCTGCTTAATTAGGACAACTTACGTATCACCTCTGGTGACCAAAGATGGGAGGAAAAAGGGATACACTTTCTATTGTACTGATTAAGGACTTGAGCCTAGCCCGCGATGACGTTACTTGGGCCCCATACACCAGGACTAGAGTCAGGGCTAGATATTTATCGCTACGATTGCTTCATTAATGGAGCTAGAAGTCTAAAATTACTCTCAAGTCAGCTGGCCAAAACAATAGTTCTTGACAACCTATCATTACATCCAAGAATCCCTATGCATAAGAATAAATATAAAAAGCTAGTTTTTCTTGAAAATATAGTCAAACAACCGAATTATAAAACGCAGCGGGTGTGGACAGAACACCAAGAGATGCAGGTTGATTTTCTCCATTCGAGGGGTTTTTGTTCAAGTAGCAACGTACTAGACATTGGTTGTGGAGCACTACGTCTTGGAGTGAAACTTATCCCAGAACTCGACACTGGCTGGTATTTCGGCCAAGATATCAACATCCAAGTTCTTGAGCTTGGCCGAAAAGTTCTCGAAGATTATGGAGTAGATTCATCCAGATTTACTCTAATGGATTCAGATGCTTTTGATTTGAGTTTGGTAGACCGAAATATTGACATTGCTTTCTCAAACTCCGTTTTTAGCCACCTCGATCTAAATTCTATTTTCATTTGTCTGCGCTCAGTCAGAGAGAAAATAAAGCCTACAGGCGTATATTATTCGACTTTTTTTAAGGTTGCTAACGAAGAATGGACTTCTCCTCATCCACGCAACAAATGGGGGCGAGAGTTTAAAACCTATCCGAGTAGAGATCCCTATCACTATCCAGAAGCCTTACTCAGTTTATTAGCCAAAGAAGCTGGCTTCGAAATGAGTCTAGCCGAAGACTACGGTCACCCAACCCAAACCATGGCCTGTTTCAGACCCATTGTATAGCTTTCATTTTAGACTCTATTTTCTTAACATCTACGCCTTTTCAACAGGCTTTATACTCAAGGCGGGTTTCGTTTTGGATCTATTTTGCTTGCCTTATTAAGGTATAAGAGCTAATTTGTAAAGCCAAGCTGAAGAGCCAGA
>JBCBVA010000041.1:0-28692 GCA_039817825.1 Cyanobacteria bacterium J06642_12 | reverse complement strand
GTTCAATACATTGAAGAAGGGGCCGAATAGGCGATCGAGTTCGGCAGTGGAAACTCGATGGGGCGGACCGTCTCGACCAGGAGCGGGATCGAGATAAAACACGGCAAGAAAATACCCATTGGGTTTCAATGCTTGAGTCACTGAGCGAACGTAACCCTCTCGCATGACAATGTCGATCGCGCAGAAGCATGTGTGTTCGAAAACTAGGTCGAAAGCGTTGTGAAAACGCTGGGGAAGAGCGAAAAAATCCACGGTGTCGTACTGCTCGCCATTCACAGCAGGAAAATGTTGGGCAGCGGCGATCGCGCTGGGGGCAAAATCCAGTCCGGTAACGGAAGCTCCACTAGCCGCAATGGCCCGGACGTCGTGCCCCTTTCCGCACCCAGGCACCAGCACGGTCCCCGTCAGCGGTTGTCGCTCCAAGTATTCCACCAACCCGGGCGATGCTTCCCCTTTATCCCAGGGGGTATCTCCGTCTTGGTAGTGTTGCTCCCAGTCCAACCCCATCTCCTCCTTAAATATTGCTATTGGTCAGGCTGCCGTTGATGAAAGCAAGTTTATTGTCGTGAAGTTGCTTTCAGCCGTTTGGACTCGCACGCCAATACCATTAGCCCCCGTACCTTGTTCAGTTCGGTGGGTAACCAGCTGCGGTTAAGACATCTCTCAAACTTGCTTCGGGGCGATCGCTCGTCACTTTCACTACTTTTGTTGTTGGGTCGGCATCGACGGTGGCAGTCTCATCCACCCCCTTCACCGCCTTGGTCACATTCCCCACACAGACCTGGCAAGCCAGTTTCGGCACGGTAAATTCAAATGTCGCAGCCATTGGCCACAGCCTCTTTCACAATTGGTCTTTGGCCGCTATTTTATCTTGAGGCTCGTTAGGGGTTGGCCTGACTCAAGTGAACATTTCCGAATTCACAGGTCAACAGAACTCCGACCGCTCACAATGGGGAAGTCTGATTTTGACTCGCTATGCCCGATTCATCTGCCCCCTTTGTTCGGCTGCTGAACTATGCTCGCTCCTACCGCCAGCAAATTGGCTGGGCAACGGGCTGCTCGGTTCTGAATAAGCTATTCGATTTGGCCCCACCGGCCTTGATCGGTATTGCCGTCAATGTAGTGGTGGAGAAAGACAATTCGTTTATTGCTCAGTTTGGAGTTGACTCTGTTTTCCATCAGCTCCTGATTCTGTCATTTCTGACGCTGATTGTGTGGGGGCTGGAGTCGGCATTTGAGTATGCCTACGCACGGCTGTGGCGGAATTTGGCTCAGCATATCCAAAACGATTTGCGGCTGGAAGCCTACGGTCACCTGCAAGAACTGGAGATGGCCTATTTTGAGCAGCGCAGTACGGGAGAGTTGATGTCGATCTTGAATGACGACGTCAACCAACTGGAGCGTTTTTTGGATGGCGGGGCCAACGATCTGATTCAGGTCACCACCACTGTCATCATTGTGGGAACGACGTTTTTTGTGCTCACACCGTCAGTGGCTTGGATGGCGATGCTGCCCATGCCCTTTATCCTGTGGGGCTCACTGATGTTTCAGCGTAAGTTGGCTCCGCTGTATGGTGACGTTCGGGAGAAGGTGGGGCTGCTGGCGGCTCGGTTTGCGAACAATTTGGGGGGGATGGCCACCATTAAAAGCTTCACTGCTGAAGCCTTTGAGATCGATCGCATCCGAATTGAAAGCGACGCCTATCGACTGAGTAACCGCCGCGCGATCGCCGTCAGTGCAGCGTTTGTCCCCCTAATTCGCATCATTATTTTGGTGGGATTTACCGCCACGCTACTGATGGGGGGAATGCAAGCAGCCAACGGGGCTCTGGATGTCGGTGTCTACAGCACCTTGGTCTTTCTGACTCAGCGACTGCTGTGGCCCCTAACTCGATTGGGGGAGACCTTGGATGAATATCGGCGGGCAATGGCATCCACCACACGCATTCTCAATTTGCTAGATACCCCGATCGCGATTCGTACCGGTCAGCAGTCGTTACCTCTGGTATCCGTCAAGGGAGAGTTGCAATTCGAGAACGTCACGTTTGCGTATACCGATCGCCCTCCCGTCGTCACCGATCTGTCGCTGCATGTTCCCGCCGGTCAAACGATCGCCGTGGTGGGCCCAACTGGCTCCGGCAAGAGCACGCTAGTCAAGCTACTGCTGCGGTTCTACGAGGTCGATCGCGGCCACATCACCCTCGACGGGCAAGAGCTGCACGATTTGAATTTGAAGGACTTACGGCGAGCAATCGGGTTGGTCAGTCAGGATGTGTTCTTGTTCCACGGAACGGTGGCTGAGAATATTCGCTACGGCAGTTTTGATGCCACTGACGAGGAAGTGATGAATGCGGCCAAATTGGCGGAGGCACACGAGTTTATCGAGATGTTGCCGCAGGGCTACGACACGATTGTGGGGGAGCGGGGTCAGCGACTGTCTGGGGGGCAGCGACAGCGATTGGCGATCGCGCGGGCCATTCTGAAAGATCCCCCTGTGCTGATTTTGGATGAGGCTACATCAGCGGTGGATAACGAGACAGAAGCGGCGATTCAGCGATCGCTGGATAAGATTTCACGAGGGCGGACGGTGATTGCGATCGCTCACCGCTTATCGACGATTCGCAACGCCGATCGAATTTATGTGATGGAGCGGGGGCAACTCACGGAACAGGGGCGACACGATGAGCTGGTTACACGAGATGGACTGTATGCCAGCTTGTGGAGCGTGCAAATGGGAAATCCGATCTAGGGTCTTTTAGACTTGCTGCGCAGGGGATCGCTAAACCATGAATGCATTACAGCCAGCCTGAGCATGTATGTCTTCTACGATGAAACATTACGAGCATATTTGCGAAGTAAATCTAAATAGTAATGATTGCCAATTTGGTAGGGCCTTGCACAAGTAAAGACCCCCTAAATCTCCCATAAATGGGGGACTTTTGAATCTGATGCTCCTTTGCGATATGAAACAAAACAACGATCGGTGGCCTGACGTCTTTGCGTAATGAGGCCAGCTCTCATTAACCTGCAGAATCAAATAAGTCCCCCACTGGTGGGGGATTCAGGGGGCCAATGAAAGATGTTGAGGAGAACTGAGTAGTTCCAGTTTGCAACTCAGCACTAAGCGCTAACAATCTCATTTGGATTAACTGAGACCCAACCGGCGCGAATGGCGATGATGTAGAGAGAGGGGATGAAAAACAGGGCCAGTAGCGTTGCTCCTCCCAAGCCACCTGCAATCGCGATCGCCAGTGGCGGCCAGAAACCAGCCCGATCCAGTAAGAGCGGGGCAAACCCAGCAATCGTAGTGAACGTAGTCGTGAGAACGTGGCGAGTACTGCGAGTAACCACTGCTCGTACCGCATCGGGTTTGCCGAGCCGAGCATCTGGATCGCTGCGCAGGGCCACCAACACAACAATGGAGTCATTGATGGCCAGACCCACTAGGCCAAGCGTGCCGAGAATCGCCATGAAACCCAGCGGATAATCGAACACCTTGAGCGCGGCTAAGGATAGGCCAATGGCGGCAACGGCGATCGCACCAATCGCTCCAGCCAAGGTGAACGACCGCAGCGACAGCACCAGCGTGGCAGCCATCAAGACGATCAAAATACCGACCGTAGAGAATAAATTTCCTTCTGCCGTGCCACGGGCTTCAGCTTCACCGCCGTACTCCAAGCGGTAACCGCGCGGCAGTTCGATATCGCTAGCTTGCCAAGCGTCTTCAAAGGCAGCCAATGACTCCGCCGGGAGTTCGCCTGCTGGAATGTAGCCTTCCACGGTGTTAATACGCTGCCCGTCGCGGCGAGCAATCGATGCAATGTCGGGCAATAGCTCGATCCGTCCGACAGCATCCAGCGGCACCGACTCTCCATTCGAGAGCAGATCAAACGAACTGAGATTACCTAGGTTGCCGCGATCGCTCTGAACCAGCCGCACCCGTACCGGCAACTCTTCCGTCGATTCCAGTACCGAACCGCCAACAGCCCCTTCCAATGTCGTATCTAACTGGCGAGCAATTGTCGTGCGATCCAATCCAGCAATGCGAGCGGAGGTTTCATCCAGCTGTAGTCCGAGCTTGGGCTGTGCTTCGGCCAGCGTGGCTTTGGTGTGGGTAATGCCGGGAATGTTGGCCATCACGCCGCGCAGTTGGTCACCTAACATCCGCAGGCGATCGAGGTCGGGACCGTACAGCCGTAGCTCAATCGGAGCGGTGAATGGTGGCCCTTGTTCCAATTGTCGAGCCAGTACCAGGGCTTGGGGATACTCGCGATCCAGCCGCTCTTGCATGCGTTTCACCACCGGCACCGGCAACACTCCGGACTTAAGCTGCACCAGCCCTTGGGCGTAATTCGCCACCCCTTCCCGCTGCTGCACAACGTTGTAGTAAAACGACGGAGCCGACTCGCCGACAAACCAGGTGACATCTTCAACATCCAGGTCACGGCGCACCGCGTCTCGCACCTCTGCCACCTGTCGTTCGGTCTCGGCTAGAGATGCCTGTACGGGCAACTCGAACTCGATGTAGAACTGGTTGCGATCGGTGGGAGGGAAGAATTGCTGGGCCAGGGTACCGGCTTGAGAGAACCCGAACATCGGGACAATCAGGGCCAACACCACACCGACCAGAGGTCGGGACACCAGCAGCTTGAGAACCCGTTGATAAATCTTGGATAGCCACCGATTGGAGATACCTTGCACCATCCAGCTGGGCAAATAGCGATCGCTGCGGAACGGGTGCATGCGACCTGCCAACGATGCAATCACCGTGAGTGACAGTGCCAGAGAGCCAATCACCGCCAAAATAACGCTGCTGCCGATGGAGCCAGTAAATTCTCCCACTCCTCCGGGGGCAAGGGCGATGGGCATGAACGCCAGAACGGTGGTCAGGGTGGAGGCTAGCAGCGGCACCGTCATTTGACTCACACTTTTGGCAACGGCACTGGCAGGAGTCAGCCCTTCAGCCTTCGCGTGTGCGACTTCATCCACCATGACGATCGCGTTATCGATCAGCAACCCAAGCGCCAGAATGATGCCCGTAACCGACATCTGGTGAATGGGAGTACCCAGCAGTTGCATGCCGCCGAAGACAACCAGAACGGTGAGAGGTAAGGCCGTGCCCACCACGAGCGCCGATTGCCAGCCCATCATCACGAAAGCGATCCCCACCACAAATAGAGCCGAGAGCATCAAGTTTTTCAGAACACCATCTAAGCGAGCTTCCACAAATTGGCTTTGGTCCAGCAGTACTTCCTGCCGAATAGCGGGGGGCAAGGTGGCCTCAAAGTCGTCCAGCACCTGGCGAGCTTGGCGGGCCCACAGATCGATGCGGGCGCGGGATTGAACTAGCGCACTCAGCACCACCCCGCGATTGCCGTTGACCAGCGAGATCGCTGCCGGAGGCTCCACCACCCCTTTCTCGATATCGGCAATGTCCCCCAACAACGTGAACTGGCCAACGTTGCCGCTGCCCACCGGAATCGAACGGATGCGTTGCAGAGAATCTAGCTCTTCAGTGACTTCAAACGGCACGTCGCTGCGACCGCTGCGTAGTTGACCGGCAGACACTTTGGCATCGCTCTCGGCGATCGCGAGGGAGACATCGCTGGCGCTTAAGTTCAGTTGGGTGAGTGTAGCCGGATCGATTTCAACCGTAATTTCTTCTTCCGGCGAGCCATAGATATCGACATCTTCCGTTCCGGGCACCTGTCGTAGCCGATCCTCCAAATCCTCGGCTAAGCGACCTAACACCGCATAGTTCAACGGCTCGTCCGAAGCCCACTCCAACGCCACCATCAGCGCGTGAGCTTTGACTTCCACAATTTCCACATCGGGCTCGGATACACCGTTGGGCAGAGAGGGAATGGCATCGTCCACGCGATCGCGCACCCGCGACCACACCTCATCGACGGCATCCACAGAATCTAGCAACTCGACTTCAACCGACGATACTCCTGATCGAGACGTAGACGTGAGCGTTTTAATCTCGTCTACTTCGAATAGCTCTTCTTCGATCTTGTCCGTGACTAACGCCTCGACGCGCTCGGCAGTGGCTCCAGGGAAAAAGGTGGTGATGACGGCGTTGCGCTGCACCAGCTCGGGGTCTTCCATGCGAGGGAGGGTGAAGAAGGCGGACAGGCCCCACACCAAAATCAGGCAGAGGGCGAGAACGAGCAACTGAGTATTGCGGTAAAAAGCGTTGGAAAGCATGATGCCTATGCCAATTTTGATAAAGCAGCTCTGTGTCCCCCTGATGAGGACTGATGCATGACTGCGAAAACCGTTTTTGTGCCGACTAATTTAGGGACTTGCCATCAACGAACGTTAACCACAAATCCAATGCAGCAAGCCTGAGGGAGAGCGATGGCCCATCACGTCTGTACTGTCAGAGCACTAGTGCTGGGAATAGTTGGGGCGACGAACCGTTACGACCCCTGGTTCCGAGACAACATCCAATTCGGTGTCAGTGGGGGTCACCCGCTGACCCACCACAATCCGGTGAGTGCCCGTCGCCACAATCCGATCTCCCGGTTGCAAGGTGCCGCGCACGAACACGCGATCGCCATCGGTTTGCAGTACTTCCACTTGCTGTCGCTGCACGGTGAAATCGTCAGCCTCTGAGCCAGAGCTGACCGGATCGAGAGTGTTAGTTGAACTGAGAGCATAGGTAGACCACAAACCGCGATCGCTGCGAACTAGAGCGGTTGCGGGCAACCAGTAACCTCGCCCTTGAACGCGATCGACGATCGCCACCCTGACAACTTCTCCAGGAGCGGCGATAGCGCCATCAGGGAGGGAAAGGATAGCCGAGATGGTACGGGTGGAGGAATTCAGCTCGGGTAACAGAGATTTAACTGTGGCAGAATACTCGCGCCCGTCAACGAAGACTGCTTGCTCGGAACCCACCTCCAAATTCGCAGCAGCTTGTACCGGGAGGCCGACGCGAGCTTCCATTGCTCCGTCTTCCACCAATCTGAGTACCGTTTGTCCGGCAGAAATCACCACCCCTTCATCGACGTGACGGAGGGCAACACGACCGTCGAACGGTGCTCGCAACTGACTTTTTGCAATATCCACATCCAAAGTACCGATGCGGGCATCCAGACTGCGGACAACGGCTTGTTGCGCGGTAATGTCTTCGCTGCGCGAGCCGGTTTGTAGCTCTTCTAAATCGCTGTTAGCAGCATCGAGTCGGGCTTGGATTGCGTTTCTATCCGAGATAAATTCGTCTAACTCTTCTGTTGAAATGGCCCCTTCTGTCAGCAGTTGTTGCCGACGTTGATAGCGCTGCTCGGCTAGTTCAAGTTGGGCTTCTAGATCGCGGACGTTGGCTTGGGAGGAGGAAATCGTTTCGAAACGCGGTCCGGCGACCAACTCCGACAAATCGGCTTCAGCTTGAGCTTTTTGGGCCAACAGCTCTTGGCGTTGAGCCAGCAACCGCTGGGTATCCAGTTCGGCAATGACTTGGTTGGCGATAACGCGATCGCCTTCCTCAACCAGCATGCGCACCACTAGCCCTGACTGTTCGAATCCCAGCTCGCTAGTACGCCTAGCTTCGATATCGCCTGTGTAGGTGCGCTGGGTTTCATAAGACTCGGACAGGGTGACTTCAAGGGTTTCGACGGGAAGGGGACGGATGGAAACGGATTCTTGTGGTTCGGCATTGGGGTTAAAAGCGTTGGTGCGGATGGCGACGCCACCGACCAACAAGGCTAGCGGCACGACGGCAACGAGTTTTCGCCACGACAGTCGGACCGGCTTGGGGCGCGATCTCCCCACAGCTTCATCGCGATGGAATAGCTCTAGCTGTTGAGGAAGAGACGGTTCTGGAGTTGAAGTCTGGAGAGTCATGACGAATACCGATGGGGAACCGGATGTGGGGAACCGAATGTAACAAGGGCGATCGAGATGCCCTATCAATACGCAACAATGTGTTATACAAAAAGTTGAATATACTGCAAATCATATAGTCAACTTTTTGGGTATGTCAACTGGATATGGAAATTGCTGTAAGGTCGAGAGACTCAAGGCAGCTTTAGCCTCTGCAAAGCAAGGTCTTGAGCAATCTGCCTAGCGGTTTACCTCAACCGATATCTCGCCAGTCTGTTGAATAATGGTTTCGCACCCGTCGTTGTTTCGAATGTGCCATGGCTCTGTCTCACACCATCCTGATGTTGCTGTCCGAATGCCCGTGCAGTGGATACGACATTGGCAAAGAATTCGACGAGTGCGTCGGCCATTACTGGCAAGCCACATCGCAGCAGATTTATCGCGAACTCTCCAAGATGGAGAAGCAGGGTTGGATTGAAGCAGAAACGATCGCTCAGGAAGGTCGTCCCAACAAGAAGGTGTTTAGCATTAACGCTGCGGGTAAGCAGGAATTATTGACCTGGGTCAACCAACCCTCGAATCCCATGTCTGTCCGCGAGGATTTGATGGTCAAAATGCGAGCCAGCCACCTAGTCGAGCCACAGGTGGTGATTGACGAACTCACCCGCCGCCGAGATATTCACGCCGGCAAATTAGCTCAGCTATTGGAGATAGAACGCGAGGATTTCCCAAAACCAGACGAATTGGAAGGGGAAGAACTCGGCCACTATCTGACGCTGAGGTGTGGGCTGCGCTACGAGTCGATGTGGGTGGATTGGTGTGAAGAGGCGATTGAGCGGATGACGTTGGTGGCTGCGGAGAAGAAAAAGGATGGGGACACGATGGCGATGGTTGGGGGATAAGAGTTGGGTGCTGGATATGGGTCATTAGTCCATTGGTCACTGGTCATTCGTGGGCGACCCATAATGGCGAAGAGCAAAGGACGATGAATAACAGTCAAGGACTAAGGACCAAGGACTAAGGACCAAGAACCAAGAACTAAGGACGGCCCCGCTTCAAACACAAAACCCCCGCTTCCAGCCAAGAAACAGGGGCCAACTCCAAATGATTTCTGTTCTACAGCAACTCAGTGTCCTGCATTTGCTCCCATTGCTGGCAAAGTTTCCAAAGCTTAGCGGCACTACAGAAGAGTAGGGCAGTTACGCAATCGGGATCGGCTGACCATTCGTCGTCGGGGGTACGAGTTTCGACGTAGCGAAGGTTCGAAGCAAAATTGGCATCGAACATAAGTATGGGGCTCTAGCGGTAGCCACATCATACCCTGTTTGTAAATATTCTTTTAGCAATGTTTATAACAATTGGGACTTATAAGGTAATCCCTTGGGGGGCGGAGCGGCTGGGAGGAGTGGGACGGCTATCGCGGGCCTTGATCGCGCCATATATACTGATTGCGGCGATCCCGGCGATAATCCACGGTACCCAGCGTTGCGCTTTGGATCGGCTGGAATAGCGAGGGTAGGAAGCACCTGTTTTACCGCTGCGTAGCCATTGGCGTTTGCCTTGGGCTCTACGGATTCGATCTTGGCCTTCTTGATATTCCCGTTCGGTGGTCATAGGATTTCGCCCAATCCCAGTATGTAACTCGTCAGCTAGTGTCATATTACCTACTATGGCGTGCAAATGTGTCGCCAAACCTGTAGGTCTACGTAGGTAGGGCTGTTTTTTTGGGAGGTGACTATGTCTTTATTGGGCGAGAAGAGCCGCAATTAGGCGAGTAGGGCTTCGATTTTGGATAGTAGACGTTTGACGAAGGGTTTGGTGTCGTAGTCGTCGCAGGCGGCGATCGCTTTGATGCGATCTCGTCAATGGTGTGTGCGGTGAGGGCCATGACGGAGATGGGTTGGGTGGTGGGATTGGCCTTCAGCTTGCGTATCTGCCTGTCTGGCCTTTTGGGCACTCCTACCCATCTTGTTATTTTCCGACCCCGGAGTCGTTGCAGCTACACCGTCCCAGCCACCTCTGCCCCAGCTACCTCTGTCCAATCAAGCATCTGATGCCACTCCAGAAATGGTGGGCGCAGGAGATTTGGAACGTGTCTAGCGATCGCAGCTGCACAGTAATTCTGCCAGTTCAGAAAACACTTAAACTCTCAGTCTTCTTCTGCTCATCCCTTCGTACTTATCTGGTGTACAGACGTTCCAATTGTTTTCATTGGGAATCGTGAGATTGGGAGTAATTGATGGGAACGAGAGGAAATGCACGGGTGGCGAGAGAAGCAAATATGGCTGCGTTTGATCAAGTCAGTTGAATGGCGGTGGTTTCACAAGGCAGCAATCGAGATCGCTCTGCTCTTTGCCCTTGTCCATCACTCAGTAACGACACCAGCCCGCGCACACCATCAAGATTTGGTTCTAGCGGATGCCGAGCTAACAATTTCATATGCTGTTGATGGATCGTCAACTATCTACTTCAACCAATGGTTCGATACCCCTTTCTCCTCAGCTCAACTGGAAGAGAACCTGGTTGACAGTGTTGAACAACTGAACGAGAACTGCCAGGCATGGGGCAACCCTTATCTTGACGAAGACGTCTTTAGTTATTTCTTGAGCTGCGATCGAGGGACGCAAGCATCGGGGCTCATCCAACAATCCCAGTTGAATCTCATCCTGCTAATCGCCCACCTGCAAACCGCTGAGGCCCCTACCCTCTATGTGTCAGTAGACATCCCGTCGTCAGTTCCATTTCGCTCTGTACCGGCGTTCCTTAACCTCAATACCGACACTAATGAGTGGTTGGGACATTCTGTGGAACGGTTCTCCGCCTCAATCGACTTGAATCAATTGAACTTGGCATCCACCCCATGGGCTGTGTTCACCGTTGAATACGGATTTCGATGGCAAGACCTGTCGCGAATGGTGTTGCCAATGTTAGTGCTCGCTCTCCTAGCACCGCTTTTGACCGCAATAGGACGCCGTTGGGCGCTGCGCCACATGCAGCCAAACAACAAAATAGCTAGCTTCCAGTTCCAGCAATGGCACTCGCTGTCTTCACTCGGTATTTGGGGATGGTGGGTTTGGGTGGTTATCGGGTTGCAATGGAATCCCCTCTTCGAGCTGGTTTCCGCACCGTGGTCGATATGGATTCAGTCAATTGCTGCGTTTGCTGGCATGACGGCATTTCCTGCCGCGATCTGCCTTGTCTGTCGGTGGATTGCTTATCCAGTTATTGCTCGAGCGGGTCGGGTCAAGCCTCCTCAGAAAAAGGTGTTGCTGGCAGGGGCGATCGATCAAGGGATATTTGCAGCAGTGCTGGCTATTGCCATCTTTATCTCTGTCCTGACAGATGGTGAAGTTCGATTGGCAACTCTGTGGCTGATTGGGGCTACTACCTCAATCTTTGCGTTGGTCGTGGCTCAGGCACGGATTTGGGGATTAATTCCCCAATCCATTACGATTGGCCCGCTACGCGATCGCGTGTTTGAGTTGGCCAGCACTGCCAAGGTTGATATCAAGCAACTATACGTGTTGCCTACCCGGAAAACCCAAGTGGCGAATGCTTTTGCCGTATCGGGTGGCAAGGTGATGCTGACGGATTACCTGCTGGAAAACCTCACCAAACGAGAGGTGGATGCTGTCATCGCACACGAATTGGCTCACTTTGAGTGCAAACATCACACCTCTAGGGGGAATTTGATTGCAGTTGTTGCGGTAGTGTCTTGCTTCCTCATGGCCTTTAAGCCTGTCGAAAACGTTGTTCTCCTTGGTGTGCTGATGTTTCTGATGTTGGGCGGCGCATTCATCGTTCAGATGTATCAATCTCGCCGCCACGAGCATCAAGCTGATTTGGGGGCTGCTAGGCTAACTGGCGATCCGGAGGCGATGATTTCAGCCCTCGCAGCCATTACCGAACTGGCTGAGATGCCAGCCCAATGGAATCCGTTGGCAGAAGCTATGGGCACTCACCCCTCTTTGAAAAATCGGGCCAACGCGATCGCCAACGCTCACCAGATCCCTGCAGACAGGGTCGAACAGCTCCTGCTGACTGCCGACCCAAACCGAGAGATCTACTTAATTCCAGGCGAAGACAGTAGCGAACAGCCGGTGTATTCCTCTGATGTTAAGTCTGGCCTTGCGTTGAAGGCAGTCTTACTACTGTCAGGGACGGCTGCCACGAGTTCGGCAGGTGCAGTTCTGGTGGTGTCGGGGCTTGTTTCGTCGTTGTTCTACATGCCAATCGCGTTGGGTAGCATCATCTCCTTTATGGCGTTGCTGTGGGTAGACAACCATATTGCTCAACTGGGGATGAAATCCCTTGGGGAGCAGTTGCGTCAAAAGTTCGCACAACAGGGTTGGGATGCCAGCGATCGCGCTGAAGTGTTGGTTGGCTTTTCTCCTAGCTTGCAGCCGCAATTGTATGAAGGCACTTTGTTTTGGGATATGGGCTTGCTCTACCTCGGCTCCGATCGCTTGGCGTACGTTGGGGAACAGACCCAATTTTCTCTCCCCATTGATGCCGTCAGCCATGTGGGTTACACCACGCTTAAATTTGAGTGGTTTCGCCTGACTCTGATTCAAATTCAGTGGTGCAATGCGGACGGAAAGACAGAAAGCGGATATTTGGGGATTCGAGAGGGGAATACAGCGATCGCCCTGAAGCGAGCGACCTCCCAATGGATAGCGCGCCTACAAGAGTGGACATTAGGCAATAACGCCAATCCAGTCCTACCTGTCAACCTTCAAGCACTCCCCCTCCCCACGATTGGAACGGTGACTAGTGCCCCCCTCAACACGTTGCGTAATGGTGTCAGACTGCTGTGGCTTGCAGTTATTCCCGCCAGCGCGCTAGCCAGCATTGTCTTGGGGCTATCGGGACTGAATACGTTTTATGTTTGCGTATCCGCCAGCTTGGCCTTATTGATGTTTTTGCTCCCTATTCTGTTGTTTACGGGATCGGAGACAGTATCCACTACAGCGTCCCAGCCTCCTTCATCCTAGTTTCCTTCAATTACCACAGACCGACTCAAACCAAGCTGGAGATCGAGATGTATTCATTATGGTTGGCAGTTGTAGGAGATTTGAAAAGTGTCTAGCGATCGCGAGGGTGGTTACGGTATGCTAAAGTGCTGCTTTTGAATAAGCAGTCTGCTGATGGTGTTTAGCAGTCCGGGAAATCGTATCCCCACAATTCCTCTCATCCAGACATAACCGAAACAGGAGAATTTCAAGCTCATGGTCAAGTTGCGATTGAAGCGCTACGGCAAAAAGCGGGAAGCCAGCTATCGCATTGTGGCGATCGACAGTCGTGCTCGCCGTCAGGGTCGCCCCATTCAGGAATTGGGTTACTACAACCCCCGCACCAAAGAGACTATCCTGCAGGCAGCAGAAATTGCCAAGTGGCTCAAGAAAGGTGCTCAGCCTTCCGACACCCTGCGCGCGCTGTTGAACAAGGCCCGCATTTTCGACATGGTGAACTCCGGGGAAGAGATCTCTAGCGATCCTGTCACCATCGAAGCGGCTCCCAAGAAAGAAGCTCCTGCACCTAAGAAAGAAGAGCCTGCTGCTGAAGCTGCCGCTGAAGAAGCTACCACTGATGAAGCTGCCACTGAAGAAGTCGCAGAAGAAACTACTGAAGAAGCAACCCCCGAAGCATCTGCTGAGGACGAGTCTGCAAGCGACGATGCTGCGGAAGAAACTGCCGAAGCTGAAGCTGAGGTTGAAGAAGCAGCGGCTAGCGCATAAGGTCGCTATTATTAGCTCACCGTCTGCGTAGGTGTTCTTATGCCCGATTATGTTGGGTTAACCCGCCTGTTGCTCGAACCATTGCTGGATGAGGGAGGCAGTCTCTCCATCGATTGCGAAACCACCCGTGGGGGTCAGAAAGTCCTACTGCGAGTGTCGTTCGATGGGGTGAATAAGGGCCGGATTTTCGGTCGCGGTGGCAGAACGATCAAAGCAGTACGCCAAGTGCTGAGGGCTTCGGCTCAGATTGCTGGCCACAGCGTGCAGTTGGATGCGGGCGATCGCTCCCACTCTGGAGAACGACCCATCCGCAAGCACTAGCAGACGGCATTATTGCTAGCATTTATATCCCTCGGGCGATTGCTTGGGGGATTTATTTTGTTTTGCGGGACCGACTTCGCTGTTCGCGATCGCTATATAGCAGTAGCCATACCACGGTGTACATTTCGGCTACGTTCATCTCTGATTGTGCCTAGAAACCTTCGCCCTAAATGAAATGGCAAACGCTATACAACTGGTTTAATTGAGGATTGGATTGTGGATGAGTTTCACCAGTGGGCCGCCCCAGGGTATCCGGTGTTTTTGGGCTCGGAATTAACGCATCCACAGCCGAAGGACGCACTATTTCATGTGTTGCCGGTACCGATGGAAGCGTCAGTGTCGTATGGCGGCGGAACGAGACTGGGGCCAAAGGCGATTCTGGAAGCGTCTTGGCAGTTGGAAGCTTGGGATGGACGAGGGATTCCGCTAGAGAAGGGCATTTACACACACGCTCCGGTGGATGTGGCGGGGGATGCAGCGGATGTGGTGGATAGGATTGCAGCGGCGACGCAGGCCATTGTGGAGATGGGTGGGTTTCCGGTGGTGTTGGGAGGAGAGCACACGGTGACGTACGGCGTCATTAAGGGACTGCTAGCCGCAGGGATAACGGATATTGGAGTCGTGCAGATAGACGCCCATGGGGATTTGCGGGAGGCATACGAGGGTAATCCGTATAGCCATGCGTCGGTGATGAAGCGGATTGTGGATTTGGGGGTGCCGCTGTTTCAGTTGGGGGTGCGGGCGATTTCGGTAGAGGAAATTGACTATCGCCAGCAGTTTGATATTGGGTATTTAGATGCGGATGTGTTGGTTCCACAGAACATTACGTCGTTTGAGTTGCCGAAGGAATTTCCAGCCAGTGTGTTTTTTACTCTAGATACGGATGGCATGGACCCGTCGGTGTTTCCCTCCACCGGGACGCCCGTGCCGGGTGGCTTGGGGTGGTACCAGACGCTAGCACTGTTTGATTCTGTGGTGAGTCAGCGGCGAGTTGTCGGATTCGATGTGATGGAATTTGCGCCGATCGCAGGGTTTCATGCCTATGAGTTTGCAATGGCGCAGTTGGTTTACAAGTTTATGGGAGCGAGCGTTAATATCAGCATGGCTCAATAACAGTGGTAGCCCGCTTTTCACAACACGGCTTCCAACATTGGGAATTCGATCGCGTCCCCAATTTGCTGACCGAAAATTGGCGTCGGCCACCAACCACCTAAGGATCGGATCAGTAGAGCACTTGTCTCATAGTTAACAATGACCATTACATCTTCATTAAGCGTTCGCGAGTTACGGCTTCTATGCTGAAGCCGCTCTTCTTGCGAATCGTGTCTGTAAGCCCTGTGTCCCTATGCGATCGCCAGCCCCCAAAACGCAATCCGATCGCCCCTTACATCCCGGTACTTCCACTGCCATTGCAGGCATAGTGAAAGCACCCAAACATCCAAGCAAGACAAGCCAATAGCCACCTCTCCCCAGCTCCAATAGCGCTCAATGCCTCCCTGCTAGAATCCCAAAAACGATGGATGCAGCGAGATGAAGCCGAAGCAAAAGCTTTTGATATGCACCGATTTAGATCGCACCCTGATCCCTAACGGTGCTGCCGAGGAGTCTTCCAATGCGCGGGAGCTGTTTCAGCAACTCGTGAACCGTCCCGATGTCTCGCTGGCTTACGTCACCGGTCGAGATTTAGACTCTATCCAGCAAGCGATCTCCAACTACGACTTGCCCGCACCCAACTACGCGATCGCCGATGTCGGAGCCAGCATCTTCACCCACAGCGATGGCGAATGGACCCGCCTGGAAGAGTGGGATCGCCAAAGCGCCAACTACTGCAGCAAAGACCGCTGGAGCGAGCTGGACGGGCTGTTCGATGACCTAGACTGCCTAGAACTGCAGGAGCCAGCCAAACAAGGACTGTACAAGCTGAGCTATTACGTACCTGGCGAAGTCAACAGCACCACCCTGATGGTGAAGCTAAAAACCCGGCTGAAATGGGAAGAAGTGCAAGCCAAAGTCATTTGGAGCACCGACGAGCATCAGAAGCTAGGACTGGTAGACATCCTGCCCGCCAACGCCGATAAGCGTCTGGCCCTAGAATTTCTGATCGACCGCTACAAGTTCAACCGCGATCGCACCCTGTTTGCCGGAGTCAGCGCTAACGACACCGCTGTCATGGCCAGCGCTATCCCGGCTGTCCTAGTGGCCAATGCCGGAGCTGAAGTGAAGCAACTCGCTTACCGACGGGCGCGCGAAAGCCGCAATCTTGAAACCCTCTATATTGCCCGAGGGGGACAATTGGGGATGAATGGAAACTACAGCGCTGGCATCATAGAGGGTGTGGCTTACTTCTTCCCAGAGGCCCTCTCCTAGAGGCTTTGTCAGGCTTAACGATCCCTCACATTGACAACCGGGAATGACAATCGGGAGGGATCGACTAGATCGCGATCGAGGCTTATGACTGACCGTCTGCTCGTGTTTGGCGAGGTGCTGTTTGACTGCTTTCCCGATGGCCGACATGTCCTCGGGGGAGCCCCATTCAACGTCGCCTGGAACCTACAGGCGTTCGGTCTGTCGCCATTGTTTATCTCCCGAGTTGGAGCCGATGACTTTGGAGCCAAAGTTCGCCATGCCATGACGGAATGGGGAATGGATACCTCTGGGTTGCAACTGGGTAGCCAGCGCTTAACCGGTGTGGTGGACGTGGAACTGAATGGCAGCGAACCCAGCTACACCATTCGGCCCGATCGCGCCTTCGACTTTGTTGATGCTCAACAATTGCCGCCATTCCCCCCCGAATGCATCCTCTATCACGGCACCTTGGGGGTGCGGAACTTCGAGTCGGAGCAATCCCTCGAAACCATTTACAGCCGCATAGTGGTAGAAACTCCCCAGCCCACTATTTTCGTGGATGCGAATTTGAGAGCGCCGTGGTGGACACCTGAATTAGTTGATAAATGGCTGAGTCGAGCCAGTTGCTTGAAGGTGAGCGAGCAAGAATTGCGGGACATTGTTCCTGATGGGGACTCGCTCGACGATCGCATCACTCACTTGCTAAATGCCTTGCCGTTAGAAACCCTGATCGTCACCCGTGGAGGATTGGGGGCGATCGCCGTGTCTACCGATGGCACGCGCATCGAACAAGTCCCCTCTCTAACGTTGGATGTTGTGGATACGGTGGGGGCTGGCGATGCGTTTAGTAGCGTGCTGCTGTTGGGGATGGCGCGCGGGTGGCCACTGACTGTATCGATGCAGCGAGCCCAAGAATTTGCCAATGCAGTTGTTGGCATTCGAGGGGCAACGTCAGACAATCGCAGTTTCTACGAAGCATTTTCTGCAACTTGGCAGTAACAGCGCGGAGAATCTCGAGGGGCTCTGCTAGCCCATCAACCCCAAGGCAAAAACGATAGCAGCGATCGCACTAACAATCCCCATCAAACCTGCTGGCATAAATTTGCCCGTCTTCTTCAAGCGCATCAGAAAGACCGCACACAACGCAATCGCACACCCCAACGCGATCGCCAATCCTCCAGTAGAGCTGCCTCGACTGACAATGTAGGCCACCAACAACAAGGCAGCACTCCCCAACCCGCTGAACAAGGAGACCTTGCTTTGGCTCTTGAGAAATCCAATCCCTCCCCCAATTGCCACAAATGCGGCATAGACAAGAATGAGGCTGGAGAAGGGGATAGATGTCATCGTGGAGAACCCTCAAAAACTGAGATGGCAACGCGGAACTGAGCTGATGGTAGCGTCAGTAGCGAGGTCTGGCTGAAATGTCCCTCCCTGACGTTGTATAGAAGCCTTTGTCCTAACTAAAATGGCACGCACTATCGCAAAGAGTTGTCGGCCGCTTCTTGGGGCTACGTTTCTGAATTCGAAACCGAGACTCATTGACCGAAAAAGTCCGCCACAGTAGGGTTGCGCACTCGAACGATAGGAGTTGAGCGATGAATCGCCTGCAATCCATCAAATCTTTAAGTCCTTTAGGTCCCATCAAAACGATCGGACTGGCCGCACTAGCGGGGACGGCATTGCTTGTGGGCTGCGCCCAGCTCTCCGAAACAGCTCCAGGGGAAGCGGATGCCCTCTATTCGCAGCCGCTTGTCGGTTTAGACGGCATCAGTCAATCGCGATCGTTCGCACCAACCGATGACTTCGCTGGCGCACTTGCTGAAGCCGAAGCAATCTCCACCAGTTCTAACGTCGCCCCTAACCGCCCTCAACTCATCCGCACGGCACAGATGACTGTAGTGGTAGATTCCTTGGATGTGACGTTGGATCGAGTCAGCGATCTGTTGAGTCAGCACGACGGAGAAATTCTGTCATTACGCGAATCCACTCCCATTCGCGAGGGCGATCGCCACTCGGCCCATCTTCAATTACGGGTCCCGCAAGCTCAGTTAGATGCCACCGTCGAATCCCTGAATGCGATCGGCCAAGTCAGCTCCCAAAGCATTACCGCTGAAGACGTATCATCCCAAATCGTTGACTACGAAGCCCGCTTGAGAAACTTGCGTCGGGGGGAAGAAACCGTTCTGGCCCTATTCGAGCGTTCGGGCCGCCTGAGCGATGCTCTAGAAGTGTCTCGGGAACTGAGCAACATTCGCTCCCAAATCGAGCAGACCGAAGCCCAGTTGAGCTACCTGCAAACTCGCGTCACGTACTCCCACATCACCGTGCAGCTTGAGACCGCCCTGGCCGCCGTTCCCAATGAGCGATCGTTGTCTACACAACTGAAAAATGCCTGGCAGCAATCCACCCATTCTTTGGGTGTCCTCATGGTAAGCATTATGGAAGGAGGCATCTGGGTGGTCGTGTACAGTCCCTTCTGGATTGCAATCGGGGTAGGTACCACCGTCACAGTGGTGCAACTCAAGCGGTGGCGACGTCGTTCTCGCCAAGAACCTGTAGAAAGCTAACGGGTGTAGGACAAATCATTCATCAATTAGGGGCGGGCGATCGCTGCTCAGAGCAATCGCCCGCCCAAAGTAAGAGCACAAGCTTAGACTCTAGTGGGTGTCAATGCGAGTTTGACTAATTACTAAGGCTCACTCCCGGCAGATTCGTCCGCAGGCAATTCCTCTGTATCTCCACCGGTCAAATCACTGTCATTATCGACCGCACCAGGAGCATCCTCGGAGGAGGTCTCTGTGGACTCAACATCTACGGGAGCGGAATTGTCTGGGACAGCATCTTGTTCGGCAACAATTTCGACCAGTTCCACAGCAAAATTCAGTTCCTCACCAGCCAGTGGATGGTTGGCGTCCAACTTTACGGTCTCGTCATCCAGCTCCAGAATTTTCGCGGGAACCGGAATATTGCCAGGGCCAGCCAGGTAGACCGTGTCCCCCACGGAAATGTCGCGGTCTTCATTCTCGGGGTTACGCGGCAGCTCCATGACCAGTTCGGGACGAGGATCGCCATAACCCTCCGCCGGAGTCAGGGTAAATTCAGCCGACTCACCCACCTGTAACCCAGTTACACCGTTATCGAAGCCCGGCACCACGTCACCCGCCCCCAAGGTAAATTCCAGCGGAGCGCGCCCTTCGGAGGTATCAGCGATCGTTCCGTCCGATAGCGTCAGCGTGTAGTTGACCCGGACTACATCTCCCGGCTCAGCCTCTTGAGCCTGTAAAGCCGAGCTGCATCCCATTAAAACTGACAATACGAGCACAGAAAGAATCATTCCGATTCGGCGCATGACGACCTCGGCCTCAATAACTGTTCCATCCTAAACGCAGCCTCGTCCGCCTCTCGACTTATCCCTGGCTGGCAAGGACCCGTCGCTGTCTCAGGCAGCCATCCTGCAATTGCCCCAACCCCAAAAAACCGCGATCGCCTATAACCCTGACAAGGTTTGGGTTGTTCGGTTGTGGATGGGGGATTTTTTGGCCGCAACACCAGCGATGAGCCAATGGTTCATCCAAAACAATGTCGGGTAGGCCATCAAACGCAGCAGCAATGGGCTGCAGCATCTCTTCAGGATTGGCGCAGTCTAGTAGGGCGTCTAGAGTAACGCTGCTCTCCAGCTCAAACGGGCCACTGCGGGTGCGCTGCAAATGGCTCATCAGTCCACCACACCCCAATACTTGCCCCAAATCACGGGCGATCGCTCGAATGTACGTACCTGTTCCGCAATCAATCGAGACATCCACTTCCGGAAACTCTCCCCCTCGCCAGGCAATAAGCTCAATCGCGGCAATGTGTACGGCTCGGGGTTGCAACTGAAGCGACTCAACCGTGGCTCCCTCTCGAGCCAACTGGTACAGTCGCTTGCCCTGACGGCGAATGGCGCTGTACACCGGGGGGATTTGCTGGATATCGCCGATAAATTGGGGCAAGACCGCTCTGACAGCAGCGTCGTCAATATCCCCCACCCGATGCTCTGTTATCTCTCCAGACGCATCGTCTGTAGTACTGGTTTTCCCCAACACAAACGTAGCCCGATAGCCTTTCCCACCGGATAAAAACTGCAGGAAGCGCGTTGCCCGACCGATCGCCACCGGTAGCACTCCTGTCGCATCCGGATCGAGAGTCCCGCCATGCCCCACCTGCCTTGTGTTGTAAATCCGCCGCAGCTTGCCCACGCAATCGTGAGAGGTCCAACCAGCAGGCTTATTCAAATTGAGAAATCCGTCCATGTCGGGCCGGGACTCCAAACTCCCGTGCCATCATATAGCGCCCGAGAGACGTATTTAGCGAGAAGCGATCGGCTGGTGATACCGCCGTCACAGGGCCGCACTGAGGGCATCCACCGGGCAGGTGGGAATACATTGCTCGCACATAACGCATTGATTGCGCAGGTACTCCAAGCGGAACGTTTCGGCGTCCAAGCGTAAGGCCTCAGTCGGGCACACTCCCGTGCACAATCCACAATCCACACAAGCATCGCGGTCAATCTGAATCTCGCTGCTACTCTCCGAAACTTTAATTCCCTGCGATCGGGTCCATTCCAAGCTGGCTTCAACCTGGTCAATATCTCCCGACAGCTCCACAACCAGAGTTCCGACCTCATCAGGTGCGACCCGAGCCCGAACAATATTTGCCGCCACATCAAAATCGCGAGCCAAACGATACGTCACAGGCAAATTCACCACGTGGCGAGGGAAAATCATACTGACGCGCTTGCGCATGGCCCATCAAGAATCTGTAATTTTATTCTGGAAAATTTGTTGGGGAGAAGCAACATTGGGGAGGACTCAACTGAGTGGAGGTGGGGATGTTGCTTCGTTATTCGTCCTTGGTCCTTCGTCCTTCGTCCTTGGTCCTTCGTCCTTGGCTTTTGTCTCAGCGAAATATCAGTGACCAGTGACCAGTAGCTAGGGCTAGTGACCAATGACCAATGACCAGTGACCAGTGACCAGTGACCAATCCCCTTACCGCTCCTCCAACTCCCTCACCTGACGTTCCAGGCGATCGATTCGCCCCCGCAATTCATCCATCTCCGCCTGCCGGGGCACCCCCCAATCCTGCATGGTGTTGCGAATTTGTCGCTGCAGCACAGCTTCAAAATTTTCCTGTTCGGTACGGAATTGCTTCATGACTGTATCAACCATTTGGCTGGCAGCTTCCGGTTCGAGGCTGCCTTTTTGCACCAAATCGTCCACAGCCTTGTTCAATTGCTCCATCATTACGCTTGTGGTGCCCACCCCCACCATCAAGAGTTGTCGAATTAAGCTGTTGGTATCCATAGCACCTCAAACCACTGCGCTACCCTTATTCTGTCAGACTACTCTTGCTCCACAAGGTTGTATGAGGCGACTGTCGACTTAGGGAGGTCTTGGCTACCCTTTCCCAGGCACCTTATTCGCCTATTGTTCCTCCAACTCCCATGCCAGGTATTCACTAAACTGGAATCTAACGCTATGCCCGATCGCATTACGTTCAATCTCGATACTGGTGCTGTTAGCTTTGACTGCCCGCTCGACACCATTCACGAACTGAACAGCGCACTCGACACCTTGGGCCAACGACTAAAAGCAGTGGCAACCGATCCGAAATCCCCCCAAGCACCGGTGGAATTTCGCTATACAGATGGAATGTTACTGGAGCTGTTCTGCAACCCCAATATTTGGCCCTCTCCATTTGCCGCCAAACTCAACATGACCTTGAAAACCGAGCGGGTACGGCTATCGACCGAACTCTTGCTATCCCAAATGCGCGAAGACATTAGCCAATATTTAGAACGCCAGTGAACCAGCCTCCTCCCGTCATAACCGCATTACCAGAGACCCAGATTCAGACACCTGTAGCTCCCCCAGAATGCGTATGGTTAGATTGGCACGATCGCCGCAAAGTCAGACAGCGAGTGAGTAGCGATGCCGGTACCGTGCTGTGCCTCTCACTGCCGCGCGGCACTGTGCTGGTAGATGGACAAATACTGCTGAGCGATACCGAACGACACATCGTCGTGCGAGCTAAACCCGAACCCCTACTGGCCATCTCTCCCACCACCCTGCAAGACTCTTGCCGTGTCGCGCACCATTTAGGGAATTGGCACCGTCCCATCCAAATCGACCCAGATGGCAAGCTGTGGGTGGAAAAAGATCGCCCCGTGGTTGAGTGGCTGGAGCGATCGCAGATTCCGTTTGCAGAACTGGATTCCCCCTTCGAGCCCAACTCCATCGCCAGCTCCCACCATCATTAGCCTGCAATCATCTCCCTCATGTGTAGCTAGCAACAGATTGGTTGTACCTAGCCCCAAGAAGCAAGATGCGTGAGACATTCGCCAAGAGATCGAGGGATCGGGCGGTCGGGTAAATGTAACGCGTCCCGCACATGGGGAACCCATAAAAAGTGTCGGGTTGTTTATGAGAAAACCTGACAGTTAGGATACTTGGCTCTCATTTTCCTCCTAACGATTGTCAGCCAGATTTCGGCTAACGAAGATCCTGAGCCTGCAGTACACCACCGCCATACCGGGGTTTCAATGACTTTTCAACAGGACTAGCGCTAGAGGGGCTCAACCTTTACTATGTACCGTAATCGTTAAGCTCTCTCAGGAAGTCGCCACTCCGGTACCCTGTAGGGCTTACCATGTGAACAACTGGAAAAAGAGCGGCCCAATTCGTAACATTGCTTTACAAAAATGTCTGATTTACTGAGACGTTTCAAAAGCGATCTAAGCGGATACCTGCCTAATTTTTCATTTACATAACAACCTGTCATTTATCTGGACTGCATAAGTCATTTCTTTTCAAACTGTTGTTGCTGGGAGTAGCACCGAATGAACTTTGGATCGACGTCGCGATTGGGACTCAGCCTTTACGAAACGTCCGACCCCATCGAGCAGTGGCCGGGGCAATCAAGCGGAGATGCAGCAGTCATCATTCGAGCGGTCTACAAACAGGTGTTGGGTAATGCTCACATCATGGACAGCGAGCGCCTCGCCAGTGCAGAATCAAAATTTTCTGATGGTGAGCTGAGCGTACGGGAATTTGTCCGCGCTGTCGGTAGGTCTTCTCTATATGCCTCTCTATTCGGCGATCGCCCCCGCTTCCGCCAGATCGAGCTGGGTTACAAGCACTTCCTCGGTCGCGCTCCCAATGACTACAGCGAGATGCAGGACGGTACTGCTGTCCTCGATTCCGGCAGCTTCGATGATTTGATCGACTTCTTCGTCGACAGCGAAGAATATAAGTCCACATTCGGTAACGATACGGTTCCTTATATTCGTGGCTACAAAACTGAAGCCCTCAGCACCAATGCCGGCTTCTCCTACATGTTCGACCTATTGCGCGGTCCGGCCACCAGCGATGCTGCTGCTGCATCCGCATTGAACGGTGCCATCTCGAAAGAGCAGCCACGCCCCATCTCCCTCAGCTATCGCAAGCCAAACATCCTGCCCTATAGCCCTCCTGCAGGCTACCAGTTGCCCACCACACCTGTGGCTACACCAGCAGCTACACCGGCTCCTGCATTCGCGGCCGCTTCCGGAACCTTCAGAGCAGTCACCACGCAAGCATCTGCAGACATCGCCGCCAGCGCCAGCTCACGCTTGGGATACGCCCCCTACGCCAACAGTACTCCCATCGAAGTATGGCCCGGTCAATCCGATGCCGACAAAAACATCGCCATCCGCGCTGCCTACAAGCAAGTGTTGGGCAATGCCCATGTCATGGACAGCGAGCGCCTGACGGTTCCCGAATCTCAGTTCAAGCGTGGCGAGCTCAGCCTGAGAGAATTTGTCCGGGCGATCGGCAACTCAGACCTCTATCAATCTCGTTTTGGCGACTGCTCTCGCTTCCGCAAGATCGAGTTGGCCTACAAACACTTCCTCGGTCGCGCCCCCAACGATTACAGCGAGATGCAAACCTGCACCGCTATTTTGGATTCTGGCTCGTTTAGCGATCTGATTGATTACTTTGTTGATTGCGACGAGTTCCAATCGGTCTTTGGTCAAGACACCGTACCGTTTATTCGCGGTTATGCCACCGAAGCAGCTCAGACCGCGGCAGGATTCCCTTACACCCTGCAGTTATTGACCGGGCCGGCTAGCAGCGATATCGGAGCTGCGTCCCGACTGAATGCTTCTATCATCAATGCCACTCCTGAACTACCTATCTCTCGCTACCCGGTCTCTACGTCTGGCAAGGTGCCTGCGGCGCGTCTCTCTGTACCTGTTGGCGCTCCCGGTCAAACGACAGCTTCCAGTGCTGGTTCCTCGGGCCAAGCGCCATTGTTCTCGGGAGATAGTGCAGGCAAGCTGGGCTTCTTTGGTCGCATCCTCAACTTTGTGGAGCAACTGACTGGTGGGGATAGTGGTGGTGACGCATCTGTAACTGCCGAGCAGCCGAAGGAAGAATTCTTCTTGAATCCTGATGACGCTCGCTCCCTGGGCGACGTCGAGTACATGCGGACTCCCAGAACCATTAAGCGGACGTTCCCCAATGCCGCCGATCCCGAGAAGCCGCTTGAGTTTGAAGCAGTTGTAACGGCGTCTCAGAAAGTCATATCTCCTGAAAAGGACAAGCCCACTGGGCTACCTTCGGTTACCCCTACAAAACCCAAGGATGTCAAGATCCCCGTTGTTACCCCAACTCCAGCCGCGGGAGCACCTGCTCAGACATCTGCTCCTGCCCCTGCCGTGTCAGCGTCACTGATGGAATTCGGCACGACCGCATCCAGAGCTGGCAAGTCTGGCCCCTATGTGTCAATGTCGATGTCTCCTGAGGTCTCATCTCGCCGCAAAAAGGACAACAGCTTGGACATGTTCCGCAAGATGGCAACCGACCTGAGAAAGTCCGAATAACGGATTTATTGGTCTGCACTCGTGAATAGTGTTTTGGCTTCACTTCAACAGTGGAGCTATTTTTTATCGATCGCCACCTGTATAGCGATCGGCAATCCGCTATGGAGAGTTTTGTCATCTCCTCTCCCGATCAATTAAGTCTTTGAGCTGTCTACATGCTCCAGACCTAAGAGCGGATTGCTATAGATAACCACCGATTTCAAACGAAAATCATTAACCCGATTGACCGATCGCTATAGTCGCGATCCCATTCCCAAATACTGACAATTCTTGTCTTCCCTTTTTTTCGTTAGATGTCGCTAAAAACAGCAGGAAACCCCCGCCAAAACGAGCAATGTATAGCCGTACGACGGCGGTATAATATGAAATCGCTCACCACCACAAATACGAACACCATGTCCGTAACTACCACCGATATTTTGATGCTGGGGCCAGGGTTAGGCGTGAGTGGAGGGATGACATCGGTCGAGACGTTGATCCTGGAAACCCCCCTCGATGACATTGAAATCGAACATATATCGAGCTTTGAAGAAGGGGTTATCGGGCGAAAGCTCACAGTTTTCCTATCGGCATTAGGCAAATTAGTGGGTGAAGTGATTGCTAGACCCATCGGCTCCGTTCACGTCCACGTATCCTACGGTGGCAGTGCCTTGCGGGCAGCAATTATCGTGCTGCTGATGTCGGTCTTTCGCAAACCCGTGATGCTGCACATGCATGGCAGTGAATTTCACGTCTTCTTTGCAAAGATTCCGACTGCGGCTAAGCAGCTTCTAGGAGCAGCGTTCCGCAAATGCCAATACATGATTGTGCTATCGGATAGTTGGAAAGCATTTTACTCGACCAATCTGGGGATCGATCCCGATAAAGTGATCGTCCTGCCCAACCCAGTTAAGCTACCCAGTACCGTTCCCAGCCGCAGTACTCGCGAGCAAGTGCGATGCGTATTCCTGGGACGGTTGGGGCAGCGCAAAGGTACGTTTGAACTGTTGCGAGCATTTGCAGCCTTACCGGCAGAAACGCTGGCAAACGCCTTACTGGTTGTGGCTGGAGATGGCGAAATCGAGAAGGCAAAGCAATTGGCGGCAGAATTGGGGATTTCCGAGCGAGTGGAGTTTGCCGGTTGGGTCGGCCGCGAAACCCGCGATCGCCTGTTGGCCGAATCCAATATTTTTGTATTGCCGTCCCATAATGAAGGGCTGCCGATGGCGGTGTTAGAAGCCATGGGATGGGGACTGGCTGTGATTACCACTCCTGTAGGCGGTATTCCAGAATTGGTCACCCCCGATGATGATGGTGTGTTGGTGGAACCCGGTAATGTTGAGGAGCTGACGGCTGCCCTTAAGCGACTAATTGAAGACGAGTCCACTCGCAAGCTACTCGGCGAGCGAGCTAGAGCACGCGTGACCCCATTAAGCGTAGATACCTACATGGAGAAGCTGTCTGGTTTGTATAAGTCCATGCACTCAAGCTAAGGTCACAAGCTGGCTAACGCTCGATAAGTGTACCGTTCCAACAAGTGGAAGTCGTTACCGATCAGATAGTGCCCGGCTGAATAGGGGCGGCTCGCGATTCGTTTGCAGGCGTAATGACTTTTGCGATCGCCCGTTTGAAAGCTGTAGCCAGTCCTAGCATGGCGTGATAAACATAAAGTCGGCACATTGCTATCGACTCATTTGGGTTATGGACTCATTGGGTCACCAACACATTTTGGGTCAACGTAGCGATTCCGTTTCGATATCGCTGTGATTTTGGTCTAACTGGCGATCGCGAATTGCCGATCGCATGTGTTTAATCGTGTTTAACCGGGCCTAACAACGTTCGAGATCGGGCTCTGTTTGTCCTCCCGCTTTGATTCAAGAACCCATCATGTCTGAGAACCGTAGAAGTCGAGCCATCACTGAAGGAATTCAGCGGTCTCCCAACCGAGCCATGCTGCGTGCTGTTGGCTTTCAGGATGACGATTTCATCAAGCCAATTGTGGGACTTGCCAACGGTTACAGCACCATTACCCCCTGCAATATGGGGATCAATACCCTGGCGCTACGGGCAGAAGACGGCCTGAGAACGGCAGGGGCCATGCCGCAAATGTTTGGCACCATCACCATCAGCGATGGTATTTCGATGGGTACCGAAGGCATGAAATATTCTCTGGTGTCTCGCGAAGTAATTGCAGATTCCATCGAGACCGTATGTGGCGGTCAGAGCCTGGATGCAGTGCTGGCAATTGGGGGCTGCGACAAGAACATGCCAGGGGCGATGCTGGCGATCGCCCGTCTCAATATTCCGGCCATTTTTGTCTACGGTGGCACCATCAAGCCCGGTAACCTGCGGGGCTGCGACCTAACGGTGGTGAGCTCTTTTGAGGCGGTTGGAGAATATAGCGCCGGCAAAATCAGCGAAGACGAGCTAATGGAGGTGGAGCGCAACGCCTGCCCGGGGGCTGGCTCCTGCGGTGGTATGTATACCGCAAATACGATGTCTTCTGCGTTTGAAGCAATGGGGATGAGCTTGCCCTATTCCTCGACGATGGCGGCAGAAGATGAAGAGAAGGCGGACAGTGCTGAGAAGTCGGCTTTTGTTCTGGTTGAAGCTGTCAAACAGCAAATTCTGCCCAAGCAAATCCTGACTCGCAAAGCGTTTGAAAATGCCATCTCCGTGATTATGGCGGTAGGCGGCTCTACAAATTCGGTGCTGCACCTGCTGGCCATATCCAATGCGATCGGCGTGGAACTCACTCTGGATGATTTCGAGACCATTCGCGGTCGCGTTCCCGTCATCTGCGACCTCAAGCCCTCTGGCCGCTATGTCGCCACCGACTTGCATAAAGCGGGCGGTATTCCACAAGTGATGAAAATGTTGCTGGACCACAGCTTGCTGCACGGGGATGCCCTCACCATCAGCGGCCAAACTATTGCCGAGGTATTGGCTGACATTCCCTCCGAGCCCTCTGCCGATCAGGATGTGATTCGCCAGTGGGATAACCCCATGTACAAGCAGGGTCACCTGGCGATTTTGAGGGGGAACCTGGCGTCTGAGGGCTCTGTAGCCAAGATCTCTGGTGTGAAGAAGCCGCAAATCACCGGTCCTGCAAGGGTGTTTAACTCCGAGGAAGAATGTTTGGCTGCAATCCTCGACGGCAAAATTGTGGCCGGTGACGTGATCGTTGTCCGCTATGAGGGGCCGAAAGGTGGCCCCGGTATGCGCGAGATGCTGGCTCCTACGTCAGCCATTATTGGGGCTGGGTTAGGAGATTCTGTTGGATTGATTACCGACGGTCGCTTCTCCGGTGGAACCTACGGTTTAGTCGTGGGTCACGTTGCCCCTGAAGCTGCAGTAGGGGGGGCAATTGCTCTAGTTGAAGAAGGCGACCCCATTACAATTGACGCCGATCGCCGCCTGATTCAGATCGAAGTGGACGATGCAGAGCTGGAGAAACGCCGCGCTAATTGGACACCTCCGACTCCTCGTTACACCAAGGGGATGCTGGCAAAGTATGCCAAGTTGGTATCTTCTAGCAGCCTCGGTGCCGTGACTGACTTGGATCTGTTTTAGATTT
>JBCBVA010000040.1:0-28819 GCA_039817825.1 Cyanobacteria bacterium J06642_12 | reverse complement strand
CACTCTTTAACCCAAATTTAACCTTGAAAAATATCAATATGCGCTAGCGTTTGTTCGGTAGTTTATGGGATATTCACTGGAACTTTTGTTCTACGTGTTACGTCCAGAGACCAAAGCCTTTTTCCGAAGGCAAAACTTTTTACAGGAAGAGGAACATGATGAATCGTAATCTGGCGATCGCGGCTGGCCTCCTGGCCTCTGCTGTCTCGTTGACCGCACTAAAGGTTTCCGCTCAAGACGTTAGCGGTGACGTTCTAGCAGATGGCTCTAGCACCGTTGGTCCTGTAACGATCGCAGCTGCAGAAGCCTTCCAAGCTGTAGCGCCCAGCGTCAACGTATCTGTCGGTACCAGCGGTAGTGGCGGTGGTTTCACCAAATTCTGCGCTGGTGAGACTGACATCTCTAACGCGTCTCGCCCTATCAAAGAGAGCGAAATGGAAGAGTGTGCCGCTAGCGGCATCGAGTTCGTCGAAATTCCTGTTGCGTTTGACGGCTTGGCTGTTGTGACGTCTGCAGGCAACGACTTCGCACAGTGCTTGACCACCGAGCAGCTCAACTTCATTTGGAATGCCGATGCTGAGGGTGCGGTTACCAGCTGGGCTGATGTGGACGGTGCTGGCTACCCCGATGTTCCTTTCGAGCTGTTTGCTCCTGGCGTAGACTCCGGTACTTTCGACTACTTCAGCGAAGCCATTCTGGACGAAGATGATATCCGCGCTGACTTCACCCCCAGCGAAGATGACAACGTGATTGTTACCGGTGTTGCAGGTAGCGAAGGCGGCTTGGGCTTCTTTGGGCTGGCGTTTTACGAAGAGAACAAAGACATCCTGAACGTAGTGGCAATCGATGGTGGTGACGGCTGCGTTGCCCCTTCTGCTGAAACCGTTGAGAACGGCACCTACGTTCCTCTGGCGCGCCCTCTGTTCATCTATGTGAATGCAGCGGCAGCCGAAGAGAAGCCTCAGGTGGCAGCATTTGTTGACTACTACCTCGAGAATGCTACCGAGCTATCCACCAGCGTTGGTTACATTGGCCTGCCTGCAGAAGCCTACTCTTCTATCACCGAGTACTGGGAGTCTCGCGGTGCTGGCAGCAACTTCCAAGACGTTGCCCCCGGCACTCCCATTGGTGAGCTGTTCTAACTGTCAGGTTGCACAACCTAAGATTCCAGCGACAACCTAAACGTATCGTTTCACCTATGCCCGTCTTCAGTCATGGAGGCGGGTGTTTTTTGGTTGAGGGAGAGTGGGCTGCCTTGAGGTTGGAGGAGGGATGTTGTGTCGGGTCGGCAAAAGTGGCAGGGATAGTCGGGCCGATGGTGCGCAATTGTCCTACACTGCACCGGGGGCTAGCGTGTAGTAGTGGGTCGGACGACCGCAGTAAGATTTGATATGAAGAACGGTGGATTTTGGCTGGCGGCTGCAATTGGCGTGGCGCTCGATCGCTTCACAAAAGTATGGGTTGCCAACACTATGGTGTTGGGCCAAAGCCTTCCGGGAATCCCCGGTCTATTCCGATTTACCTACATTGAGAATACGGGAGCCGCCTGGAGCCTGTTTGCCAATTCGGGTGGATTTCTCAAATGGATTTCGCTGGCTGTTGCACTAGTCTTGGCGGGGCTTGCTCTATTGGGTGGCCCAATGCGTCGGTGGGAGCAACTAGGATACGGCTGCATTTTGGCTGGGGCGATTGGGAACGGTATCGATCGCTTCGTCAGTGGGGCTGTCATTGACTTTCTAGATTTCGTTCCGTTTGACTTTCCCATCTTTAATTTGGCGGATGTGGCGATCAATATAGGTGTCTTGTTCCTCCTGATTGGTGCATTCACTGCCCCCAAGTCTTCTTCAAATCCCTCCTAGATAATTATCACCATCTCGTATTCGAGGATGAGGAGATCGGACCTCAGGCCGAGTGCTCCGGTAGGGAATTGAGGACGTGTCAACGCACCGTTTCGAGCCACTTCCATGACAGCTAAAGCAATCATTTTATTTTCCGGTGGTCTCGATTCCACCACTGTGCTCTACCAAGCTCTAGCCGATGGGTTTGAATGCTACGCCCTCTCGTTTGACTACAGTCAACGGCACCAAAGAGAGTTGAAGGCTGCACGAGACATTGCACAGCAATTGGAGATCGACCACCGCACCATTTCCTTCGATTTGCGTCAATGGGGGGGGTCGGCTTTGACCGACACGATTGATGTGCCCACCGGGCGATCGCTGGAGGACATGTCTGCAGAGATTCCTATCACGTACGTTCCCGCCCGCAACACCATATTTTTCAGTTTTGCCCTCAGTTATGCCGAAGCCATCGGAGCTGACCGAGTGTATGCAGGCATGAATGCTTTAGACTATTCGGGCTATCCGGATTGCCGACCGGACTATATTGATGCCGTGCAAGCGGTGTTCGATTTGGGGACTAAACGGGGTCGAGATGGGCAGCCGATCCGCATTTACACTCCGTTAATTGACCTCAAGAAAACTGAGATTATTCAACTGGGCGATCGCCTCGGTGTTCCCTGGCACCTAACGTGGAGTTGTTATGTGGGTGGGGATGTAGCATGCGGAGCCTGCGATTCGTGTCTGCTACGCCGCACGGCTTTCGAACAGTTAGGGCAAGTCGATCCTGTTCCGTATCGATCTTGAGCGAATGATCGATGCAGAATGCTTGGGAGGCGTTAGGCTTCACTCAATTGAGCTGGAGATGGGCGTGACGAGAAAACAGGCTATCTTGCAACTCTGATGGAGTCTCAGCACTATCTGAACTCCTGGAGCTAGTTACCCCACTGGCGACACGGTGAGACCTTGCGTACTGCGATTACGGACAGGCCTCAAAGTCACGACAACCTATTGCTTGCTCGGAAAAGGCTGTGGTGGGGTGAACCGTGCATTTCAACCGCCACTCTCCCGTGCAAAACGTGCAGCGATGGCATGGGATCTGGTGAAGGCGACGCACCTGTCGGGCTCCCGCCAGTACCGAGCGAATCGTTTGCCAGATCCAGAGCCCTAAAACAGAGAGGGTAACAATACTGCCAATGATTGGATGGAGTGTCATGGCACATCTTATGAACGTCAACCAGCGAATGAAAATCGATCGAGCGGGTGTTCTAATACCGGCCATTGGCTCCGGCAGGTTGGGGAGATAGACAAACTTGGGGACATAAAATGTCGCTGCGCTCGTGAATCTCTCAGTATCCCTCACTTGCAACGGATGTCTCTCGAGCACTTGTTGAGCTGTAGGATCGGAACGCAGGATCGGGGCAGCCACGGTATTGGTAGTCCCTACGTAGCTCTCGTAGGCATCCTAGCTCTCCTACAGGTTCGAGTTAAACTCTAGTTGTGAATGGGTTGAGCCCTTGTCAGAAGCTGAGAAGCTCTTCTTCTAGGAGATGCGGATAAAAGGGTCAAGATATTGAGCGGCAGTTGCGGGAGCGCTGACTACGCATCTGATTACGCGCAAGACCTCACGTCAAATGAGTTCAGACGAGTTGACCGGCTGAGGACTGGCATTACTGCTTGTGATAACTCCCTCAATCTGTTCAGCATTAACCTGTCTGGCGTTTAGCTTGTCCGATCATGAGCGTGCTTGCCTGCCATCCTGATTGAGGGGGCAAGCTGTCGATTATTGAGAATGCTGTCAATAGATTGTCATGATTGTAAGGTGGACAATTCTGTTGCCGGACGTCTTTATGAATACTTTAACTCTGATGTCGGTACTACCATCACCAGCGCCCCAAATTGATGGTGATATGTGAATGGTTTATCAACCCAGAATGGAAATATTGGCGCTCGTTTTCAGGCTGGCAGCAGTAGCTTCGACGATTGAGGCATCCCTCAACATAAGCCTGACGAATCCTACTCATGGAAGACGTGAATCCAGCGTTGAGCAGATTTTGTATTGGTTTTTCTGAGAGTGGTTGCAATGCAATAAGAGCGGTTGCAATTTGCATGGCAGACAGTTGGCATGTCAATCGCGAGTAATGGATAATATTCTAACCGCCATACCCACGCCTGCTGAGACGTTGACTGTTTGTTGTGGATGAATGTGGTGCATGAAGACCTTGGCGACCACCTCGTGGTGTGCGCCTGTTTTGTTCCTGTTTGCTTGTAGCTGTTTGCGGTGCGTTTGCCGAGTTCTACTATTTCTGCTGTCGGTCGTGCCTTCTGCTATCGGTCGTGACCGAGGCGGCCTCTGCCTCTCCGTCAGGCTCGCCGCGCGAGAACTCGAGAGAGCAAGCCAATAGGTGCAGCGCGAGCCAGTAGGTCGGTATCTGGACCTTCTTTTGCATGGATCGCAGGGACTGTTCCTTTGCTCTAACTGTCAATCGTAGAACATCACTCTATTGCTCGAATGATTGGTACCGTACAGCTAGGATTGACATGCTTCATTTTGCTATCGAAGTAAATTATGATACTAATGGGCGATGCTAACCTGAGGCTGCTGGTTTGGTTTTTGAGTGTCATCAGGCCGTTAATAGCGGGTCGTAAATGCCCTCGTATGTGCCTGCAAACAATCTGCACTCTGTTCGATCGAGGGTTTCATTCTCTCCCGCTTGGAGGGGGATAACCGTCAACTGACGCGGATGCTGACTGCGGTTATCGGTTATTACCGCTGACTGGAATTGTGCTGATTATTCACGGGACTCAATTGTCACCACGCTGTGCTCTCATTCCTCAATGCCTCAATTGCTTTACAGTCGCACTCGTTCGGCGCTGGCAAAATTAGTTAACACCCATCCCAACCTCTTGTACCAAGGGTTAGGGCAAGGTCTGGGTAAAGCGTTGACGCTGGCCTACACACTTTTACTGCCGAAGTGGATTGGCATGGAGGCATACGGTGTCTTTGCCTTTTTGTTCGCGGCCATGACCTTAGCTGTCCAACCGGCAATTGACTTGGGGTTAGATCTGGCAATTGTCAAAAAAAGCAGTCGAGGAGATCTCAAAATTGTTAAAGAAGCCTTCCTGCTGCGGGGGGTGGGGGCTATCCTGGCGGGGGCTGTCGTTATGTTGGCTGCCCTCTATTTCGAATACCCAGTATGGATGTTTCTGGGTCTCTACCTACACGTATTTTTGACATCGCTGCAAAAAATTTGCTTCGCGTACCAGCGGGGTCAGGAACAAATGCAATTAGAGGGGATTTTGACTCCTCTGGGGCGTGGATTGGCTCTGCTATTGCTTTTTTGGTTTTTTCGCAATGATGTGAACCCATTGTTGCAAGGGCCAGTTTCTCTGGCGATCGCTGCAATCGCAACCTGTGCGATCACCTTCTATCAGAGTCGCCAGTGGTTGCGCCAATGCTGGCAATTACAGTTTGACTGGTCGAGCTTTTCTGCCAGTCTCAAAGAAGGCTTGCTGCTGATGAGCACGAGTTTGCTAGCCATTATCTACTTTCGCATCGACACCATTATGCTGGGGTTTTTGCGTGATTTAGATGCTGTTGCTCCCTATAACGTAGCTTATCGGCTGATTGAAGGATTGATATATTTTCCGTCGATTTTGATGATTGCGTTTTTCCCCAGGCTAGCGAGGGCCGAACAATTTAAAGCAACCTTTCGCAGGTTGCTGGCCAGTTTATCGGCGATGGGAATTGCACTATCGCTTGCCGTGTACCTGATTGCTGGAGCGTTTATCAGTCAGTTTTACGGTGTTGAATGGCTGCAGGCTACGCCACTGTTGAAAGTGTTGGCGTTATCTCTATTCCCTATTTGCTTGGGCCATTTGGGGACGCAGGCTCTGATTGCTCTCGATCGCCAGCACCTATATTTCATGACGTCCTGTGTGGCCGTGCTCGTCAATATTGTGCTCAATTTTGGATTGATTCCAATCTACGGTGCGTTGGGGGCGGCTTGGGCAACGGTCATTACTGAAAGTTGCGTTGTGCTCATGTGCTTCTATCCCATCTGGTTTAAACTGGCTCGCTAGCGCTCTATGACTGAAAACGCGCTCACTGAAGACATGGTGTCAATGAAGATATAAGGCGTTGAGACGCTTTTTGAATGCTTACTGCAATGTGAGTTCGATTTTCCTTCTCGTTCCCCTTCTACATCGGGAACAAGGGCGCGAAAGGCGTTAATCATCAACGGTGTCGTTGCGTTTCGAGGGACTGCTCTTGGTCGCTTTGTTGAACTCAGTCAAACAGAAAAGCGGAGCCGCACGGCTCCGCTTTTCCTATCTGCATCTGCTGTACTGAACTCAACTCATCCCTGCAGATGCTCGGTAATCAACGAATGATTACGAATCCGGTTCAAACTTTGCTGTGCGAATCTGGGTCGCTAACCCGAAAAACTCTAGGGTTTTGACAGCCATCCACGTGGCATCTATCTCCCACCAGCGCAACCCATGACGGGCCGAGTGAGGATAGGCGTGATGATTGTTATGCCACCCCTCGCCGTATGCCATCAGGGCAACCCACCAGCAATTTTTGGAAGCGTCCTCGCTGTCAAAGTTGCGGTAGCCAAATTTGTGAGTGGCGCTGTTGACCAGCCACGTGGTGTGATACACCATCACCAACCGGACGAATACCCCCCAGATGACAAAGCTCCATCCGCCCCATACGTATAGGAGCGCACCCAGCACGAACTGGGGTAGCAGGAAGAACTTCTGCATGAACTCGTAGTAGGGGTCACCGTTGAGGTCACCGGTGTAGCGGCGGATTTGCTCTTGGGGCGGTGGTTCGAACATCAGCCAACCCATGTGACTCCACCAAAAGCCCTTGTTGGAATCGTGGGGGTCGTTGCCCGTATCGGAAAACTTGTGGTGAATGCGGTGCATCCCCACCCAGTCAGTCGGGCTGCCTTCAGCCGTCAGGGTTCCAAGCGTGGCAAGGATGTACTCTAACCACTTGGGGGTTTTGAAGCTGCGATGAGCGATCAGACGATGGAACCCAAGGGTAATTCCCAAGCCGCCCGTGATCCAGTGCAGGGCAACGGCAAGTCCGAGGGCGGACCAGCTAAAGAAAAAGGGGGCAAGCAGGGCACCACCGTGGATGATGGCCATAAATGCGATGACGGGCCAGTTCAGTTGACGCCTCGCCTGTGGGGGAAGAGTTGATGTAGTCATGAGCTAATAGTAAAGGCTTTTGTCCCCCGATTGTTGAGAATTCTTGCGGTCCATGAGTGAACTTCTAAATCCAGTTTTTCGACACATAGACAACACCGTTCGCACCAACTTGGAGCGTGTATTACAGGCTTTCCAAGACCACCAAATCGGAGCACGACATTTTGCAGGGGTCTCCGGTTACGGACACGATGATCTAGGACGGGATGCTCTCGATCGCGTCTTTGCTCAAGTGATGGGCGCAGAAACCGCCGCCGTGCGAGTGCAGTTTGTTTCGGGGACCCACGCGATCGCCTGTGCTTTATTTGGTGTCCTGCGACCGGGAGACGAATTACTGGCCGTGGCCGGAGCTCCTTACGACACCTTGGAAGAGGTGATTGGTTTGCGCGGAAACGGTCAGGGGTCCCTGAAAGAGTTTGGGGTGAGGTACCGTCAGTTGTCGCTGACTGACGAAGGTCGGGTGGATTGGGATGCACTGGTCGCATCGGTGGGGTCAACAACTCGGATGGTACATATTCAGCGATCGTGTGGCTACGATTGGCGGCCCAGCTTGTCCATTGGGGAAATCGAGCGAGTGGTGACCAGCGTGAAGCGACAAAACCCTGACACCATCTGCTTTGTCGATAACTGCTATGGGGAATTTGTGGAAACCCTGGAACCCTGCCATGTCGGGGTGGATCTGATTGCGGGCTCGCTGATTAAAAATCCAGGTGGGACGTTGGCTCCGGCAGGGGGATACGTAGCCGGACGAGCGGAACTTGTAGAGCAAGCAGCCTGTCGGCTTACGGCCCCCGGCATCGGACGGGAAGGAGGAGCAACGTTGGATCTCAACCGACTGCTGTTTCAAGGGCTGTTTATGGCACCGCAGGTGGTGGGGGAAGCGGTCAAAATTGCTCACCTGGGGGCTGCTACGTTTAAAGAGATGGGCTACGCGGTATCTCCGCAACCAGGGGCCGCGCGAACGGATGTGATCCAAGCGATTCAGTTGGGTACTGCCGAGAAGGTGCAAGCCTTCTGCCGCGCCATCCAAAAATACTCCCCGATCGACTCCTATCTCGACCCCGTGCCGGATCGCATTCCCGGCTATGCCGATGCCGTTGTGATGGCTGGGGGCACGTTTATCGAAGGCAGCACTCTAGAACTATCGGCTGATGGGCCGCTGCGAGAGCCCTACACCGTGTTTCTGCAAGGGGGGACGCATCTGAGTCACGGGGCGATCGCGATTGAAGCGGCGGTGGAAGCTGTGCTCGAGCTGGATTAGCCGGATCTTTCGATACGTTGTTCTAAAGACTGCACTGTTGTCATGCGGGCAATCGCTCGCTGCTGGTCTGGGTGAGTTCGTGTGTGGTGGTAGCGTGGCGTGGCTCGTCAACTGGAGGAATTGCGATAATCTCCGATAAGGAATTGCCGAGCGGATGGAAGGACACATGCACGTCCCTTTTCGTCCAAGCGCCCTGCTCGTTGCTCGCTACTTAGTAGCAAACGTGAACCTGGAACGTATAGCAATCCGCTCTAAGGTCTGGAGTCTGTAGACATCTCAAAGCCTTAATTTGCAAGGAGAGATGATTAGAAAACTCTCCATAGCGGGTTGCCGATCGCTAGAAACAGGGGGCTTGACTCAGCATGAATGACTGCACGTATTGAAGAGGCACACCGTGGGCACTGAACCGGTGGAAAAAGGAACGCTAGTTGAGTTTCGACTGCACGGCGATCGCCAACTGGCGGTGGTGCAGGGGACTGAAGGTAAAAAAAATTTGCTGCTGGCGGTGGCGTCCGGTCAAACTCATTCGGTGCATCCTCGCCAGATTACCTACGTTGTGCCGGGTCAGGGGTACAGTGCCCAAGCTATTGGGCAGTTTCTAGGCGAAGCAGAGGCGATCGCCGACCCGGATAGCCTGGAGATTGCGTGGGAATTTTTGCTGGAAGACAACCAAGCTGTTGAACCGCCGGAACTGGCTGAGATTTTGTTTTCCTCCACCGAGCCTACTAGCGTCTATGCAGCGTATCGGATGCTGTGCGGCGATCGTGTCTATTTCAAGCAAAAGGGCGATGCCTTCGAACCGCGCTCCCAGAGCCAAGTGGAGGAGCTGAAGCATCAAATCGAGGTGGGAGAACGTAAAGAGCGAGAGCAGGCGGAGTTCGAGGCCCGCTTGCAGGCAGCCTTCGCTAGCCCCGGTAGCGTCCTGTGGCCCCCTGCCGATCGCCTCCGGCTAGAGTCTGTAGAGCGATTTGCCCTTTATGGCGACGAAGCCTCCGACAAGGGAAAAGCCATCAAGTTGCTAGAGAGTTTGCAACGAAGGGCCACTGAAGAATCGGCCTTTCAAACCCTAGTGGATTTGGGACTTTGGAGCATTCACGAAAATCTGGACTTGCGCCGTTCCCAGGCTCCGTTGCGATTTTCTGACGAGGTGATGGCCGCTACTCGGGAGCTGCTGGAAACACCGCCGGAAGACACCAGCGATCGCCGCGATCTCACCCATCTGCATACCTACACGATCGATGACGCCAGCACGCAAGAAATTGATGACGGCCTCAGTGTCGAGTTTTTGCCAGACGATCGCCAGCGCTTGTGGATCCACATTGCCGATCCCACCCGCTGGATACTCCCCGACTCCACTCTAGATTTGGAAGCGCGTCGCCGAGCCACGACGATCTATCTGCCGAATACCGTTATTCCGATGTTTCCGTTCGAGCTGGCTGCTGGCCCCATGAGCCTGCGGCAAGGGGAGATCTCGTGCGCCCTTAGCTTTGGGGTTGTGCTGGATGGTGAAGGGGCCGTAGAGGATGTCGAGATCTGCTCCAGCCAGATTAAGGTGTCCTATCGGCTGACCTATGAAGATGCCGATGAGATGCTGGCGATGGGAGTGGAAAAAGAGTTGACTGCGATCGCCGAGGCGGCGCAGTTGCGCTACCGCTGGCGGTGCGAGCGAGGAGCGATCGATATCGGTTTGCCCGACCAATACATCCAAGTCGCAGATGAAGTCCCCTCCATTGGCGTGATTGACGATACCCCATCTCGCCAATTGGTGGCAGAGATGATGGTGCTTTCGGGGGCTGCTGCTGCTCGGTACTGTGCAGATCGCGAGATTGCCGTGCCCTACCGAACTCAACCGGCCCCCGAACTACCCTCTGACGACGAGCTGGCTTTGTTTGGCAACGGTCACGCCCGCTCGTTTGCGATTATGCGCTGCATGAAAAAAGGGGAAGTGGCCACTGCCCCCGCTCGCCATGCTGGTCTAGGGCTAGATGCCTATAGCCAGGTGACATCGCCCATTCGTCGCTACAGCGATCTGATTGCCCATTTTCAAATCAAGGCAGCCTTAAGCGATTGCGAGCCTCCATTTGATGCCACTCAACTCAAACAGGCTGTGTCCAGCTTGGGAATCGCGGCAGGAGAAGCCGTCACCATTGAACGGCAGGCAAACCGCTACTGGAGCTTGGAGTATCTGCGCTTGCACCCCGATGAAGTCTGGAACTCACTAGTGTTGGGGCACCTGCGGGAGCACGAAAACCTGGCCTTGGTGATGCTGGATGAGATTGCTCTCCGCATTCCCGTGCGATTCCAGCGTCATGTGGATCCAGGAGAGTGGGTGCAATTGGTCGTGACTGGGGTCGATCCCAGGCGCGATCGGGTGGACTTTGACGAGGTGGGCACAAGCGAAGACTCCGAGTAGATTGTCGGGCTTGCGCTCGGCGTCACCGCACGACAAATGCGTATCAGCAGCACCGACAGTCAGCAATCTCCCACGGCTGCCACTGTTTGCCAGCCATGTAGCCAGCCTTAACCTCTCCGCTTATCCCTCTCTCAAACCAATGCCTATTGGGCCATCAGAGCGATCCCCCTGCCTGGTAAACTGAACCCTTGAGTTGGCACATTGCTAATTCCACAACTGGAATCGCAGGTTTTCCTGGCCCTCACGGCTGCAAGAGCCCAGTTGACTGGTGATGCGACGCAAGACGCTGCCTGGCGCAGTGGTTTGACGCACACATTGCATAACACAAACAGAGTTGGACACCGAATCTCGTCTGTTATCAAGACGTTCGGGTTTGCGAGAGCATCAGGGAGAGCACAACTGTGGATAACACATTAGGTTTACAGATTATTGAAGTGGTAGAGCAGGCGGCAATCGCTTCCTCTGCCTTTATGGGCACGGGTCTCAAAGATGAAGCGGACGAAGCGGCTGTAGAGGCGATGCGCGCTTTCTTTAACAAGATTCAAATGCGCGGCCGTATCGTAATTGGTGAAGGCACCCGGGACGAAGCTCCCATGCTGTACATCGGCGAAGAAGTGGGCATTTGCACCCAACCCAACGCTGCTGAGGTTTGCCGTCTGGAAGAGCTGACCGAAATCGACATCGCAGTTGACCCTTGCGAAGGTACCAATCTGGTGGCCACCGGTCGCAATGGTTCGATGGCGGTACTGGCTATCTCCGAGAAAGGTGGTCTGCTGAACGCTCCTGACGTTTACATGCAGAAGTTGGCTGCTCCCCCTCAGGCGAAAGGCAAAGTTCATATCGACTACCCTGCCGCTAAGAATCTGCGCATTTTGGCCGAATGTCTCGATCGCGCGATCGAAGATTTGGTTGTGATCGTGATGGATCGCGGCCGCCACGACAATCTGATCAAGGAAATTCGCGATACTGGCGCTCGCGTTCGTCTGATTTCTGACGGCGATATTTCTGCTGCTCTGTCTGCAGCCTTTAGCGGCACCGGCGTTCACGCTCTGATGGGCATTGGTGCAGCTCCCGAAGGTGTGATTTCTGCTGCAGCTCTACGCTGCTTGGGTGCTCATTTCCAAGGTCGTCTGATTTACGATCCTGAAGTTGTGAAAGCCGGCACCTATCTCCCTTCGATGGAAGAAACAGAGCGCGAATTGCGCGAAAAGGGTATCGAAGACTTCAACAAGGTTTACGAAGCTCACGAGCTGGCTAGCGGTAATGAAGTCCTGTTTGCGGCGTGCGGCATCACTAACGGCGATCTGATGCGTGGCGTGCGCTTCTTCAAGGGCGGCGCTCGTACCGAGTCTTTGGTGATCTCCAGCCAGTCCAAGTCCGTCCGTTTCGTGGACACCATCCACGTTAAGGAGCACTTGCCCAACTACCTGCAGCTTCGCTAAGCACAGGCTAAATGCCGCTCCTACTGAGATTGGGGCGGCGCAGGCGAGCTCTAGCTATCTATTCGACAGTGGATCGGCTCAATATCCGCTGTCGATTTTTATTTCGATCCCAGTTGTATAGCAATCCGCTGTAAGGTCTGGAGGACGGAGACAGCTCAAAGCCTTGATTCTCCAGGAAAATGGCTAGAGAACTCTCCATAGCTGATTGCCGAAAGCTATAAGGTCTGGAGTGTGGAGACCGCTAAAATCTTCGATCTGCAAGGAAGTCAGTTCGACAAAATCTCGCCACACCTTCGAGAACCAGCAAAGCCAACGAAGAATTGGGCTTTTGGGTCTCTAGCTCCCCTTTGCCAATGTGGGAGAGGAGTAGGAGGTGAGGGTTATCGAACTCAGGTGGCAAGGAAAGATGGTTGGGAAACTCCCCATTGAGGATTGCAGATCGCTATAACGAGAGGCGTGGCGTTCGGATAGCGAGCAGATGCCAGCGGGGTTGATTCGTGACTGGGTTGCCGTCATTAGGATATGCACCCCGGATACGGTACTCGAAAATCTTGCTGAATCGCCTATCACAGAACAGAATCAATCATGTTTTTATTTCGAAATGTTAACTAAAAAGTTCTGTAAAACTGTAATAACTCTTCAGCCAAAAGTCCTACATATGGTTCGATACTGGTCTTAATACTTAGGTAATACCTAAAAACTTGGACTAATAAAAAAACGTTTCATGCTCGTTTAATGTCTTGGTTGGTGTTGCTATGCTTCGGCATACCCTCTTGCTCGATAGCCCTCTGGTTGCTGAGAGAGTGGTTTGAGAAGCGCTGAAATGGCAGGTATACTGCCCGAGCAGCATTACGAATCAGGCGTTTGATATCAGGGAGGAATTCAGGAAAAAATTATGTTCATCGCTGTTGTCGGTTTAAGTCACCGCACTGCTCCTGTTGAGATTCGCGAACAACTGAGCATCCCTGAGTCCGAAGTTGAAGAGGCGATCGCCACTCTTTGCGGCTACGCCCACATCGAAGAAGCCACAATCCTCAGCACCTGTAACCGCCTTGAGGTCTATGTCGTGACCGGCGACGTAGAAAGTGGTGTCCGCGAAACGATGCAATTTTTGGCAGACTTCAAGCACTTGGAGTTGGGCAGCATTCGCCCCCACCTGTTCACGCTTCTGTATCAAGACGCCATCATGCATCTGATGAGGGTTGCTGGTGGCTTAGACAGCTTGGTGTTGGGAGAAGGTCAGATTCTGGCCCAAGTGAAGACCGCTCAGCGAGTGGGACAGAGCAGCAAAGGGATGGGTCGTATTCTCAATCGTTTGTTCAAAGCGGCCATTACTGCCGGTAAGCGAGTACGTACCGACACGGATATCGGTACTGGTGCCGTCAGCATTAGCTCCGCAGCCGTCGAGCTGATGCTGTCCAAGCAAGGAAGCCTCAAGGATCTGGATATCGCAGTGGTAGGTGCCGGTAAAATGTGCCGCCTCCTGATTACCCACTTGGTCGCCAAGGGGGCCAACCTCATTACTGTGTTCAACCGTTCCACTGACAAAGCGGAAAAATTAGTTGCAAACTACAACTGCGATATTCAAGTCAAGCCACTCAACACATTATTGGAGTGCGTCTGCCAGTCGGACATCGTGTTTACAGGTACTGGTGCGACCGAGCCCATTCTGTTTAAGGAATGCTTAGAGCCGGTTCTGGTGGGCGATCGCCCCATTTCCATGGTGGATATTTCGGTACCCCGCAACATTGCAGCCGACGTTGAAGAAATCCCCAACGTGTACTGCTATAACGTTGACGACCTGTCGGCAGTGGTGGAAGAAAACCGAGCCTATCGCCTGAAAATGGCGGAGCAGGCAGAAGCCATGCTGGAAGATGAGGTGGACACTTTTTACGAATGGTGGCGGTCTTTGGAGACGGTTCCCACCATCAGCAGCCTGCGCAATAAAGTCGAGACCATTCGTGCGCAGGAGATGGAGAAAGCTCTGTCTCGCCTCGGTTCCGAGTTTGCCGAGAAGCATTTGGAAGTGATCGACGCATTGACCCGTGGCATCGTCAATAAAATTCTGCACGATCCAATGGTGCAATTGCGTGCACAGCGGGATATTGAAGCTCGCCGAGCCGCGATGCGAACCCTGCAAATGTTGTTTAATCTTGAGTCTCAGAAGCAGCAGTTCCGTCCCCAGGAGCGCTCCTAAACAGCGTGCAAGACCTGTTGGAAATCCTGAGAAGAATGCTCGGCCTCTTAATAAATTGACTTATTGTTCTAATATTTGTATGAGCGATCGCATCGAACCCCGAACGGTTAGCTCCCATCGCCCCCATTACTAATTTCAATACTCTCAGCTGTCTTGAGGAAAATCATGTTTCGCTTACTGGCATCATTTAGAAAGTTCACCACTTGGATGCTGGCGGGTCTGTTAGTACTCACCGCCGGTTTTGGCCTGTCATCTGTGTTTGGTTCTGCGGCTGCCCAAGCGGCTGCCGCCTTCAGTGCAGAAGATCGCACGGTTCTGCTCAACGGCAGTTCCACCGTCACCTTTAGCGAAGCCGAGATGGATCGCGGTCGACGCTTGTTCGGCCCTACCTGCGGCCACTGCCATATTGCGGGGTCTACCTATACCAACCCCGATATTGAACTGAGCTTGGACGATCTGTCCAACGCTAACCCTCGTCGCGACACTGTTGAAGGGATTGTCGATTACGTCAAGAACCCCACCACCTACGATGGTATGGAGTCTTTGGCTGACTTCCACCCCAACCTGGATATGGACGACATCTACATCGAAATGCGTGGCCTGAGCGAGAACGATGTCAAGCTAATTGCTGGCTATATTCTGCAACAAGCCAAGGTTAATCCCGGCTGGGGCCAGTCTAAGAACATCGCTCACGACCCCACTTTCGAGCGCCTGCAGCGTAAGTAAGCTGCATCGTCTAAGGACTTCATCATAGAAGGACTTGCACCGGATCGGATATGCGATTTATTCCCCCTCTTCTGCTCGCGCTTCTACTGCTGTTACCCTTTCAGTCAGGGGCGATCGCCAAGCTCGACAACTACGTTGTTAACTACCTCAAGGTTCGAGAGTCTGTAGAGTTACCGGCTGACGGTGGCGGTACGATGGCGACCATCACGGCCGAGCAGTTGAGCGAGGGGAAGCGGTTGTTTGAGAGCAATTGTTTGAACTGCCATGTCGGTGGGGCAACCTTACCGAATCCGACTGTGGCACTATCCCTCAACGATCTGTCGAATGCAACCCCTAGGCGGGATAATTTGGCGGCTCTGCTTGAGTTTCAGCGGGAGCCCATGACCTTTGATGGCTTTGAAGAAAGCATTGAATGTCGCCAAGTTCCTGAGAGTTGGATGGATGACGAAACGCTGACTAACTTAGCCGCATTCGTACTCAAGTCTGCTCAATCTGCCCCCGGCTGGGGAAGCAACATCTTGGAAGAGCCGTTCTAGAACGGCGCTGATTTCCATCGAATAGACCGATCTAAGTCCCTCTGCTGAATGTGGAGGGATTTTTGGTGGCTTGTGAGTCAGGCGGTTGCCTGCAATAACTTCCCATACGTCGATTCAATCGCGCTCAAGAAGTCTGCTTGGCTCCAGTCGGCATAGAGGGAGGCGGCGATCGCCAGTCCACCGGCTCCTACCCCTTCTTTGACGTACCCTCGTTCGTACGCCTGCAATTGCGAATAGCGAGACACAGAAAAACTCAGTTGTGTCGCCAGCAGGGTAACTGGTGGTAGGAGTTGAGCCAGAGCGATCGTTTGGCCGCTAGGGTCGTCCGTTACCCAGCGGGTAGTACCCACCGCAATGCGATCGGGGATCCAAGCTTGCTTGAGGTCTGTGGCCAGCCGCTGGGCCAATGCATAGACCGCCAACATTTGCGTGCCACCGGCCAAGAGCACCGGACAATGGCATGAAGCCGCTAACACCATGCCTGCCACAAAGGGCTGCATCGGATCGCCGATCGCCGCCACCATCTCTATGACGGGCGACACTCCATCAATGCGCTGGCGAGGACGCTGACGGAACGCCATCAATCCTTGGCGAACGAGATCCAGCTTTTGACTGTGGTTACATACGGGATGGCTGCTGTTGACCATGCCATCCGCATCGATGCCCAATCCCATCAACAAGGCCAAGGCCGTCGTCGTTCCCCCCGCCACACATTCACCGATCGCCAGGTACGGATGTGCTCGACTGAGGGCATGGCCCATTGCCTGTCCCGCCTCAAAGAGCTGACGAGTCTGCTGAATGGACATCGACTGCCCGGTGCTGAGGCAAGCCGCTGTTCGACACGATGGCAGACCCACAGACACAGCGCCAGAGACCAACTCCGGTAAGCCGCAATCAACAACCTGCACAGGAATATCGAGTGATGTACAGATCGCTTGGCTAATCACCACTGGCGACGGATAGCCCTCAGGGGCGGTGGGTAGTCGAGAGGAGTGGCCGTGCAGCAGCACTTCTGCATCGGCGATCGCCGTCCATTTGCGCGCTGCAGGGGTGGCTCCTGCCGCCGAAATGCCCGGAACTAACGCGGTTTCGGTAAAGCCCATTGCACAGGCAAATAGGGGACGCAATCCTCTTACCGACTGGCACCACGTTCGGGCCGCATCGACCTGCGTGTATGCCTTGACCAAAGGAGAAAGCTGCTGAACCACGACTGGAACCAGGCTACTGACTGAAAACCTGCCGCCACCCTATCCCATTGAGTGGTTGGTTATTTGGCCAGCTTGTTCAAACCGAAGAACTGGCTGTAGAGGCGATCGGAGATACCGGTGGGTAGAGAGGTCATCAGCCCCAATGCCAACTGTCCACCACTGAAGGCCGCATAGCGGGCTGCTGGAGATTGGGCAGTTATCGCCCGCACAATTGTTTGTGCGGTTTGCTCGGGTGTCCAGGCAATTTTGGCTGACGAATCGGTGAGATTCTCGCGCATGTCCTCTAGTACTTGGCGGTAGGGACTAGAGTTTACGTCCACAGTGCTCTCCGCTTCTCGCTCCGCCACCTCAAAAAATTCTGTGTTGACGGGACCGGGCTCGACGACGATGACGCGGATGTTAAACGGTGCTAACTCTACCCGCAATGCATCGCTAATGGCCTCTACCGCAAACTTGCTGGCGTTGTAGATTCCCGTAAACGGCATGGCTACTTTGCCCGCCACAGAGCTGAGATTGACGATGCGACCTGCCCCTACTTCGCGCATTTGAGGAACTAGGGCTCGGGTCAGGGCCAGCAAACCAAACACATTCACATCAAATTGCTGGCGCACCGCATCATCCCCAATCGACTCGATGGGGCCCATCTGACCGTAACCGGCGTTATTCACCAACACGTCGACGCGCCCGCAGGAGTCCAGGGCTTTTTGCGCTAGCGCTTCCACCTGCTGGGTATCGGCCATATCGGTGGGAATAGCGATCGCTTCTCCTCCCTTCCCTACGATGTCGTCCACGACAGCTTGCAGCTTTTGCTCCCGTCGGGCCGCCACCACAACCTTGGCCCCACGGCTAGCGACATCTAAAGCCAGCGCTTTTCCAATACCGGAGGATGCCCCGGTCACCAGCACAACTTTTCCGGCTAAATCAAATGACATGGGTATTCCTGATGTGGGGATGGATAGACGAACAATCGGCTACCTGAATTATAAAGTTTTGTGAATGACTGGGCTCGAATCCGCTCTAACCGAACGCGGCCTTGCTTGGGAAGCACAGTGCCAGCAACAACAATCCCCTGCAGTCTTGAACTGACAGGGGATTGGGCGGAGAACCAATAAAGCGGAGAGAGAGGGATTCGAACCCCCGGAACCCTTGCGGGCTCTGCTGATTTCAAGTCAGCCGCATTCGACCGGACTCTGCCATCTCTCCAAATCTGGGCGCTAAATGCAGGTCAACAACTTAGCATTGATAGCGCCTGGAATCTACTGGCAATTTAACAGCAAAACCTCTGCCAGAACCACAGGTGTGTTAAGCTCTTTTGCATATCTGAGCGAGTTTGATAGAGGCTTTTTACATGCAGTTCATGATGCTGATGGCTTCGCTACCGGATGGATACCAACTGTTCGATCCTCTGGTAGACGTTCTGCCGGTTATTCCGTTGCTGTTCTTCCTTTTGGCATTTGTGTGGCAAGCTGCAGCCGGTTTCAAGTAACTGGTTTCAGGTAACGTCAAATGCAACTGCTGGCACCTGCCTAGGTCAAAGGAAAATCTTTAAAATCAAGGGTCGACCTGCTGGGGTCGACCTTTTTCGTGGAAGCTGAAGGCGCTAGGGTGCGGTCTGTTGTTGAGGGTCGTGATTCGGCATCAGAGTGTTTGGGACCGACGTGAGGGTGGTGGGGACAGATTATGTCAACGAAAGTAGCGGGCTCGTTAGCGCGGATTGCTGGTGTCGTGTTTATTGCCACTGCGTTAAGCAAAGGGATGGGATTTGGCCGGCAGCTACTCATTGCGAAGATCTATGGTTCGGGTGAAATCTACAGCTCCCACAACATTGCTTATATCGTCCCTGGTTTCTTGCTCATTCTTCTGGGAGGGCTAAATGGCCCGTTCCACAGTGCCACCATCAGCGTGATGAAAAAACGGGAGGGACAGGACAATGCTGCCTTAGTGGAAACACTGTCAACACTGTCCGCGATTGTATTAGGCGCAGTCACATTGGTTCTTTTGCTAGGTGCCGATGGCATCATCTATCTACTTGCCCCTGGAGCTAGCCCTGAAACTCGCCAACTGGCGGCAGAGCAACTGCGCATCATGGCCCCGTTAGCTGTTCTAGCAGGACAGGTTGGCATTGGGTTTGGAGCACTCAATGCCGCCGAGCACTATTTGCTACCATCCCTTAGCCCACTGTTAACCAACGTGGCCGTAATTGCTGCATTGATTGCCTTTGGAGAGAAAACGAACCCTGCCGTTTTAGCTTGGGGGGTGTTAGTTGGAGCGCTATTGCAGTGGGGTGCACAGCTCTGGCTACAAATCAAATTGGGGATTACTCAGCTGCGGGCAAGATTAGACTGGCATCGACCGGAGGTGAAGGCGGTGATTGCCTTGGTGATTCCGGCCGTGATTTCGTCAGGTGCGATTCACATTAACGTTTATACCGATATGTTTTTCGCGTCGTTTGTCCCCAATAATCGCACCATTAGTAATTTGGCCTACGCCCAACTGCTATACCTGACGCCGCTAGGGATTTTGTCCAATGCCCTGCTGGTTCCTCTGATGCCCTACTATTCGAGCTTGGCCGTTCCAGAACGCTGGCCAGAGTTGCGGCAGCGAGTGCGCCAGGGATTGGTGGCGACTGGCCTGTCGATTTTGCCATTTGCCATGCTGCTGGTGGTACTCGCTCGCCCTGCGGTCAAGCTGGTATACGAGCGAGGAGAGTTTTCCCCAGATGTCACGGTTGAAGTGGCATCACTGTTGGCAGCCTATGCGGTCGGCATGCTGTTCTACTTAGGGCGAGATGTATTAGTGCGGATTTTTTACGCGCTGGAAGATAGCCGCACGCCGCTGAAAATTAGCGTGGTGGCGATCGTGCTAAACGCAGTGTTTGACTGGATTGGCATTCGCCTGGTTGGGGCTCCGGGGTTGCCGCTATCGACTGCAGGCGTGAACCTAGCAGCGGTAATTTGGTTGGGAGTGGCACTGCGCAAGCAGATTGGAGTGTGGCCCTGGAAGCAGACGCTGTGGGACTTAGGACGATTGACCGTATTGGTGGCGATCGCTGCTGTAGCGACCTGGCAGGTGCAGTCCATACTCGATGCCCGATGGTTCAGCGATCGTTTTTCCACCCTTGCCCTCAAGTTGAGCCTCTCAACTGCTGTGGGAGTCGTGGCCTATTCCGCAGGGGCATTGCTGTTGAGATTGCCGGAAGTCGATTTGGTGGTAGCCCGTCTGCGACGACTGGTTTTGCGCCGTTGAAGACGTTAGTTTGTCAAACTCGCTGTATCAGCGGCAACCGATCGCTCGCAATTCGCACAACTAACCGGACAAGAATTCCAGAATCGAGACAAATGTTTCAAAAACGTTGCACAGTACGAATTTTGTCCGCGAAACGGCGGGGTTCGCTTTACTATGGAGTGAATCTATAGCCGTTGTTAAGAGCAATTTGAAATGACCCCCTCTTTGACGAACTTTCTGCTAAGCCTGGTTTCCGGTATTGTCGTCCTAGGGCTGATTTTCGGTGGAATCCTGCTGTTCAGCTACGTCGATAAAGTCAAGCGCAGCAGCTAGGCTTCATTCGTTCTAGATTTTGTCCCCAGGGCTTGCTTCCCGTTGTGGCTGGCCCGCTCGGCGCGATCCCGCGCTAAACAATGACACTCCAAAAGCTCGCAGCTAGTACCACTGTGGCGATATGTTGAGCCAGCACCACCTTTACTGGCTGACGAGCAATTTTTTGTAGTAGAGCAATGCTGAGTAACGCACAGGCCAACAGCGTTGTCCCTTGAAGAAATCCGATGACGGATGGATGGGCCGCGACTGTGGGCAGTCCGCTGTCAAGCAGGCCAAACGTTTTTGCTGACACAGGTAGGAGCTGACCGGCTTCCGTAAGTCCCAGTTTGAGGTAGTGGGCTAGATTGCCTCCGAGTACTAGGGGGAGGTAGCCGTAGGCGAGCACTCGAAACGGTTTTAGTTTGTACGTATCCCGTTTGCGGATGTGACGGGCGATCGCCATGACTCCGTAGGCGAGGCTAGCGACAGCAAATGGTAGCGACAGTACGGCGACGGAAACAGTGGCATGCGGCCAGAATGCATCTAGGTACGCTGACGCGGGGACATGCCAGAGATCGAGGAGTGCTGGCAGTCGATGCAGGAAGACTCCACCAAACAGTAGGAATAGCAGGGCGACTTCGGGCGATCGGGCGCGATGGGTGGTCCACAACTCAACCCCAGGCGGTCGCAGATTAAACTCCACAGAACGGTGGGGACAGGCTTTTAAGCAGGTCATGCAGAGGACGCAGTCTTTGTTGTCTTCCATTTGGGCGGGATGCGAGTAGAGAGGGCAGCCGTCGGTTGCTTGGCCTTCTCCTTTTTCAGGGCCACCCTTGTAGCACTGATACGTAGTGCATTCCGCCGAACAGATGCCCCGCTGAGCGCGTAACTCAGTCATGGAGAGCTTGGCAAACAGACCGTTCATCCCTCCGATGGGGCAGAGATATCGACACCAAAAGCGCCGTTCGAATATTGCCGAACAGACGATCGCCCCACCGGTAATCAGCAACAGCAGCCAACTGGAGAGGTAAGCGGTGTTTTCTAGATCCCACAGCTCCTCCCACAAGTAAATAGCTGTAAATAGCCCGAACAGAAACCATCCCCCATATGTTTCTGCGGACTGGCGGGGCCAACTGGCTAGCTGACGGGGCCACAGCCACAGCGACAGTTTTTGCACCACTTCGCCATAAATCATGAAGGGACAGACCGCACACCACAGCCGCCCCACAAACGGGAACGCGATGAGGATGAGGGGCCACCACCAGGCCCAGAACAGGTTGAGGGCAATGTTGCGATCGCGGGTTTGCGGCCCCCAGAACAGTAGAAAGACGACGACTGCAAATAGGGGCATGACCAGCCAGGTGTTGATGCGGTCCGGCCACCAAGGGCTGCGCAAAAAGTGGCGAAATTGAGGGTAGCGGTTGAGCAAGTTGAGGCGGAAGCGAGGAGGCCCACTGCCCGCTCCCCAAAACACCTCCTCATTGAGTACTAGTGAGCCATCTGCTTGCAAAATCCCCCGATTCATCACCCGCTCTAGCTCGGTAAAGTTGCCGGGAAAGTCGTATCCCTGCAATTGACGCAACGCCTCTGGGGACAGAGTGGGTCGGGAGATGCCGCGCGAGCGAGCGATCAGGCTGGCGGAATAATTGGCCATCGCCTCGATGTCAGCTTTTCGTACTCGCAATGGTGGCAGCTTGAGAAAATGGCCACTTAATTGCTTGATGTCGATGTCGGGAATTGTCTGCTCGGCGGTGACGATGATGCGGGCTTCGCTTCTGCGAGGAACGGGGGCAGGGTCGCCGTTTCGAACAACGGGGCTGTAGAGCCGAGTTTCTAAAAGCTGAGCCAGTTGAGGACGCAGGCTTTCAGGAGCTTCCTGCAGGTTATTGAGCAGTAGCGTTCCGGTCCCTAACCATTCGATTAGCCCTGGCTTGCCTCCCGAACGCCCGAATAACTCTGCACCGCTGATCTGTAGTCGATCGCAGTCAATTTGAATCATGGGCTCTCGCCGGAAGGGAGAGCTGAAATGAACCAGGGCGGCAATGATGTCTTTGTTGAGGCCCGGTTCTCCGAAGATGGCGACGGGCTGACGATCGCGAGCAGCAGCCCGAATCTCTTGGCGAATGCGAGTGGCATAGCGGCTGGAGCCCACTACTCCGCGCTGGGCTTTGGTGACGAGGTAGGGCCGCAGGGCGGCTTGGCGTTCCTGCTCGCATTCCAGACGCAGGTTGGCGGATTTGAGTTCGGCGGCCAGTTGGCGGGACAGTGTTTGCTGGATTTGGGGGTACTGCTGGGCGATCGCGTTGAAGTCAGGACGGGAGACCACCCAAAACAGGCAGTTATTCAGCGTGATAGACGTCTCGGTACTGGGGTCATCCAGTAACAACTCGCGCAGGTACAGCACGGTACCGGATAGGCGGCTCACAACTTCGGCGGCACGCGTCGCTTGTGTGCGATAGCTTTCCACCCGTCCGCGACGCAGGATATAGAGGGCATCGGGTGGGGTGTCTTCCAGCAGGATGCGGCGGTTGGCGGCGATTTCGGCGTCTTGGCTAGCGGCGGCGATCGCCTCTAGAACGGTGTCAGACAGCGCCCCCAAGACGGTGTTTTGCTTGAGCCAAGTGGCTCGACTGGAGAGTTCCACAATCTCTGCTCCCAAGACTCGGCTACTTCCATTGCTAACGCCTGCGAGACGGTCACGCTACTGCTAGCTGCGGTAGCGCTTTATATCTAGCGGGTATTGGCAAAGAAGAGTCAACAGAGCGAACGCGAATCTATGCGCTGTCGTTACGATTCGATGCTTTGGGCAAGAGCGGGGATATCATATGGCCGAAGCGTGGTGTTGAACCGTGGCAAAGCGCAGAAGCTCTCGACGAAAGCAACCGAATACCAGTAATGGCGCGAGTGGAGCTAACCATGAGTCTGCTGCTGCCGAAGCTGCGGCACCTGCGACTCCGGAGACCAGCTCCGCCGAGACGGTGACACCTCCCACAGTAACTGGAGCAGAAATAACGGAAACTGTGACGGCTGGCGAGAATGTACTGCAGCGACTGCAGGCAGTGCTGGCGGATTTGGACGGTAAGTTGGCTCTGGCCGATCGCACGTTGGAGTCCTTGGCAGAGGGCATCGATTTCCCCGAGATATTGGGGGAGACGCTGGAGAATTTGCAAAGGACCGTTGACCAGCTCAAACAGCAACTGCCGGAAGCGGTGCGCTACAACACCGAGTCGATTGTGGCGCTGCACGCTCAAGTGGCGGAGCTGGAGACAGCATCGGCCCAGTCTTCTGATGGAGGTGGGACGGCAATTGATGGGGCGGCGATCGCCGAGTTACGCGAGCGCATTCAAGCGCTGGATGACCAGCTTAACGACGGGGATGATGGAGCGCTGCAAGCAGCAATTTCCGAGTGCCAGCAACGCATCGAGACGGAGTTGCGGGAGCGGGAAGATATAGATGCAGAAGTACGATCGCAGCTTTCGAAATTAGAGGAGCAGTTAGTTGACTCGGCCAGCCTTCCTGCCGAAATTCTCGAATTACCCGACACCCTAACAGCACTGCAGGCAACTGTGACGGAGCTGGAAGCGCGGGGGAATGCTGCCGCCACCGGAACGGAGGAGATCGAAGCGTCCGTGCGATCGATTCAGTCGGCTACGGAGTCCTTAGAGGCGCAATTTGCAGAGGCGATCGCCAACCGTTCGGATGATGACTGGCAAGCGGCGATGTCCGAACTGGCCACCAGGCTGGACGGACTGCAACAGCAACTGCCGGAAGCCGTGTCTATTAATACGCAATCGATTGTCAGTTTGACCGAGCAACTGACTGGGATTGAAGCCGTTCTCAAGCAGGTTTCCGACGCGGATGGCGGAACTGAGGGGTTGCAGACGCTCGTTGCCGAACTAGCGGCCAAGCTAGAGGGACTGCAACAGCAATTTCCGGAGGCAGTGTCTGTCAATACTCAGTCGATTGTCAGTCTGACCGAGCAATTGGGGGGATTTGAAGCCACTCTCCAGCAGGTTTCAGAGGCCAGTAGCGACACTGAGGCGGTGCAGGCAACAGTTTCAGAATTGACGACCAAGCTGGAAGCACTGCAGCAGCAATTGCCGGAGGCAGTGTCGGTTAACACGCAGTCGATTGTCAGCCTGACCGAGCAACTGACTGGAATTGATGGTGTTCTCAAGCAAGTGACGGAGACCAGCAAGGGGGACGAGAGCAAGGCGGCGATCGCCCAATTAGAGCAGTCTATTGCCAGTATTGAGGAGCAATTGCAGCAGGCGCTGGCAGCAGTGGAATTGGTGGATGGGCTGCAGACGGCGCAGCAATCGTTAGAAGCGCGAATTCAGGACGCAGTCGATCTGATTGACCAACACCCCAGTGCGGAGCAGTTTAGCGAGCTGCAAAATCGTGTGGAATCCGGCAAGCGGGTTGGCTCTTTGGCGGCGCTGATTCAGCGGGCGGAGGAACTGGAACAGAAGCCCTCGCAGCCGCCCACGTGGGAAGTGGATCTGGAAGAGGTACGCAAATCGGTTGAGCTGCTGTCGAGACGTATTCCCGACGCTTATCAACTGAATTCCGAGGCGACTGCTCGCCTAGAAGAACAGCTTGGCGGGCTGCAGGAACGGATTACCCAGTTAGCCGATCGCCCCGAACCAACCGTCACCCCCGAGATTCTGACCGATCTGCAGGAGGCGATCGCTGCGGTGCAGTCAACTCAGGTGGAATTGAAGACCCAGTTAGATGCCATTCCCGACGCGCCAGCGGAGCCTGCAGAATCCAACGAGGCAGATACAGAAGACATACGAGCTGCCGTCACCGACCTAACAGAACAGCTGGAGAGTCTCTCGCAGAAGTTGCCGGAAGCCGTGTCGTACAACACGCAGTCGATTGTTAGCTTGCAAGAGAAACTGGCTGGATTGGAGAACCACCGAGATCGGCAAGATGCTCGGGATGGGGCCGATACCGGTGACGAAACTGCTGTCCAGGAGCCAGTCAGCGATAGCGAGGTGAGTGGGGCGATCGCGCGGTTGGAAACGCAGTTAGCCAAGATCACAGCGGCTGACGAGCGGTTGGAAATGTTGGAAATTTCCTACGACGACATCGATAAGCGCATGGATGCCGTCGACCTAAAGGTGGTCGATCGCGCTAGCGCTGAAGAGTTGCAAGAGGTGCGGGCGGATCTGGCGACACGGGCAGAGGCTCAAGAACTGGAAAAAGCCCTGGGCCAACTGCAGGAGCTGAGAGATGCGATCGCACATCCAGTGCCGCTATGGCAGGAGGATATTGACGAGATTCGGGCGCGGTTGGATGCGGTGGTGGCTCAACTACCGGAGGTGATTCAGTTCAACACCGACACCGCCGTTCAACTGGACACTCAAGTCACAGCATTGCAGCAGCAGTTGACTGTTCTCCAAGAGAATGACGAGACTGCCTCAACCATTGCTCGTCTTCAGGACCAACTGATCGCACTGCAGGACTCTCTGGACACTCAGGGGCATGCTGGACAGTTGGTGGAAGACACCTTGCGATCGCTGAGACAGGATGTGACCCAACTGAGCGATCGCTTCGAACAGATGGCCGAGCAAGAACGGCTACGTGAGGAGGGAGCTGGTGCCGAACCAGCTAACGATGAACCCTGGCGAGCAGAGCTAGAGGCGCTCGCGGTTCGTCTGCAAGACACTGTGGCGACAGTCGAACAACAGATGGCATCGGTATCTGAGCTAGAGCAGCGCATTAGCCAACCACTTGTGAGTGATGCTGATGTTAGTGATGTTGAAGTCAGGGATGCTGAAGTTAGGGATGCGGAGGTTGAGGAGAACGAGCTAGAGGAGAACGAGCTAGAGGATGAGGTGCCATCGGAGGCACTGGTGCAACTGCGCACGGATGTGGATGCGCTGCAGCCGATTGTAGAAAAGTCTTTCGAGCTGGAAAATCAACTCTCCACGTTTGCCACTACGCTGTACGCCCTGCAAAGCACCATTACTCCTTTAGAGCAGCAGCTACCGGAAGCGTTGCGCTACAACACCCAGTCGGTGGTGGAACTGCACGAGCAAATGGATGAACTGAGGGCGCAGGTACAGGAGTCGATATCGTCTGATGCATCGGAAGCACTGGCAACGGCGGAGGGGCTGGACTCCTTGCGATCGCAGTACAGCCAACTGCAGGAGCAGATAGAGCGAGTACAGGCCGAGCTGCGGGAGAATCACTCTGCAGGCACCAGTTCTGCCACCACCATTGCAGAAGAGCTAGCAACCTTGCAGACCGAGTCACAAGGACTGCGACAGCAGGTGGAGATCTTGGCGGTGCGGCTGCAGCAAGCGGAATCTCTCGGTCTTGAAAACGAACTGGCCGCCTTACAAACCGAATGTCGTGGTTTGCAGGGGCAGTTGGAGACCATTCGGGCACGGGCGGAATCGACTGCTACAGGGGCAACGGCCACGCAGTCTGCTGTAGACGATTTACGGGCGGACTATCGCCAGTTTCAGGGGGATTATCGCCAATTACAGGAGGGCTGGGAGTGCGATCGCGACGAACTGACTCAATTGCGGCACATTCTCTCCGAACTAGAGGGCACGGTGGCAGATAAGTCGGATTCCAGCGCGATCGCCCCCATTCAAGCGGAGTTGACGAACCTACTGGCGTTACACGAGCGTCAAAACCAGCAGGCTCAGCAAGAGGAGTTGCGCGAGGAGTTTGCGCTGTTGAATTCGCAGTTGATTCAGCTGGAGCAACGGTTACCGGAGGCGATTCGGCTGAATACCCAGTCGATTGTCACCCTACAGGAGAACGAGTCGCAGTTTAAGGGAGATGTTGGGACGCAGGTGGAGGAGTTGCGATCGGAGCTAGAGGGTTTGCTGGCGCAGCAACAGTCGTTGAAGATCTGGTTGATCTCAACGGTGGGGGTGGCGTTGGTGGCGTTGGCGGCGGCGGTGGGTCAGGTTTTGGGGTGGCAGATTGGGGTTTAGTTCTCGATCATTGGTCATTGGTCATTGGTCATTGGTCATTGGTCATTGGTCATTCGTGGGGCAAGCCTTAAAACACTTGGCGGCGGAAGAAGGGGGGGATGACCTCGATCAGGCGATCGCTGTTGTCGATTTGGGCGTAGTGGCCTGCGTTGGCGATCGCGGTGAATTCAGTTTTTTTGAGAGCTTTGGCGGCGTCTTTGGCCTTGGCGCAAGAAAGCCAACTGTCGTTTTCCCCCCAGGCAACAAGCATGGGCTTGTCTAGTTTGGCGAGGCCTGATTCTAGGTCGGGGAGTAGTGACGCTAGTTTGTATTTGCGGACGGTGGAGAGCAGGGCGCGTCCGGCGGCGGAGCTTTTGAGGAAGGGGGCGCGGTAAATATCTAGATCGGCGTCAGGGACGACGTTGCCGCCACCGCCTTCTAGGGTGCGATCGACGCAGAGGGGGTCTTGAGTGAGCATTTCTCCCGCTAAGGGGAAGCCCAATTGCTGCAGTTTGAAGGAGAGTTTGGCTCCTGAGTAGAAGGGGGTGTTGACGATCGCGATGCGGTCGATGCGATCGCTGTGGTGGATGGCGTATTGTAGTCCGGAGACGCCTAGATAGCCTTGGACGACTAGGCTGACGGTGTCCAGTTCTAGGGCGTCGATGAAGGCGGCGAGGGATGTCTCTAAACCAGCGGGGCTGTAGTCGAATTCGCGGGGGTCGGGCTTGTCGGAGAGGCCGTAACCGGGCCAGTCGGGGGCGATCGCGCGGTGGCCTTGGTCGGCTAGGACGGGCAGGAGATGTCGCCAGCTATAGCTTTGGGCCAGGATGTCGTGCAGCAGGATAACGGGCGATCGCTCTTCGGCTCCGGATGGGGGCACCTGGCAGTAAAACCACTGGCAGTCGTTAACGACGATTCTACGCTGCTCCAAATCCGCCACTGAGTTATCCCGTAAAGAATTGGGGCGAGCATAGCTTGTTTCGCGATCGGCCTTCAAGGGCGCTGATTCGATTGGGGCTTGTTTGGTTGCTATGAGATGGCCCTGGTGACGCAGCAATGTTCTGCGTATAGATGGAACTATTTTCCTTATTGCTGAAGAGAGCTAAATCCCGAGCTTTGTGAATACCGGAGACTCTAACAGTGAAAAAGCAGAATTTTTGTGCGCAGCAAGCTCGATGCATGTAAGGAATCCTGCGCAAAGACAGTCAACTTAGAGAACAAAATCTTCGAATGATAAGAAAAACTACTCAATTTTGAGAAATATCCTGACTCATCATTATTAGGTGTTTTTACTAGAGCCTATTCTTGTTGACGCTATTTGCCAGTATTTTCGACAGTCGGTATTGATGAATTCTTGACTTTTAAAAAGTCACAATGAAAGTAGATTTCATCATGGCTTGGGGAATGATTTATATACATGCTGGGTAGTAAATTGTCTATACGAAAGTGGGATTTCACTTTATGTCCGAACATCAGGCCGGGTCTCAGTTTTTCGGAAGATTTAGGTCG
>JBCBVA010000039.1:0-28825 GCA_039817825.1 Cyanobacteria bacterium J06642_12 | reverse complement strand
ATCGTCCGGACGATGCTGAAACGAGCTCTGGCCGATCGGTACAAGGTTCATTTAGCTTGTAATGGCATAGAAGCTTTGGCGATTTTGAAAAAATGCGATATCTCCCTCGTTTTGCTTGATGTGACTATGCCTGATATAGACGGATATGAGGTGTGTAGGACGATTCGAAGGATAGATCGCTTTAAAGAGTTGCCTGTGGTCATGATTACTGCAAAAGACTCGGTGTTCGATCGGGTAAAAGGAAAACTTTCAGGTACGGATCGCTATCTCACTAAACCGATCGATACGGATAAAGTAATATCTGTTGTTGAAGAATTTACTTCGAAGGCATGTGTGGTGCGGTAATTCCGAAAGCCCCCAGTGTCGCGGTCGATCTGAGGACTGTTTGGTCTATCGCCGATAAACCAATGGGTAGGATTTTCGAACGATACTTATGGCGTTCGCGGAGCCGTATTAGAGGATTTGGCTAACCTGCTGTAGCCCGAGACTCCGTAAACACTCCCATCTTGCGGAACTTTTGATAGCGCTCTTCCCGCAATTCCCGACCGCTTAGCGCAGATAACTCGTTTAAATGGCGGGACCAGGCTTTCTTTAACGCCTCAGCTGCCGTCAACGGAGACTGATGGGCTCCCCCAATGGGTTCCGGCAAAATCTCGTCAATAATGCCCATGCCGAGCAAGTCTTTGGCAGTAATCTTGAGGGCTTCAGCCGCTCGCGAGGCTTTGCTGGCATCCTTCCACAAAATCGCGGCACAGCCTTCGGGAGAAATCACCGAATACACCGAATGCTCGAACATAAGCACGCGGTTTCCCACCCCGATCGCCAGGGCACCGCCAGAGCCTCCTTCTCCGATAATCGTGCAGATTACCGGCACTTCTACTTCAAATAGCTCGCGCAAATTCACGGCGATCGCCTCCCCTTGTCCGCATTCTTCCGCCTCAATTCCCGGATAGGCCCCCGGAGTGTCGATCAGAGTCAGGATGGGCAACCGGAAGCGGTTTGCATGTCGGATGAGTCGTAATGCCTTGCGATAGCCTGCTGGATTGGGCATGCCAAAATTGCGCAGCACGTTATCTTTGGTGTCTCGCCCTTTTTGGTGACCCACGATCACCACCGGACGATTCTCCAGTCGGGCCAGTCCTACAACCAAGGCACGGTCATCGCTGCCGTGGCGGTCGCCATGCATTTCGAACCAGTCGTCACAAATAGTCTGGATGTAATCGAGGGTGCTGGGGCGACGGGGATGACGAGCTACCTGCAACCGCTGAGCGGGAGTGAGTCGTAAAAAGATTTCTTTGCGGAGTTCTGCTGCCCGTTGCTCTAGCTGGCGAATCTGATCGCTGGCCTCTAGCTCGTTCTCGTCCGCCAGAGAGCGAATTTCTTCGATGCGCTGTTCGAGATCGGCAACGGGCTTCTCAAAACTCAGCAACATGCGATCGGATACCTTGGCCATGGGTTCTGGTAACTCTCGTAACGGGCGACGCTGCCAGGGAGGGACGCTGGAACAGGACTCTTTATTCTGGCAGGTGAAGGCGATCGCTGTCACCTCCAATACAGTGCAGACACAGTTGCTACTGTTCTTCTCCAGTCTCTCGAACTGTTCGCTCGCCCGCTATAGCAATCCGCTGTAAGGTCTGGAGTGCGGAGACAGCTCAGAACCTCGATCTTCCAGGAAAAATGGCTGGAGAACTCTCCATAGCTGATTGCCGAAAGCTATAGAAGGGTTGGCCTCGACAAGTCTGATTGGTCAGCTGGCGATCGCGTTTCCTTGAGTACAGAGCTGCATATGCGTGGCAACAATAGTCCCGTGACACCACTGCGAACGCTCCAGCAACTAAATGCTTTACTGGTGTCGGCAATTATCATTATCAATCCATCCCCCCAGTAAGCGTGCGATCGTGACCACCTTGAGCGTCAATCATCAGCCGTCTTCCGAAACGTTGGCCGAGCTAAACGTCACCAGTTGGCCGATCTGGACAAAAGACGTTTCCGAGTTTCCTTGGACCTATGCAGAATCCGAGACCTGCTTTTTTCTCACCGGTCAAGTCATTGTGACCCCAGACAGTGGAGAGCCCATTTCGATAGGGGAAGGAGACCTGGTCACGTTTCCGGCGGGTATGAGCTGCACTTGGAAGATTGTTAAGGATGTGAGAAAGCACTATCGCTTCGGTTAAACTCAGCTCTGACTTTTGGCGATCGTCTGCGGCCTAAAAACGCCCGGAGATTGAAGCTGTCTATGTCTCAAAACACGGGTGTCCTGAAACCATCTGAATCCTAAGCTCGCCTCTGTCTAACAGTCGTTTGCGAGCTAGGTAAATAGATGCGGATCTCGACTCAAGCGGTGCAGCCCTTGACCTGAAATTGTTTTTTGCCATAGACCATCGCTTGAACAGAACCTACGAATTGCTAGTGAGGAAGAGTGCATGCGGCGATTTTCCGATTGGTCAGCACCTATTGGGTTGACTGCGATTGCCGTTGGATTGGCCCTCCTACTGGCAGGTCAGGGCTCGTTTCCCATCACCACAGCACTGTTAGTGGCAGGGTTAGTGCTGGTGCTGCTGTGGGTGTTTACCCATCTCGATCTCTTGCGGTCGTTTGTGGGGCTACGCTCCACCCAAAGCAATCTCAATGCCATCACCTCGGTGGTGGCTGTTGCGGTTATTTTGATTGCCCTCAACGTTGTGGCGACCCGCTACTCTACTCAGCTCGATCTGAGTGAAGCCAAACTGTTTACCCTAGCCCCCCAAACTCAAACCGTTGTGGAGGGATTGCCATTCAAGGTGGAGGTCACCATATTCAGTGGTGGAACCATACCGGAGATTCGCGATCGCCTAGAGCAGTTTCGCCGGCTTAATCCCGAACAGTTCTCCTTCCAATTCGTCGATCCCGACAGCAATCCAGGCCTGGCCCGCCAGCTCAACCTGAATGCTCGAGAATCGATTGTGGTGCAAACTGGCGATCGCTCCGAACAATTTCCCATTCCTGCTCCTGCCACGCTGGAGCGAGTTTTAACCCCCACTCTGATTCAGTTGACCAACACCGAGCAGAGAACCGTGTATTTCGTGCAGGGGCATGGTGAAATGCCTTTGGAGCAACAGGACAATGCTGCGGCCATGTCACAGGCGATCGCCGCGTTAGAAGAAGACGGGTTTGGCACCGCTCCTCTTAACCTGATTGAGCGCGAAACCGTGCCCGCAGATGCATCCGTTGTTGTGGTTGCGGCCCCTGAAACGGCCTGGTTATCGGCCGAAGTCCAGAGCTTGCAAGCCTATTTGAATGGCGGCGGACGAGTCTTGCTATTAGTCAACCCGATTGCCGCTCCAGAACTCGATGCCTTGTACGAAGACTGGGGGGTGCAGTTGGTGGATGACGTAGTGGTGGATATTAACCAAATCAGTCGTGAGTTTGGCCAGGGGCCGTATATTCCGCTGGTAACCCGCTATGGCGACCACCCGATCACCACTCCACTGGCGGACAAAAACTTAGCTAGTTTCTTCCCGTTAGCTCGTTCGTTGACGGCGGCTGATGACACGATGGCTACTGCACTGCTGGTTAGCGGCGATCGCAGCTGGGGAGAGACAAATTTAGATGACCCGAACGTGGCGTTTGATCCCGAGACCGACATCCAAGGCCCGCTCACGCTGGGATTGGCCTTCACTCGACCTGCGACCTCGCCTGCAACCCAAGCAGGTGCTCCTCAAACCGAAGAGTCAGAAACCTTATCAGCAGCCGAAGCAACTACACCGGAAGACTCTCCAGAAGCAACAGACGAGCCGGCAGATCCCGAGGCTGCTGCCGCTACTGACGCAACGACTGAAGCCAGAACTGAAGCGGTGGATGATGAATCTGCTCTAGCAGACCAATCCGAATCGGCAGATATAGATATCCCTCTAGCAGAAACCGAACCTACAGAGACAGACGCTTCCACCCCAGAAGAGACTCCTGTCACAGATGACGGCCCCGACGATATACCGGCTGACGAATCGGACGAAGCATCCGAAGACGAGTCCCGACTGGTGGTAATTGGTAACTCTCAGTTTGCCGCCGACGGTAACTTTACTGAACTGGGCAACGGCGACCTGTTTTTAAATTCGATTAACTGGCTCTCCAACCGTACGGAAGCCATCACTATTCGCCCCAAATCCCCCACCAATCGTCGATTCACCATCAGTCCGGCAGGAGTGCAATGGCTGCGATTGTTGACCGTTGTTCTGCTGCCAGCCAGCGCGCTGTCCTTTGGGGCCGCGCAGTGGTGGAGACGTCGTTAGAAGGCCGCTCGCCGGATGGGACCGGGTATGGATCTCAGTCTCGATCCGGTGATCGCGAATTGGGCGCTAATTGGCAACTGGACATGACAAGCGGTGAGAGGAGTTCCGATGAAACGCAACACGGCAATCCTGGTGGGCATCGCGCTGCTGTGCGGAGTGGGGGTCACCATTGTAGAGCTTGGCCCCCAGCGAGTCCGACAACAGCAACAACTGCAAGCGCAGCAGTTACTCACCGTTACCGCCGAAGAGGTGGAGGGGCTGGAGATTGAGGAAGGAAATCTGGCGGTTTCTCTCGTGAAAGATGACAGCGATCGCTGGCAGCTCTTGGAACCGGTGGAGGCACCTGCCGAACCGTTAGTCGTGCAGTCGATTATTACCGTTCTGACGTCTGCCGATGCGCCAGCCATTACGGGCAATACAGATGCCAGCAGCGGTCTAGAGGCCAGCACCAATGAAGATACCTTTTCCCCAGACGAGTTAGAGGCATTTGGGTTGTCCACTCCCCAACAAACGATTGTTCTCCGTCATGCTGGCGGAACTTCAACCATCCGTGTCGGTGGGTTGACATTTGACGACACCGGTCAGTATTTGCAGGTGGATGACGGCCCGGTTCGGGTGCTGGATATTGCTCTGACCTCGCAACTGTCCACGAGTCTATTTGCCTTGCGAGATAAGAGTCTGGTGGATTGGACGCCCGATCTCGTGCAGGCGTTGACCGTCATTGGCCCCGATGAAACCGTCGAACTCGACCAGCAGGAGGGCAATTGGCAACTGAGCGATCGCCCGGATGTCTTGCTCAGCGACGAAGCGATCGCCGATACCCTATCCCAAACGCAATATTTACAGGCCAGCCAATTTGTGGCAGAAACCCAAGAGAACCTAGCCGAATACGGACTGGAGACCCCGTCACTGCAGATCGAGGTCACCCTCACCGACGGCAGCACCCAAACCATCTCCATCGGAGAGCCCGTTCCAGGCACTCCCACAGCGCGTCATGCTATGTCTAGCGAGCGCGCCGGCATCGTGGCGATCGAAGCTTCCACGTTAGAGGCGATCGCTACCACCGAATTGGACTTGCGCGATCGCAGTTTGGGGCAGCTATCTTCTGCTTTGATTGGTGAGATCGCCATCTCATCCTCCGATCTCTCCCAAGACATCACCCTTTCCCCCTCCACAGCCCCCGACACAACGGCAGACCAATGGGATGTCAGCGGTCAATCCGATCGCACCATCGCGATTGAAGAATTTCTCATTCCCTTGCAAGATGCTCGTGCCAATTCCTTCTTACCCGTCGATGACCCCACGGCGACCTCCCTGTTAGACAGTTCGGCTATCAGCATCCGCGTATCGCCTGTCGAGGGAGTTGCCAACGATCCGCTGACTCTTGAGTTTGCTCCCGGTGACGAGGTCTTATACGTCCGCACCAGCCACATTCCAGATGAAATTCTGACCCTCGATCTCCAATATTACGAGCTGTTGATAGCCGCGATTGGGACCCTTGCCCCTTCATCATAAGTATCGAACACTACCCGCTTGCCCAAACGATTTGAGCGGGGCATGAACCTAGCGATACCCCAACACGTACCAACACTATGCGAGGCAAAACACTCTCTGCCTTACCCGACATCGGATTGTCGAGTTTTTTATAAAAGTGTCCTGGGCTACCGTAGGCAGGTTTCCGGGCATGTTAACTACATCCATGTAAGCCCCATCAATTACGTAGCTCTATTCAATAGTTGCGTGCGTGATTGAGTTCCACAGAATGAACGGTGGCAATCCGGCGGTGACAATCCAGCGGTGGCATTCCCGTTGAAGACAGGAGCCGTGACGGTAGTTTCTAACCAAACTACCTAGGATTCCTGGCTGTGTTTTAAACATCATCAGTGGAGCGATTTGGGCACTTTGCACCTTTGATGGGTTGTCTCTAATGCAGCCCTTTTGCCGTCATCACGGCTTGACTCCCCACTTCTTTGACTCCTTATATGAAGCCGCTGAGCCTCTTCTCTCGAACGGTTACCAGTTTTGCCATTCTTGCCGCCTCCATTACAGTTCCTGTTACACCACTCGCACTCGCTGGCGAGTCTGACGATGCGCGGGCATTCGTTGATGATGTCGTGCAGCTCATCGACAGCCGACACCTGGACAACGACACCGTATCTGCCGAGTGGGTGCGCCAGCGCGATCGCTTACGGTCCCAAACCTATACAAATGAAGCTGAGGCCCGAGCGGATATTGCCCGGGCTTTGGAATATCTAGACGACCCCTACACCTACCTACTGTCCCCCTCCGAGTTTGAGGCAATGCAGGAGAGCGTGTCTGGAAACGCAGCGGATATTGGTATTCGCTTGGTGTTGGGAGCGGAGGATACACCAACCGTTTCGGCTCCTCCATTGCTGGGCTCGCCGGCATTTTATTCAGGAATTGTGCGGGGAGATGTCATTGTGGCCGTCAACGGACGCAATAGTGAAGGGTGGTCTGCTGCCCAGACACTGCGACAGATTCAGGGGCGGGAAAACAGTACGGTCAATCTGACGTTGATGCGGAATAGTCAGCGGATTGACGTGGAGGTGGTGCGGACGGACTTGGCACTACCGTCAGTCAGCTATGCGGTACACAGCTATCCAGCAGTCTCCGAGCGGGGCTCAGTCCAGCAAGCGAACAGAAATACTGATAACAGAAACACCGAGAGACGAGTGGGCTACATTCGGCTAGCTCGATTTGACGATCGCGCAGCAGACGATATGAAGGCTGCCATTGCCGATCTGGAATCTCAAGCGGTGGACGGGTACGTACTGGATCTGCGGTCAAACCCTGGCGGGTTGTTAGAGGCGGGAACGGCGATTGCGGAGATGTTTTTAGACGGGGAAACCATCGTTACGGTGCACGATCGCGATCGGGTGCGGCGCATTGTCGATCGACAAGCCCCTCTGACCGATAAACCACTGTCGCTACTGGTGGACGGAGGGTCGGCCAGCTCTAGTGAAATTTTGGCCGGGGCATTGCGCGATGCGGATCGCGCCACGCTGGTGGGAACGCGCACGTTTGGTAAAGGGGTCGTACAAACCTTGTACATGCTGCCTGACAACTCCTGTTTGGCCATCTCAACCGCCAGCTATCGCACTCCCAATGGCGAGAACTTGCATCGTAGCGGCCTCCTCCCGGATGTGACCGTTCCGATGGATGTATCCGGTTTGGGGGGCGAGTTCATTTCGTTGACAGGGTCAGACATACTGCCATCGGCAAGCGATCCTCAGTACGCAGCAGCTTTAGCATCCCTGTTCGATCTCCCCGCACAGCCAGAAGAGATCGAATATCCAGAAACATTCGCCAACTCAGCGCCAATCGCGCGATCGGGAGTGGCAAACGGAAGCGCACATACAACCTTCGAGAGGCCCAATAGACAACCCCGACAGAGACGAAATCACAACAGGTAGACAACTACTACTGGCTTGCAAGCGCTTCTGGGCACCGCAACCCGCAGCTAAAATCTAGAGAGTGGAGACAGCAATGGCGCTTGCCATTTCAGTTCAGGCAAAGGCTGCTATTCATAGTCAGGGATGGACTGTCTGGCCTGTTTGCAGGGGATGGCCACTGCTATGGCAGCCTTGATTTGTCCCAAAAAGGGTCGGGAACTCTCCAGGGGAGATTGTAGATCGTCAAAATTTCCCCCCTAGCGAGTTTTCCATACCCATTTCTGACAAAAAAATGTCAGCAGTTTCACACACGTCGTAGATCGGTATCACATTCCCCCATTCAGAGCTAGTCGGGAAACTACGGAAGTTTGATAGCGATAACCACGGAAACTCGCAAATACCGGTTGTTCTCTAAATAGCGATCGTTACCACTCCTACAGGAGAAACGGACAACGTCGATGTAGGCTGTTCATGTTAACTTTCTTCACGAATGACCAACCAGGAGGGCCACAATGAGCGAATCTGTTGAAACGATCGCAGCCCACGGCGGCACGCTGATTAACCGAATTGCCACCGCAGAACAGCGCGCCGAAATTCTGGCGAAAGCAGATTCTTTGCCCAAAGTTACTATTGATGCCCGCGCGCAGTCCGATTTGGAAATGATCGCGATCGGCGGTTTCAGCCCTCTTGAGGGATTCATGAGTGAAGCAGACTACTCGTCTGTCGTCACCGATATGCACCTCAGCAGCGGCGTGGCTTGGGCCATTCCCGTTGTCCTTCCCGTGACTGAAGCAGTTGCCGATGCCTTCGAGATTGGTCAGACCATCGGTTTGACCAGCGCTGAAGGCCGCCTGCTGGGCACCATGGAGCTGACTGAAAAGTTCGTTCCTGACAAAGAAAAAGAAGCGCTGCACGTCTATCGCACCACTGAAGACAAGCACCCCGGCGTCAAGGTGATCTACGACCAGGGCAACGTCAATCTGGCTGGCCCCGTGCTCCTGCTAGAGCGCGATCCCCATCCTCTGTTCCCCTCCTATCAGATCGACCCCGCCGAGTCCCGCAAGATGTTTGTGGAGAAGGGCTGGAAAACCGTTGTTGGTTTCCAAACCCGTAATCCCATCCACCGCGCTCACGAGTACATCCAAAAGTGCGCTCTGGAAATCGTTGACGGTCTGTTCCTGCACCCGTTGGTGGGCGCAACCAAGAGCGATGACATCCCCGCTGACGTTCGGATGCAGTGCTACGAAATCATGATGGAGCACTACTTCCCTCAGGATCGCGTCACGCTGGCGATTAACCCGTCTGCCATGCGCTATGCCGGTCCTCGCGAAGCGATTTTCCACGCCTTGATTCGTAAGAACTACGGCTGCACCCACTTCATCGTGGGCCGCGACCACGCGGGTGTCGGCGACTACTACGGTACCTACGATGCTCAACATATCTTTGATGAGTTTGAGCCTGGCGAACTGGGAATTACTCCCCTGAAGTTCGAGCACGCCTTCTACTGCAAGAAGACCAGCACCATGGCTACCTCCAAGACCAGCCCTGCTGGCCCAGAGGATCGCGTTCACCTCTCCGGTACCAAGGTGAGAGCTATGCTGCGGGAAGGCAAGACTCCTCCCCCCGAGTTCTCTCGTCCTGAAGTTGCTGCACTCTTGGCAGAAGTTATGTCTGCTCGCGTAGCACAGGCCGTATAGTTCAGACTCAGATTGCTCCAACCTCTGATGTAGAGGGAAGGGCGATCGCCTCAGCAGTCAGTTTGCGAACTGAATACTGCACGTCAGCCATGGTGAAGGCAATTGTCCTCGCCATGGCTTCTCTGTATTTATGGGTAGATATTTATGGGGAGATGTAGATCGTCGAGTGAGTATCGCGATCGGCAATGCCTTGGAGAACGTGAGTTCGACGAAACTACTGGAGTCGGTGAAGTGCCTTGCAGCGCAACGACAGCATTAGGGTTGAGGGACTCTTGCTCCTTTCTCCCAATGTGGGCGAAGGGCTGGGAATCAGGGCTACCGAACTCAGACTGGAGGGTAACGGAAATTTAAGGCTTCATCTGAATACTTCTTAATATCTGTTCTCGAAAACTTCAGCTAGCATATCTGCACGGTTTTTCCAGTTTTTCCGCCGCTTCCCCATTACATACAACTCAGTCAATACATCGAATGACTCACACCATTTCACCTCCCAAGCAGGGGCTTTACGATCCTCAGTTTGAGCACGATGCTTGCGGAGTCGGTTTTGTCGTGCAGATGAAGGGGCAGCCTTCCCACGACATTGTCGAGCAGGCGTTGACGATTCTGTTGAATCTCGACCATCGGGGGGCGGTGGGAGCCGAACCGAATACTGGAGATGGGGCAGGCATTTTGATGCAACTGCCCCATAAATTTCTGCAGAAGGTGGCAGCCGCTGAAGGATTTACGCTGCCCGAGCTCGGGCATTATGGCGTGGCCAACGTGTTTGCATCCCCCAACCCAGAGGAGCGACAGGCCAGTCGCAAGGCATTCGAAAAAGTGGTGGCTGACATGGGTCAGTCCGTCATCGGTTGGCGTGACATTCCTACCGATAACTCCAGCTTGGGGGAGACGGCCAAGGCGAGCGAGCCGTTCATGGAGCAAGCATTCATCCAGCGCGGGGATGGTGTTGCAGACGAGCTAGCCTTTGAACGCAAGCTGTACGTGATCCGCAAGCTGGCCCACGGAGCCATTTGCAAGCCCGGCATCGATCGCTACTGGTATCCCGCCAGCATTTCCTGCCGGACGATGGTTTATAAGGGCATGCTGATGCCAGCACAGGTGGGCAAATACTATCTGGATTTGAGCGATCCGGATATGGAAAGCGCGCTGGGGCTGGTGCACTCTCGATTCAGTACCAACACCTTCCCCAGTTGGGAACGGGCCCACCCCTATCGCTACATCGCCCACAACGGTGAAATCAATACGCTGCGCGGCAACATCAACTGGATGCACGCTCGCCAGTCGATGTTTGAGTCGGAGCTGTTTGGTGAGGATCTGGAGAAGGCGCAGCCGATTATCAATATTGATGGCAGCGACTCGACGATTTTTGATAACACGTTGGAGCTGTTGACCCTGTCCGGGCGATCGCTGCCCCATGCCGTGATGATGATGATTCCGGAGCCTTGGTCCGGGCACGAGTCCATGAGTGGCGCTCGCAAGGCGTTCTACCAATACCACTCCTGTTTGATGGAGCCGTGGGACGGTCCAGCATCGATCGCGTTCACCGACGGCAGTGTTATGGGGGCCGTGCTCGATCGCAACGGGCTGCGCCCTTCTCGGTACTACGTCACCAAAGATGACCGGGTGATTATGGCCTCTGAGGCTGGGGTATTACCCGTCGAGCCCGACCAGGTGGCGAAGAAGGGCCGCCTGGAGCCCGGACGGATGTTCTTGGTGGATATGAACCAAGGGCGGATTATTGCGGATGAAGAAATTAAGAGCGAGATTGCGTCGGCGCAGCCCTATCAAGAGTGGTTGGATGGCAACTTGCTGACGTTGGACGACCTGCCAGCCACCAGTTCAAAGGTGACCGCTGCGGTGGATGCGCAAGCGGATATGCCGTTGTCGCAACGCCAGCGAGCCTTTGGCTACACCTTTGAAGAGTTGCGCTTGTTGCTGACGCCGATGGCTCAGAACGGTGTGGAAGCGATTGGTGCTATGGGGACGGATACGCCGCTGGCGGTGCTGTCCGATCGCCCCAAGCTGATGTACGACTACTTCCAGCAATTGTTTGCCCAGGTTACGAATCCGCCGATTGACTCGATTCGAGAGGCGATTGTGACGTCGCCGGTGACGACGATTGGCAGCGAGCGTAATTTATTGCAGCCGGAACCGGAAAGTTGCCGACTGATCGAACTGAAGACTCCGGTGATTAGTAACGAAGACCTGGCCAAGCTGGAGGATATTAATAATCCTCATTTTTCCTCCGTAACCCTGCCAATGGTGTTCGATCCCAAGGCTGGGGTGGCTGGGTTGGAAGCGGCGATCTCGTCTATTTGCCAGAGAGCTGACGATGCCATTGCTGCGGGTAGCAACCTGATTGTGTTGAGCGATCGCGATATCGATGCAAATCACGCTCCCATTCCGGCATTGCTGGCTGTCGCAGGCTTGCACCACCATCTGATTCGTAATGGCAATCGGACTCGGGTTGGGTTAATCCTCGAATCGGGCGAACCTCGCGAGGTGCATCACTTTGCCGTTCTGTTGGGCTACGGCTGCGGCGCCATCAACCCCTATCTGGCCTTCGAGACGATCGAAGGAATGATTGCCGACGGCAGCCTGAAAGGGGTGGAGTACGCCAAGGCTTGCAAGAACTACGTCAAAGCGGTCACCAAGGGCGTCATTAAGATTGGCTCCAAGATTGGGATTTCCACCATCCAGAGCTATCGCGGAGCGCAGATTTTCGAGGCGATCGGTCTCGATTCATCCGTAATTGACAAGTACTTCAGTTGGACCGCCTCCCGTCTGGAGGGAGCCGACCTAGAGGTGTTGACGAAGGAAGCCATTCTACGCCACAGTCACGCCTTCCCCGAGCGCGTCACCCCAGACCACACTTTGGATGTGGGGGGTGAGTACCAATGGCGCAAGGACGGGGAAGAGCACCTGCTCAATCCGCAGACCATTCACCTGTTGCAGCAGGCGGTGCGTCAGGGGGATTACGAGCTGTACAAGCAGTACGCCGCCCAGATTAACGGTCGCGGCAAGCAATACTTCCGCATTCGCGATTTGCTGCAGTTCAAGCAACGGGACTCCGTACCGTTGGACGAGGTGGAGCCGATTGAGGCGATTATGTCTCGCTTCAAGACGGGGGCTATGAGCTACGGATCGATCTCGAAGGAGACCCACGAATCGCTGGCGATCGCCATGAATCGGATTGGCGGTAAGTCTAATACCGGTGAAGGGGGAGAAGATCCCGAACGGTACACCTGGACGAACGATCGAGGGGACTCTAAGAACAGTGCCATCAAGCAGGTGGCTTCCGGTCGCTTTGGGGTGACCAGCCTGTATCTATCTCAGGCAAAGGAAATTCAGATCAAGATGGCGCAGGGGGCCAAGCCGGGTGAAGGCGGACAGCTCCCCGGCAAGAAGGTCTACCCCTGGATTGCCAAGGTGCGTCACTCCACCCCCGGTGTGGGTTTGATTTCACCGCCACCCCACCACGACATTTACTCGATTGAGGATTTGGCTCAGCTGATTCACGATCTCAAAAATGCCAACCGCAAGGCTCGCATTAGCGTCAAGTTGGTGTCGGAAGTGGGTGTGGGTACCGTTGCGGCGGGTGTGGCGAAAGCGCACGCCGATGTTGTATTGGTGTCGGGCTTTGACGGCGGTACGGGGGCTTCTCCGCAGACCTCGATTAAGCACGCTGGTTTGCCCTGGGAATTGGGGCTGGCGGAAACCCACCAGACTTTGGTGCTGAATAACCTGCGTAGCCGGATTGCTGTGGAAACGGACGGCCAGATGAAGACCGGTCGGGACGTGGCGATCGCCACCCTGCTGGGAGCCGAGGAATATGGTTTCTCCACCGCTCCCTTGGTCTCCTTGGGTTGCATCATGATGCGCGTCTGCCACAAAAACACCTGTCCCGTTGGGGTGGCCACTCAAGATCCCAACCTGCGCAAGCACTTCACGGGCGACCCCGCGCACACCGTCAATTTCTTTAAGTTCATTGCTCAAGAGCTGCGGGAAATTATGGCGGAGCTGGGCTTCCGGTCCATTAACGAGATGGTGGGTCGCACTGACGTGTTGGAGCCAAAGCAGGCGATCGACCATTGGAAAGCCAAAGGGGTTGATGTTTCGGCAATTTTGCACCAACCAAACGTTGCCCCTGACATTGGCCGTTACTGCCAGATTCCTCAAGACCACGGACTGGATAAGTCTCTGGACATCACGACGCTGCTGGACTTGTGCCAGCCGGCGATCGAAAACGGCGAGAAAGTCAGCGCCTCCCTACCGATTCGCAATGTCAATCGAGTGGTGGGCACGATTTTGGGCAACGAAATCAGCAAGCGCCATTGGGATGGGTTGTCAGAGGATACGGTACACCTGCATTTCCAGGGCAGTGCCGGTCAGAGCTTTGGAGCCTTTGTTCCGAAAGGGGTGACCCTCGAACTGGAAGGGGATGCCAACGACTACACGGGCAAAGGCCTGAGCGGTGGCAAGATCGTGCTTTATCCGCCGAAGGAATCCACCTTTGTGGCGGAGGAGAACATCATTACCGGTAACGTCGCTTTTTACGGAGCGACGGGTGGCGAAGCTTACATTCGCGGTTTGGCTGGCGAGCGGTTCTGCGTGCGGAACTCCGGGGTACGGGCAGTAGTCGAAGGAATTGGCGACCACGGCTGCGAGTACATGACGGGGGGGCAGACGATTGTAATTGGCCCCACCGGTCGCAACTTTGCGGCGGGTATGAGTGGCGGCGTGGCCTACGTTCTGGACGAGGCCGGAGATTTTGCCAACCATTGCAACACCGAGATGGTGGATATGGAGCAGTTGGTAGAGCCGGACGACATTCGCGAGGTGCGGGAGGCGATCGCCACTCACGTCAAGTTAACCGGGAGCGAAAAGGGCGATCGCGTTTTGAAGCAATGGGACGAGATGCTGCCCAAGTTCGTCAAAGTCATGCCCCGCGATTATAAGCGTGTTCTTCGGCACATCCAGAAGGCGCTGGCCGATGGCCTCAGCGGTGACGATGCCATGTCTGCCGCCTTTGAAGAAAACGCCCGCGATATCGCCCGCATCGGCGGTAGCTAAGTCGAGCGGAATGGTCGGAGTCTGTCTACGGACTCCGACAACACTCATCTATTACTGACCACCCATCCCCAAATATCGAAGACAGACCCATGGGCAAACCAACCGGCTTTATTGAATTCCTGCGCGAAGTTGCTGACGAAGTCTCTCCGGTCGATCGCATCCGCAATTGGGATGAGTTTCACCTACCGATGTCGGATGAGAGCCTGCGCGATCAGGGGGCTCGCTGCATGGATTGCGGTACGCCGTTTTGCCACACCGGTATGGAGATGAATCGGGCGGCCAGTGGATGTCCGATTAACAATCTGATTCCCGAGTGGAATGACTTGATTTATCGCGGCCACTGGAAGGAAGCGCTCGATCGCCTACACAAGACCAACAACTTCCCTGAGTTCACGGGACGGGTGTGTCCGGCCCCCTGCGAGGGGGCTTGCGTGCTGGGGATTATCGAGCCGCCGGTAACGATTAAGAATATTGAGTATTCGATTGCCGAGAAGGGCTGGCAAGAAGGGTGGATTAGCCCCACCCCTCCGGCCAAGCGGACGGGGAAGAAGGTGGCGGTTGTGGGTTCCGGACCAGCAGGATTGTCTGCGGCGGACCAGCTCAATTCGGCAGGCCATTGGGTGACGGTGTACGAGCGAGCAGACCGCCCCGGTGGATTGCTGATGTACGGCATTCCCAATATGAAGTTGGATAAGAAGCAGGTGGTGCAGCGCCGTCTGGATGTGTTGGAAGCGGAGGGGGTGACCTTTGTTTGCAATACGGAGATCGGCAAGGATCTGCCTGTGGAAAATTTGGTGAATGATTTTGATGCTGTGGTGCTGTGCACGGGATCCACTCGCCCTCGCGACCTGCCGATTGAGGGGCGGGATTTGAAGGGGATTCATTTTGCGATGGAGTTCCTAACAGCCAATACTCAAGCGGTGTTGGACGGCAATCCAGGGGAGAATTACATTTCGGCTGCTGGTAAAAATGTGGTCATCATTGGTGGTGGCGATACCGGAACGGACTGTGTGGGAACGTCTGTGCGTCACGGCTGTAAGAGCGTGACCCAGCTTGAGATTATGCCCAAGCCCCCAGAGACTCGTGCCCCCAGCAACCCCTGGCCAGAGTGGCCTAAGATTTACCGGATGGATTACGGCCAAGAAGAGGCGGAGGCGATGTTTGGGCACGAGCCGCGTGCCTACGTGCGGACGGCGACTAAGTTTGAGGGGGATGAGAACGGGACGTTGAAGGCCGTTCATACGGTTGAGGTGGAATGGGCCAAGGATGAGAATGGCCGGTTTATTCCGAAGCACGTTGCGGGGACGGAGCAGGTGCTACCGGCGGATCTGGTGTTATTGGCGATGGGCTTTTTGGGGCCGGAGCAGCCGATTATTGACGCGCTTGGCTTGGAGCAGGACGGGCGTAGCAATATGAAAGCGGCTCATGAGGAGTATGTGACCAGCGTGCCGGGGGTGTTTGCGGCGGGGGATTGTCGTCGAGGTCAGAGTTTGGTGGTGTGGGCCATCAATGAGGGACGTGGGGTTGCTCGGGAGTGCGATCGGTACCTGATGGGAACCACCGAACTACTTTAGTTGGCATAAATTGCATCATCTACTCAATCTGTGTCGGATAGATAGATGATGTAGCGTCTAGATTAGCTTGTGTGCTTTTGTCGATCGAACTGATTGATGCCATATCGCGCCTTTCTGTCCTCCACTTACGAAGACCTCAAAGAACACCGAAAATACGTGATCGCTGAGTTGCGAAAAGCTGGCGTGGATGTGGTGGCGATGGAGGATTGGACGGCTGCCCCAGAGGAACCGAAGGCTCTCTCTGTAGAACGGCTGGTTGGTTGCGACCTTTGTGTGCTTTTGGTCGGTTTTCGGCGGGGCTACGTTCCGGATGGTGAAACCAAGAGCATTACTCAGCTTGAATATGAGGCGGCGATAGAAAGAGGGCTCGACATTCTCGTTTTCTTGTTGGACGAGGATGCTGAGTGGAGGCGGAGATTTGACGAATTAGATAAAGATCCTGAAATCAGAAAGTGGCGCGATCTCCTGCAGAGAAAGTTGACTGTTGGTTGGTTCGATCGCGAGCCGTCTACGATTGACATCTCATCTGCATGGTCGAGGTGGGTACAAGAAAAAGATAAAAAAGCTTCTCATTCACGATCTGGTTCACGGATTGGAATTCCATTTCAAGCTCCACCGCTTCCGCGTCACTTCGTTCAACGTCCAAAAGAACTTGAGCGTCTGAAAAGTGACCTCCTGATAGCTGAAATTCAGACTGGGACGCTGGTCATGAGTGCGATTCACGGCTTGGGAGGCATTGGAAAATCTACCTTGGCAGCAGACCTGGCTCGGGATGCCGATGTTCAAGAGTTTTTTGTTGATGGCATTCTTTGGGCGACATTGGGCCAGCAGCCTGATGTGTTGTCGCTCTTGAGTGGTTGGATTCAGGCTTTGGGCGATCGCGACTTTAAGCCCACCACCGCTGAAGTCGCATCTTCACACCTGCGCACTCTTTTGCGAGGCAAGAGCATGTTGCTTGTGGTGGATGATGCTTGGAATGCAGATCATGTTAGTCCGTTTCAAGTGGGAAGTGATCGCACGCGGGTATTGGTGACAACTCGTGAGGCTCAAGTTGCAGGAGCCGAATACGTAAGGTTGCAGGAACTGACGCGTGAACAGTCGATTGACCTGCTGCGAAAGTCTGCTGGAGCATTCATTTCAGGACAAGAAGAATTAACTGCCGAGCTGGCGCACATAGTAGGAGATTTGCCTCTGGCGTTGGAATTGGCTTCGGTGCAGTTGGGCGAAGGGGTGATTGTTGAAGATCTGATTGAGGATTTGAAGCACGAACGGCTGGAGCTAGAACGGTTCGATGCAGATTTTGCTCGTGATGAATCAACTCGAAAAAAGTGTAGTCTAGCTGCTTCATTCAATTTGAGTTTGAAGCGGTTGCGTGTTGAGCAACTACACCAGTTTGCCTGGATGGGGGTGTTGCCGGAGGATGTGCCCATTACAGCAAAGATGGCAGCAACTCTTTGGCAGATGAATGAAGGGCGTGCAGCTAGAGCACTCTTGCAACTGCGAGCAAAAGCATTGCTGTTGCCACTGGCAGAGGGAGTGGATCGAAGACCTACCTTCCGATTGCACGACTTGATGCACGACGCGGCGCAGAAGTTACTGCAGCAGAACGGAAAGGTGGATGGCGGTTTGCCAGGATTGGGCTTGACTGTACAAGAAGCCCATGCACAACTACTCAAACGCTATCGGGCAATTGCTCCTGATAGACAGTGGTGTCAATTACCAGATGATGGCTACATTCACGGTTACTTGACTTGGCACATGGAGCAAGCGGGGTGGGATGAAGCACTTCACAAGTTGCTTGCGGAGACCACAGAGGAAGGCCGCAATGGTTGGTACGAAACTTGTGACCGCCTGGGGCAATTGTCGTATTTTGTCCGCGATGTGGCTCGGGGCTGGGAGAGGGCCAAATGTTTGCTAGGGTCCGATCCGTCTGAGTCTGTCGTGTTGCAGCTTCGCTACGCGACAATTGTCACCTCCCTAAACAGCATGGCTATTAATATTCCTGCCGAGCTGATTGCTGCGCTAGTGGAAAAGGACTATTGGTCACCGGTCCAAGGACTTGCCTATGCTTTTCAGGCTCAAGAGGAAAGCAAACGAGTAGAAGCTCTTAGAGCCCTGTGCAAGCATCTACCCACGGAGCTGATGGGAGAAGTACTGGAATCCACTCGCAAGATTCCATCTGAGTCTTTTCGCGCGAATGCACTGAGAACCCTGTGCAAGCATCTACCGATGGAGTTGACGGGTGAAGCACTAGAGGTCACACGCGGATTTCAATCTGAGCCTCTTCGCGCGGATGCACTAAGAGCCCTATACAAGTATCTGCCGACTGAATTGATGGGTGAAGCACTAGGGGTCGCTCGTGGGATTCAGAATGCTTCCTTTCGTGCAAACGCGCTGGGAGCTTTATCTAAGCGTCAGCCGGAGTTACTTGATGAAGCACTGAAGACCGCCATTGGGATTCAAGATGAGTTTGATCGTGCGTTGAAGCTCATAGATCTATCCGAGCACCATAAGGAATTATTGGGTGAAGCACTGGAGGCCGCCTGTAGGATTCAAAGCGAGTCCTCTCGCTCAGGTGCTTTAAGAGTTTTGTTCAAACATTTACCGGTGGAGTTGGTGGAAAAAGCACTGGAGTCCACGCGTAGTATTCAAGACGAGTATTTTCGTGCATTAGCTCTTTGCACTTTTGTCGAGCATCAGCCAGGGTTGATTGGCGAAGCAGTGGAGACCGCCCGCAGGATTAAAGTTCCGGCTTTTCGGGCGGCTATTTTCAGCAGCCTAGCCAAATTTCTGCAACCGGAGTCAATGGAAGAGGTATTGGAGGCTATCCGCTGTCTTTTCGGGACATATCGTGTAGAGATTTTGGCAGAACTGTCTGAGCAGCAGCCAGAATTGATGCGAGAAGCTCTGGAAACTGCCCTCAGATTTCAAAATGAACTTCATCGTGCGGATGCCCTAAAAGCCCTATCAGGGCATTTATCTCCAGAATTGATGCAAAAAGCATTAGAAGCCGCCCGCCAGATTCAAGATCCGTCTTCTCGCGCACTTGCTCTAAGCGCATTATCCAAGTACCAACCTGAGTTGATGAAAGAAGCTCTGAATGCTGCCCGTAGCATTCAAGATTGGTCTTCTCTTGCAAGTGCATTGAGAGAGCTATCCGAGCATCATCAGGAGTTAACGGATGATGCATTAAATGTTGCCCGCGAGATTCCGTCTGGGCCTAATCATGCATCTGCGCTAATAGCCCTATCCAAACACCACCAGGAGTTAACGGGTGAAGCTCTGGATGCCGTCTGCAATATACAGTCAGAGGCTGAGCGTGCATCTGCTCTGGCAGAGCTTTCCAAGCATTTACCGCCAAAGCTAATGAAAAAAGCACTGGGTGCCGCCTGTAAAATTCGGTCAGAGTCGGATCGTGCATCTGCTCTGACAAATCTATGCAGATACCTTTCTCAGGAGCTGATGGGAGAGGCTCTGGATGCCGTCCAAGAAATTCAGTCTGAGTTTCCCAGAGCATCTGCTCTGATAGTCCTGTCTGAGCGCCAGCCGGAACTGACCAGTGAAGCACTAGATACTATCCGCAAGATTCAAGCAGAGCCGGAGCGTGCATCTGCTCTGGAAAAACTATGCAAACACTTGCCAGTGGAGCTGATGGAAAAGGCACTGGATGTTGTCCACGGCATTCAGTCAAAGTTTTTTCGTACATCTGCTCTGATAGCCCTATCCAAACATCAGCCGGAATTATTGGGTGAAGCTCTTAAGGTCGCACGGGAGATTCAAGAGCAATCTTCTCTTTCTCTTGCTCTGGGCGCCCTGTCTAAGGACTTGCCGGAGTTGCTAAGTGAAACTCTAGAGGCTGTCCGTGAGATTCAAGAGCAGTCTGCTCGCGCATCTGTTTTGCGAGATCTATCCGTTCATCATCAAGAGCTAACCAAAGAAGCGCTGAAGACCATCGGAGAGATTCAAGAACAGGCTACTCGTACTTCTTTATTGATAATCCTGTACGAGCACCTACCGTCTGAGTTGATGAAAGAAGCTTTAGCGGCTACCAACCGAATTCGATTTGGGCCTCATCGCGCAACTGCCCTTAGATGTCTTACCGAGCATTTACCGACGGACTTAATGGCAGAAGCACTAGAAGCTGCCCATGGGATTCAAGATGAATCTTCTCGCGCAGATGTTCTGAATACCTTGTTCAAGTATCTACCTAAAGAATTGTGGGAGAGGAACAAAAGGGTACATGGTTTGAAAGACCCTTACTGTCGAGCAAAAGCTTCAATTGGGTTAATCCAAAATCCTTATTTTGAAAAATCTTCACTCCTACAGTGGAGCCAGACATTAGGTATAATCTCTTACCTCAATCGCAAAGATTTCATTTCTGAATTCCCCTATCTTGTCAAGCCAATTCGCCACCATATTGACAATAAAATAGTAATCAGTTCTGTACATTCAGTTCTCGAGATTTGTAAGCAATGGCCATAATCCGAGTTAATAGTTCACCCTTTTCTAAGAAACGAATACCAACACAGGCACCCGCTTAAACGCTGGCGTCCCACATCGCTTTTCTATCCGGGCCTTCATCAGCACGTTAGCCTCCGGATAAAACATCAACGCCGCCTCTTACCGCACATCCCCACAAATAATTTCCACCTCATCCAACTGCCCCGCATCCCCCCGCACGCTTACCCTCTCGTGCTTCCGAAACCCCGCTAATTCAGCATCATTTGCATTCATCAAAATGCAATGGCGATGGGGCATACCTCGATAGCGATCGCCGTCCTCATAAACCACTGTATTGAGTTGGGAATAGCTCCGCCCCGTCATCAACGCCACCACAATTCCCCACTCCGCCTTTAACTCCAATAGGGAGCAATTGCATATGGTGGGAGTATTCAAACAGTATTGAGCTGTCGATCTGAAATTCCTCTCGAGGAACTAGTCATGAAACATGTGTACCTTGCACCTGCAATTGTCAGTGCGATCGCGACTGTTTCGTTTGCCTCCACCTGCGTTGTATCCTCCGTTGCAGCTGATGAGATTGCCGAACTTCACGATCGCACCATAACCATCGATAGCCACATCGACTGGCCCTTTCGACAAACCCGAGTTCCCGACTTCGATCCCGGCATCAGAAATGAACTTGGCCCCCCCAATAATGGTCAGTGGGATATTCCCCGTATGGAAGAGGGGGGATTGGATGCGGTTTTTCTGGCTGTTTTTGTGCCTCAGCGAGAACGGAATCCGGAAGGATTGGCAGCAGCGAAAGCACTGGCAGACGAGCAGATCGACTTAACGTCTGCAATGGTAGACAGGAATGAAGAGCGCGTGGAGTTTGCCACCTCTCCAGCAGACATTGCCCGCATTGAAGCAGCCGGTAAGCGGGCTATTTTGATGGGGATAGAGAATGGTTATGCACTGGGGGGCGATCTTGAAAACGTTGAATATTTCTACGATCGAGGTGTGCGTTATCTGACCCTGACCCACAGCAGAAATAACTCGTTGGCGGACTCCTCCACAGACGATCAGCAAGAGTGGGATGGGCTCAGTCCGTTCGGAACTGAGGTGGTCAGAGAGATGAACCGCTTGGGGATGATGGTAGACATTTCCCACGTCCATGACGATACGTTTTGGGATGTCATAGCCCTCACCGAAGCTCCTGTGATAGCCTCCCATTCCAGTGCTCGCTCGCTGCGAGATGTGCCCCGTAACATGACTGACGATATGCTGCGTGCGGTTCGTGACAACGGTGGTGTGGTACAGGTGTGTCTGTTGGGGGACTACATCAAAGATGTTGAACAAAGTCCAGAGCGGGAAGCGGCTCTGGCTGAACTGGAGGACGAGCGAGCGGCTTTGGTTGCAGGAGCGCTCAGCGATGCAGAAGTCGAAGCATTACTGACTCAGTTTCGAGCAATTAACGAACGGTACCCGGAGAACAAGCCAACAGTGGCCGATGCGGTCGAGCATATCGATCGCATGGTCGAGATTATGGGGATTGATCATGTTGGTATTGGTTCAGACTTTGATGGCGGGGGCGGGTTAAGCGGTATTAATGATGTCTCTGAAATGTTCAACATTACGCAGGAACTTGCGGCCCGTGGATATTCAGAGGCGGATATTCAGAAATTGTGGGGAGGCAATTTGATGCGGGTATTTGGAGAGGTACAGGAGGCCGCTGAAGCTTTTACTGGCTCAACTTAGATAGATGGCTTGAGTGGAGGAGTATTTCCTGCTCGATAAAATAATGGCAAGCAACCACGATCACCATGATTGCCACCAAAGATATCCCAACCCAACTCACCCCCGAAGAGTACTTTTCGTGGGAAGAGCAGCAGCTCGAAAAATATGAATACATCGACGGTCAGATCTACGCAATGGGTGGGGGCAGTGTTAACCATAGCCGCATTGCCGTTCGCCTCACCACCCTCTTCGACACTCATCTAGAAAATAGCAATTGCATCACTGGCAACTCAGACCTCAAAGTCAATATCCCCAAAACCACTAACTATACCTATCCCGACGCCAGCGTCACCTGTGACGATCGCGACCAAACCACCCCCAGCTACATCACCTACCCCTGCCTCATCGTCGAAGTCCTCTCCGATAGCACCGAAGCCTACGACCGAGGCGGCAAATTCAGACTCTATCGCCAAAACCCTGTCCTGCAAGACTACCTAATGGTCAGCTCCACCAGCATCGCAATGGATCTCTACCGCAAAAACGCAGCAGGAGACTGGATCGTCATCAACTATCAACCCGGCGACACCGTACAGCTCCACAGCATCAACCTCAACTTTGTGATTGAGAAGATTTATCGCGGTCTTACTTTCCCCTAGCTCTACCAATTCAGGGATAACCAATGTTCGTTAGCCTAAAAGAAGCCGAGCACCAGCTGGCTGAGCTATGTGATGCTGCAGTTCGCGGCCAAACTGTAATCATCACTAGCGACGACGGCACATCCGTTCAACTCGTTCCCATTCCTGCTCAAAAAAAGGGAAGTCCAAAATTCGGCAGTGCCAAAGGGAAAATAAGAATTGCCGATAACTTCGACGATGACCTCTGACTAACTATTGTTGGCTGCCCCAAACACCAATACCGGAACTCTCTTAAATGCTGGCGTCCCACATCGCGTCTCTATCCGAGCCTTCATCAGCACATTGGCTTCCGGATAAAACATCAACGCCGCCCCTAGCCGCACATCCCCACAAATAATTTCCACCTCATCCAACTGTCCTGCATCCCCTCTCACACTCACTCGCTCGTGCTCCTTAAATCCCACTAATTCCACATCATCCGCATTCATCAAAATGCAATTGCGATGGGGCATCCCTCGATAGAGATCGCCCTCTTTATAAACCACAGTATTGTGTTGGGAATAACTCCGCCCCGTTATCAACGCCACCACAATCCCCCGCTCCGCATCAACCCCAAACTGTTCCAGAGACGGCAATTTCAGCTCGGGCAACGGAGTCAGTTGCATCCTGGCCTTCCCCGATGGCGTCGGAAACACCGGTTCGGTAAAAATCCGTCCCGAAATCGTAAACTCCTGCCGCTGCTCGTCAATCTGGCCAATCTTCTCATAGCCCGGAATAGTGCGGGCAATCAACTGCCGCACGTATCGAGTATCTTGCAGCCGTTGCCAATCCACCGGGCGATCGCCGTGTAGGCGGTGGGCCAACTGCGTCAAAAACTCCACTTCCGATACCAAATCCGCATCCTTCAGATGGCTGCTGCCCTCGTCATTCAACCGCACGAAATTATTGCCCGACTCCGTCGTGGTCTTATGAGGATTTTCGAATCGCGCGTACACCGGCACCACAATTGTGTTGCGCTGAGCCAAGCCGTGAAAGTGCCCCAAATTGGGTTTAGTCGCCAAATAAATCACCGTGTCAATTTGACCCAGCGCCCGCTTCGCCTGCGTCAAATCGGGATTGGCCGCATACAAATTCCCTCCCAAACACAACAGCGTATCCACCTCTCCCCGATCGCTCGCTTCAATCAATGCCCGCGCATCGTACCCCGGCTCCCGCTGCAACGATCGCCCCAACAATGCCTCAAGTGCTTCCCGAATCTCGGCCTTCAACCGCACCGTCACCCCCATCGACCCAAACCCCTGCACGTTCGAGTGGCCCCGAATCGGCATCAACCCAGCCCCCGCTTTCCCGGCATTACCCGTCATCAAGGCAGTGTTGGCAATGGCAAAAATGTTGTCCACACTATTCGCTTGCTGGGTAATCCCCATCGCCCAAGCAAACACCACCCGCTCCGAATCCGCGATCGCCCGAGCTGCTGCCTCAATCTCCTCCCGTGACAGTCCGCAGGTATCCGTAATCTCCTGCCAGGAAAGAGATTTGGCATGTTTCAGCACCATATCCCACTGTTCGGTATGCGCCTGCAAAAACTCCATCTGCACCAAGTGATGCTCCAGCAGGTACTTTTGAATGCCGACAAAAATCGCCAAATCGCTGCCGGGAATCGGCTGCAGAAATAACGACGAAATCTCCGACCCTTGCAGCATCGACGACAGTGGAAATGCTGGAGAGCCAAACTTGACCAACCCCACCTCGCGCACTGGATTGATAACGATGACCTTGCCACCGCGATCGCGCAGCTGAATCAATTCGTTCATCAGTCGTGGATGATTGGCCGGTGCATTAGAGCCAATCAGGACAACGCAGTCCGACTGCTTCAGACCCTCCAAACTCACCATTGATGTGCCGCTGCCAAACACTGTCGATAAGGCGACCGACGACGGAGCGTGACACAAGTCCGAGCAATCCGCCAGATTATTCGACCCCAACGCCCGCATCATCAGTTGTAGTAAATAGGCCGCTTCGTTAGACGATCGACCGGAACTGTAGGAGGCAACCCGTTCGGGCGATCGCTGAAACGCTTCAGTTGTTAAGTCATAAATCTCATCCCATCCAATCCGCTGGAAATGGGATTCCCCCGCTCGGTACATCACCGGAAAGCTCAAGCGACCGAGACGGTTGGCTCCCATTGACGTCAGTTGCTGTAACTCGGAGAGACTGTAGCGATCGAAAAAATGGCGATCGACCCCAGCATCCAGTTCGGAGGCGATCGCCTCTACGCTTTTCATGCAACGCTGTAGCGTTTCGCCCGCTTCATTCGTAAAGCCACCCTTTTGCCCGCCCGTTCCCCACGCACACGATATGCAGGCACTTTTATGCAGCAGGGTTTTCCATAGCTTCGGCCCTTTCGCAGACAGAGTTTCTTCCGCCCAATATTGCACCAGCGGCCACCCTCCTCCCATCTCCTTCCCTGCAGGACTTTGGGCCGAAGGCTCGATCGAGTCGCCGTTACGTTCCGGTTCCATCGTCAGGCATCCTTAAACCGATAGGGCCACTGTTGCGTCGGGTAAACCATTTAGGGGGGGGAACGCTTTTCGACTCCGAGCGGAAAAATAAGGGTGTCAACCTATAGTTCAATACATTCGAGCCTAACAAATGTCATATTTATAGAATCTAAATCATAGAAAATAGAATCAATCTTTACTCGAACTAGCTATATCGATATATACCAATTGGAGGGAGATTCACACTTAGCCTAGAACGATTGCCCGTATACTCACTCATGGGCTAAACGGATACATTGATTATTCCACTTAACAGCTATCGCTCTCCTTCAGGCACAGAAGATCAAGATAGGCACCCGTTAGTATGCTGGCGTCTCAGATCGCTCTTCAATCCGAGCCTTCATCAGCAAATTGACCTCCAGACAACACATGAACGCCTCCCCTTGGCGAACATCACAGAAGCAGAGCATCGGTCAGTGGCGCTAATCGATGAAATAGTGCGCTGCAGAAATGCCATCGTCGTAGGCGATGATGGCAACCTATTGCAACTTGTCCCTATCCCGCCACAACAGATTGGCCTTTCACTTAGAAGTCTTTAGAAAGAACGCAATACAAATTGTGCGCAAAGTATTTTCCTAAAATAGGGATGTGATGCAGCATCCAAAACACTTTTGACTTAAATTCAGTGCTTCGGTTAACTTGCAATCGTTCTACCTGTAGATCGCAGGCGTTCAACATTCGTTTGTACTCTACGATAGACACTCTATTTAAACCGATATCGGCGAACGAAGAGATCTGAGAAGTCGTCGATCGGTTCCACCGTTTCACAAACTCTGACTCACTTGTGAATAGATGTCCCCAAGGGTATCTATTTTTAAAATTCCAGCCAAAAGCATTCCCGTGGAACCCGTAGGGACTATGCCATAGCGGTCCAAAGCCGACATAAGCCTTGCCACCCGGTTTCAATAGTCTGTGAAACTGAGCCAAAATCATCTCAAGATCGAGCACGTGCTCGAATGTGTCTTTAGAGACAATAAAGTCAAAGTCGCCCGTAGGATAGTCCTGTAGGTCTACGGCCAAGAACTCGACTCTATCTCTGAGTTCTGGATGATTTCTCCGAGCATTTATAGTAGCAATCTCAATATCGCGAACGGTTAAATCCAGACCAACCACTTGATTCGCTCCCGCCAGAGCCATATCGATTGAAAGATTGCCTAATCCACAACCTAACTCCAACACTTTGGCACCGTGAAACGATGGCTTCTGCCCAAGGCGTGACCAAAAAATCTCGTTGATATTCTCCTGCTGTTGTTTTTGGAGGTATCTTAAAGCGTGTTCGAGATAGTCATCTGATTCGCGAGACAGCTCGGTAGAGAATGAGAAGTCAGGCTTACTGTGTTGTGTCGGTTTGTGTTGCGTTACCATCTTTGGCCCCCTTGTTGATTGCAAAACTATAGCCGATGATAGATCCCTAAAAAGAGAGCAGAAATTAATAATCAGATTGACTATTTCATTCCGATCGATTTAGGTCATGTTGAGCCTCATGCCAATCTTTTTTACACAAAAATCGAATTCAAATGTCACTCGATCGCAAGCCAATCAATTCTAAACTTTATCCTCACGTTCACCTATGAGGCGAGGGCGAACAGAATGCGTTTTAGCGGAATCACGCCTCACAATTGTTTCAACTAACTCCAACAACATATAAGGAATGCGACCGGATGAACCGACAGAGATTGCTAGACCGTAAACGATCAGCAGCACCAGTGGCTGTAGTGCATTCAATAGAACTGGCCACGGCTCCCAATCGATTGGGCCTGCGACAGTATGAAGCATGCTGGGAGCCGCTAGAGCAACTGCAATGCTGAGACATGCGGCCCCACTAGGTAGTACAGCCGGACGAACTAAAGAAGACCAGGAATAGCCCAATACTTTGCTGGTAGCAAGCCAAAACCACACAGCAGCCCCAACCCCCATGACTGTAGTAACACCAATGGCGACCCCCTGTACTCCTCCCCCCCATGCCCCCAACAGAAAAACAGGAATTGAAATAGGGACTAAAACCCAATTGATAGCCGCATTCAAATGAGGCTTATCGAGAGCATTCAAACTGGTCCCTAGAATCGACATAAACCCTCTCGAATACGCAAATATCAACAAGATCTGAAACAGGGGAACAATTGGTGTCCAATCAGTTCCGTATAGTAGAGGAATCAGCCACGGAGCTACGATAAACCCAACTCCGTACATTGGGGCAGAAATTAACGCACACAATTCAAGTGTTTTTTCGATATAGCGTTTTTGGCCGTCAACATCGCGCTGGGCGATGACAGAGAAGTTCACTCGGTTGATCTGAGATAAGGCATACGCTGGCAGCATCGACAGTTGGTAGGCCATGTTGTAAAACCCCAGAGGCTGTGCCCCGAGCAGCCGACCGATGATGAAATTGTCTCCACTCGTATTGGCGTAGACAGCTAGATTGATGCCGACCAAGCTGCCGATATATCCCCGAACGTTGCGCACGGCTTCCCGGTCGGGAAACAGCCTGTACCGAAAAGGGTAGCGACTGAACCACCGCTTCAATCCCGATCCCACAATCGCTCGTGCAATTTCAGCGATCGCAAACGACCACACCCCCAATCCAAGCACTGCACCACCAACAGCCCCTCCCAGCCGGGCAACAGCGCCACAGCAATCGGCGATCGCTTGCTCGCGAAACTGCATGCGACGGCTCAATACGGCTTCGTGAGCCCCTTCCCCCGCACCGATCAAAAACACTAATGCCGAACCAGCGGTTAAAGGAAACACCATCGGCTCTTCAAAAAAAAGGGCCATCGGATATCCGATACCGCTTTGAATGACAAACAGCACCACGGAAATCGTAATGCCAAGGCTGTAGACGGCTCCTGCCAGCGTCTTGTCTTCAATCCCCCGATGAACGAGAACTTGGGCCAGCGCCTTGTCCTTGAACAACTCGGCAAGTGACATCACTACCCACACCATCCCCCACACACCAAAGATTTCTGGAGTGAGCAGGCGAGCTAGAACAATTTGAGAAATGAGCTGCGAGGACTTTGCCAGTACAAAGCTCGCAGTTAACCACAGACTGCTTCCCGCTACGGCTTTGACAGTGCTTGTTGAGGACACAGTGCTAGTTGAAGACATTGTGAATGGGAGACTGCGATCGCGTGTGGTTTGTCAGTCTTGCTGTAAGGACTCTCACCAAACGACGAATGCATTGCAGCAAGCCTGAGGAAAGAGAGACCAATCAAGCCTATGCTGACAAAACACTAAGCGTCTTGCTGGTAGAGAACTTGAAATGACGGACGCTGCTCTGCAAATTCTTGACCGGTCTGTCCCAGCCGCTGCCGGAGTACCTCATCTCGACATAGCTGGCTGAGAGCAATTTGCAGGTCGGTAGAGGAGTCGGGATCGACGAGCAAACCATTTTTTAGGTGCTGAACGGCATCAATAACCCCACCCACTC
>JBCBVA010000038.1:0-28949 GCA_039817825.1 Cyanobacteria bacterium J06642_12 | reverse complement strand
ACTAAAGTATCGTGGTCATCGTTTAGAGAGAACTAGATACCCTGAAGTATCTCATTATGCAATTCCTAGACCGATCGAGGTAATGTTCTAACCGATTGGAAAAGATCTGTGTATATACTGACAGGATTTGTGTTTGAACAGCCCACTATAGGTGCTGAGTAGGTGACCTATTTGGTTACTGCTTCCTGAGCTTGTATTTATGAAGTCGACAAGAGAATCTCTTATCGAAAAATCATCATAGTGCATTGTTCGCTTGTGCTAGTCGCCTGCACTTCCTTCTAAGAGCAGCAGTAAAACCTTTTGGAGAACGTTATGCAACAGGTTGCGTCCGAATCCAGCGTATCCGCAGCAACCTCACCGCAGCATCAGCAGAAGGCTTTATTTAGTCTCATGCAAAAGCTGTTTCAAAAGCAACTGCATGGAGATTTAGAGATCGAATGTGCTGATGCTCAGTGGTTGGTTTGCTTGCATGAAGGACAGCTCTACTATGCCTCTCATTCAATCGATCCGCTGGGACGACTAGCATCACTTCTGAGGCGACTCAGCTTTGATGCTCCAAAATTAACGTCCCGCGTTCGCGAGCAAGCCTGTGTCTTGTTTGGGCAGCGAATTGATGGTGGTCAAGATCGCCACGCCTATCACTGCGTAATGGACTGGCTATTGAAGCACGGGTATGTGACCGAGCAGCATGTAGAAACACTCACATCTTGGTGGATAGCCAACGCGATCGAGTTGCTCTTACTGGAGCGAGACGGTCAATATCAGTTAAGTAATGTCGATCGGGAAACCCACTACTGTTTGATAGAACCAGAGTCGATATTGCAGCAGAGTTTCGACCATTTATCGGCTTGGACCGATCTGGGCATTGCAGGGGCATCTATTTATCAACGACCCTATTTCTTCAATCACGAACTGGCCTGCGAGCGGCTATCCGAAGTGGTTGTCCAAAAACTGAGTTCTTTCTTGCGTGGGGATAGTTTTTTCCAGTTAGCAGCTAAGCTGCATCGTCAAGAGATTGATGTCGTCAAAGGTCTACACGCCTATATCTTGAGTGGCACGATTGTATTGCGCGATCCCAAGTCGCCGTACGACAAATTGCCACGGATAACCCCGCAAGCAACAGCTCGAATCGCAAAGCTTATTCGCAGCCTTCACGGAGATAACGTAACTGAAGAAGAGACTAAGGATGATACTCGTCAGTACACGATCGTTTGTATTGACGACAGTCCTGCCATCCTTAACCAACTAAGCCGTTTCTTAGATGGCGATCGCTTCGATGTTCACACTATTAGCAATCCATTGCGAGCCATGATGTCAATTGCGCGCATCAAGCCGGACGCGATTTTGCTAGATATTGGTATGCCAAATGTGGACGGCTACGAACTGTGTCGTCTCATACGCAATCACTCTAACTTCAAGGATACGCCGATTGTGATGGTGACCGGTCATACGGGAATTTTCGATCGGGCACGAGCAAAATTGAGCGGCGCTTCGGGGTATCTAACGAAACCATTCACTCAAGCTGAATTGATTGAACTATTGACGAAACATTTAGAAGCTCAATAGGGCATGTTATGTATAAGCGATCTGCCGATCGCTTTTTTGGCAACGGAATTCTCGCGATGGAGTAATTTAATGAGTACCATTTTGGTCGTTGATGACACTAAATCAGAACTGGAACTGATTGGTGATTATCTACGTAAAAGCGGACATACTGTTGTCTGTACTAGCGATGCACAAGAAGCTCTGAATACGGCAACGAATTATGAGATTGATGCCATCATTGCTGATGTTGTGATGCCGGGTATGAGTGGTTTTGAATTGTGTCGCCAATTGAAATCTAGTCCTATTACGAATAGCGTCCCGATAATTTTTTGCTCTAGTAAGGATAAAGAGATTGATCGATTGTGGGCAATGAAGCAAGGGGCAGATGCTTATTTAGCAAAGCCTGTTACCCAAAACGACCTGGCTACAGCAGTAGCAAAAGTGGTTGCTTGATTATCGACCAGAAGGCCGAGATTTTTAAACATCTTTAATGATGGAAGGGGACGATTGCGATCCAACATTCAGGATGAATTATGGGCTTTTTTTCGGTAGATGGTTCGATTATTGAGAAGACTACAAGCCTGTGGCCGAGAGACGAATCGAGAGATAAGTCGCTAGACAACGTGTTGTTCGAGATCTGTATACCGTGAACGTAGCTCCACTTACGATTGCCCCAGAGTTGCTCGATATTCAGCTATCAACTCAAGCATTTTTGAGACTGCGGCTGGATCCTCAAACTCTACTGTTACTACCGATGGATAGCGTACTTGAAGTCTTGACGCTTCCCGTCCAACGCATTTCTGTGATGCCTAACATGCCTAGGTGCGTCATGGGCCTGCTCAATCGACGTAGCAGAGTTATTTGGGCGGTTGACTTGGCTCAGATGCTTGGGGTTATCCCGCTTGAGTCTCATCTTCAGCAGTTTACGGCTGCAATTGTCAATGTCCAGAACGATCGATTGGGATTGATTGTGCGGTCTATTGAGGGGGTGCAGCGCTACAATCCTGACCTCATCCAATCTCCACTGGGAGGGGTTGTGGAGGAACGTTGGGTGCCATACGTTCGCGGATGCATCTTAGAGGGGAGCGAGATATTGATGGTTCTCGATCCCCAGTCCATTGCTCAATCGGCTCAACTAAAGGGGCTGTAATGGTCTCCTAAATGACCTGTTGAAGGCATTAATAGGTGTGAAGGAAATTTTTATTTTGGAGATCGGCAGCGTATCTCTTTTTCATCTGGCTAGCCTTCACACGAGTATTTTTTGATTTCATTCACTGTCCAACTCCTGTCCATCTTTGGATCTATTACGACTTAACACTGAGGTAGACTTCCATGGCTTCCCACAACAATCCTGAACTAAAGCCCCGTAAAAATGCTCCGAATGCCCAACCGGCATCTTCTTCAGAGAATGTCACTGTCGCCGGCCAGGATCTACCTCTAAGGCGGCGACAACCTGCACCAACTGGACAGGCATCAACACAAGCCTCATCCGTATCTGCTGCACCTAAAAAAGCAGCCATCCCCGCTAGCAAGATCTCGTTGGGAAATCAGGCTTCGGGGCAGGAGTCTACCAATGTTCTAGCTAGTCGGCCTGTATTAATTGGAGCGTCGCTATTGGTCGGTGCCGTACCTGTATTGGTTCTGGGAGGATTGGCGCACAATCTGATTAGCGATCGCCTAAAAGACACTGTAATTACCCAGCAGCAAACATCGGCAATTGAGACGAGTAATGCGTTCAATACCCTAACCATTGACTCCATCAGTACCAAAACTCGTGCAGTATCAAACCTAGGTATTTTGCGGAACCCACGGGTTATTGAAAATACGACAGTTGAGTGGAAAACCGATCTATTTCAACGGTTTATCGACCAGGGACTGAGTAGCATTGAAACCAACTATTTTGACGGCACAGCAGATATTTCTTCTGGTGAGAATTGGATTCTCGGACAGGATATTGATGCACTGTCCGATGCCGCCGCCGCAACAGGATTGCATGTAGAAACCCAAATCAATGAAGCAGAGCCTTTAGCCTCTACAATTGCCGCATCTATTCCGATTGAGAATTTTGAAACCGGGCAAGCTTCGGGAACCCTGATTACCCGTATTTTGCTGGACGATATTAACCAAGAGTTTAACAGCACGATTGATTTCATCACTGATAACTTAGAGGGTTCCGAAGGATTGCTTGCATTTGCTGTTGATTCTGAAGGACGAATTCTTGCTGGGGTTGAGTCGGAGCAATTGGGCCAGCAGGTGAGCGAGCTCTTTTCCTGTACGAGTAGTTTCCTAGGCCAAGCGGCTATTCAGTCCGAAGTTTGTCGGAGCAGCAGCAATAACCAGGACTTTTTGCTGTCATACTCCCCTCTAACAGGTCAAGGGATGGCATCAAGCTCTGGCTGGGGAGTTGTGGTTGCACAACCGGAGGCGTTAGCGTTTAGTGCCCAGGGAACTCTGGATCGAACGTTTGGTTTCGGCACATTTGGTACGGCGGGAGCCATTGGAATCTTGGGAGCAGTATTGGCGCAAATCCTTTATAAACAGCGCCAAGCAGCAGAAGAGCAAAAGCAACAGACAGAAACTATTCAGACTCAGGTTTTGACGCTACTGACAGACATTGATGGCGCATCCAGAGGTGACTTGACAGTACGTGCGGATGTATCGGAAGGGGAAATCGGTACGGTTGCTGACTTCTTTAACTCGATTGTAGAAAGCTTGCGTCAGATTGTAGACCAGGTAAAAACTGCTGCTGGTGAGGTAAACACTTCACTGAGTGACGACGAGGTGTCGGTACGTAAACTAGCAGAAGATTCGCTGCGACAAGCGGAAGAGACCACCCGTACGCTGGTGTCTGTGGAGCAAATGTCCGAGTCGATTCAAGAGGTATCTAGCAGTGCGCGAAGAGCGGCTGAAGTAACCCAGACCGTTGCAACCACAGCGGAAGTGGGGGGTGAGGTGATGGACCGCACGGTACAAAGTATTGTCGATTTGCGGGAGACGGTGGCTGAAACCGCTAAGAAAGTAAAGCGATTGGGTGAATCCTCTCAGCAGATTTCGAAAGTGGTTTCACTGATTAACGAAATTGCACTGCAAACGAACTTGCTGGCAATTAACGCCAGTATTGAGGCGGCTCGTGCTGGTGAAGAAGGCAGGGGCTTTGCGGTGGTTGCAGAAGAAGTTGGTAAATTGGCAGCTCAGTCGGCGACAGCAACGAAAGAGATTGAAACGATCGTTCAAACGATTCAGTTGGAAACCGGCGAAGTAGTTGAGGCGATGGAAGTGGGTACCAGCCAGGTGGTCGAAGGTACGCAATTGGTAGAAGAAACCAAGCGCAGTCTGCAGAAACTGTTCGAGGCTTCCGGTCAAATTGACGAATTGGTTCAGTCGATTTCAACGGCTACGGTCTCTCAGACCCAAACCTCTCAAAAGGTCTCGGACTTGATGAAGGAGATTGCTACGATCTCCGAGCAAACGTCGGCTTCCTCTCGCCAAGTATCCGGCTCGCTGCAGAAGACGGTGGCAATTGCAGATGAACTGCAATCCTCGGTGCGGGCATTTAAGGTTGACAGCTAGCTAGTATGCGATCGCCGCTGGGGTGTCCAAATTGGACTGAAGCCAAGGCGATTGCGTCTTCCTCCGATCGCCTGCCTTCAGCGGTGCTTTCCATTCCTAAGATCTCCGGACTTAGGGGGTCAATTCTCGAAATAGAGATAAGCCCTGCTGAAGGTTGCATAAGGGCGATCGTCTCTTTCCAACCTTTCTGCTGCGAGCCACAGGTCGGGCCATGACACACGATACAGAACAGGAAGTCAAACTGCAGTTTCTGGAAGAAGCTCAGGACTATTTAGATGCGATTGAAACCGCGCTCCTAGGACTAAAAGAGGGAGATATTAACGGCTCGCTACTGTCAGCGCTACGGGCCGCCCACTCCGTCAAAGGGGGGGCGGCCATGATGGGGTTTGTGACCCTCAGCCAAGCAGCTCACCGGTATGAGGACTCGCTTAAATCGCTGAAGTCACAGCCCGATTTGTACTCTCCCGAGGTCGATAACCTCCTGCTATCAGGTCTAGATGGTTTGAGACATATCTCCGAGCACAATCGTGCCCTTGCAGGAGATGACGAACCTCCGGAATGGTTGGATAGCCGGTTGACCCCTGTGTTCGATCGCTTGCGGGAATTGTTGGGAGATCCCACCCCCGAAAATGATGCGGTTTTGCTGGCAGAGTCGGACGGTCAAGATCTGGCAACGCTGATGTTCGAAACGGAAGTGGAGGCCCGGCTCACCGAGTTAGAAACAGCACTGGATGCTCCGGATACGCTCAATTTACGGGAAACATTTCTGATCGCGTCTCAGGATCTCGGATGCGTGGGGGAGATGTTGGAGCTAGATGCGTTTTGTTCTCTGTGTCAGTCGGCTGCTGAGCACATTGAAACCGTTCCTCCCGACCGGTTTGATGCAGTTGCACGGGAGGCCTTGCAACTGTGGAAGCGATCGCGGGCTCTCGTATTGGCAGGACAGGCTCAATTTTTACCTGCTGAACTGATTATGGATGGTGTTAGCAGCTCCGAAGCATCTTCTATTCGCAAGGTGAATGCTAGCAATATCGAACTTGAGGCTGGCGACATTAGCCGTGATGACTTCAATCAAGTTGCCGCGCTCGAAATGGCTGATGCCTTTGCATTGGCTGGCGGTGATGGGGCTGGGGACGAGGACACAGAGGATTTGCTGGCATTAATTGCTGCCGCACCTATCGAAGATTTGTCTGAGGCTGCAGCAGTCAGCGAGATGAATGAAGGGGCCGAGCAATTTGCGCTTGCTGCGGAGTTGAGAGTGGCTTCTGACCTCACTGCATCACCCGATGTACGGACAGGAGATGTAGATGATTTAGATCTGTTAGACAGCTCGGCATTGAGTGATAGCGCAATGCTTGAGGAGGAAGACCTTGGATTTGAATCGTTGTTGGAGACTTTAGAAGAGGCGGCGACGGCTACTTCTACTGCGGCTACTAACAGTCCGGTGACGGCAGATTTTGCTGCTGTACATGCGGCTGATACAACTCAGGAAAAAACAAGTCAGACAAAAACAGGTCGGTACAACCAACCAGAGGAGCGGGTGGCAGAAGTGCCCCAGTTGGCAGACGCACAACTGGCGGCGCAATCAAGTATTCCATCCACTCAAAAGTCCGCCGATCGTACCGTTCGCGTCACCATTGAGAAACTGGAACGCATCAACGACCTGTTTGGAGAATTTGCGATCGAGCGTAACGCGCTATCGTTACACCTCAGTCGTTTGCAAAACCTATTTTTCAACCTGAGCGAGCGAGTCAAGTTTTTAGAACAGTCCCGTCTAAATTTGCGTACGGCCTACGACAAAGCTTCTGCTGCTCCAGCTCTGGCTACCATTGGAGGAACGTCCACCATGCCCTCTGCATTCGGGCAGAGCGGTTTCGATAGTTTGGAGATGGATAGCTACAGCGAGCTGCATTTGGTTTCCCAAGAGTTAATGGAAACCATCGTTCAGGTGGAAGAGATTGCCTCTGACGTGGAATTAAGTCTACAGGAGGCACATGTTGCCAATAACGATATTAATCGCACGTCCAAACTGTTACAGACGAATCTGACTCGTCTGCGCATGCGCCCGTTCCAAGAACTTGTTGGTCGCTTCCCCAGAGCTGTTCGGGATTTGTGTCGAACATATAGCAAGGATGTTCGATTGGAGCTTCTAGGAGGAGGAACTCTCCTAGAACGTGCCGTGCTGGATGTCCTCAAAGATCCGCTAATGCACTTAATGCGTAATGCTTTCGATCACGGTATCGAGCCAGGTACTGTTCGACAACAGGCAGGTAAGCCAGAGCACGGAACCATTTCTATTACAGCAATGCCACGCTCCCACAGCACGGTGATTGTGGTCAAAGACGATGGTGGTGGTATCGATTTGGATAAACTCCGTCAGCGGATGGCTTCGATGGGCTATTCCCAGACAGAGATCGATAATGCCAGTCGCAGTCAACTGCTCGATTTGATCTTTGAACCTGGGTTCAGCACAGCCGAGGAAGTGACTGAATTATCCGGGCGCGGTATTGGCATGGATGTGGTGCGCTCTAACCTGCAACAAATTCGCGGTTCCATCGTTGTGGATACGGAATTGGGTCAAGGGACGACGTTTACGCTAGAGATTCCGATCGCTCAGTCTTCCTTACGGATTTTGATGGCAGAGAGTGCGGGAATGTTGGTGGCCTTTCCCTTAGATGCAATTGAAGAAATCCTGCTGTTAGAGTCCGAAGCTGCAGTGGATTCTAAGGACGGTCATATTCTCAACTGGGATGGATATGCACTGCCGGTGATTTCGATGAACTCCCTGGTGCAATTTAACCGTCCTCAACCTCCTGTGGAAATGGAAAACGAACCCATTATGGCCAGCCGAGCTGCGCTCGTGATGGTTCAAGGCCCGGATGCTTTTGCGATCGCGATCGACCGTCATTGGGGCGAGCAAGAAATCGTCGTGCGCCAAGTGGAGGGAAATCTTCCCCTACCAACCGGATTTACGGGCTGCACCATTTTGGGGGATGGTCAGGTGGTTCCTCTTGCCGACATTTCCGTGATGTTCCAGGTGGTGAGAGGGGATGCCATTCCGAAGGGAGTTTCGGCCCCCAGTCGTAGTCCTGCTTTGGCTGACACTGTTACAGATGGAGAGGTCGAATCTGACAGTGTCGAACCGATCCCCGCTGCATCTGCGGCGAGCCGCAAGTCTGTGTTGGTGGTGGACGATTCTACAAACGTTCGCCGTTTCCTGGCGCTGACACTGGCGAAGGCTGGATATCAACCGGAGCAAGCCAAAGACGGTCAGGATGCTCTGGAAAAACTACGGTCTGGTTTAGACGTACAGGCAGTGATCTGCGATATCGAGATGCCACGTATGGATGGATTTGGCTTCTTGGCTCATGTTAGAGCCGATGCCAAGTTGGCTCAGTTGCCCATTGCGATGTTGACTTCTCGAAGTGGCAGTAAACACCGATCGCTTGCAATGGAACTCGGAGCTACTGCCTACTTCACCAAACCCTATCAAGAGTTCGAGTTACTGCAAAAACTCGAACAGATGGTCAATAGTCAAGTCTAGCGGTGGCCATATCGATAGACGGGATGTCAGCGCTGGTTCTGTTGGACTGAATCAAGGACGCTAGCCCGAACTAAACCTGCAGGCATCTTACAGCACGTTCTTTACTCATTTCGCGGAATCGTCCCATGGCTCTTTTGACAACCCCCCGTCGCAAGCGGCTCGCCCGCACGACCAAACAAGCCACCCGCCAGCTAATTTCATTCCAATTGCGGCAAGAATGGTGTGCGTTGCCCATCGATTCTGTAGAAAAAGTGGTGCTAATGGGGACTGTTTACGGCGATCCCAATCGCACCGGTGTGAGCGTGACGGCATTCGAAGGTCGAGAGCTCGTGGTGATCGACGTCGGGTATCGCATTTTTGGCGATGTTCGAACTGAAAATGATTCCAGTAGCATTACCTCTCAAATGGTGCGCTTTTTGCTAATTGTGCGGGATAGTACTGGTAATCGAGTGGGCCTGCCAATTGATTCTGCTCCTGCAGTGCAGCGCGTTCCGGTCGACAGTGTGGCGCCTCTCTCACCTGCGTATCAGTCGGAAGGGAGCTTGCAGTGTGTCAGTTCGCTGGCCGTTCAGTCGGAAGACTCGCCTCCCATCTTTGTTCTCGATACCGAGAAAATCTGCAATACCCAGTAACTATAGCGATCGGCAATCTGCTATGGATGGTTCTTTAGGTGTTTTTCCTGGCCAATCAGGGCTTTGAGCCATCTTTGCATTCCAGATTTTACAGCGGATTGCTATAGGTATTGAAATTATTGAAGCGATCGCCCTTTCCAGGTCCAGTTCCGACCGGTGGTTGTGCGGTAGGCAGAGGCGAGAAAGATCGCGATCGCGATCGCACCACCTACCCCCGATAGCCACCAGTAGGTGAGCGGCAGATTAGCCCATTTCCGCAGCATGAGTCGAATCAGCAGGTGGAGAACAATGGCGGCGAGTGCTAGCTTTAACAGCAGCCAATTACCGGTGACGAGCCCTAGCATTCCTCCCACCCAAGGCACCAAGAATAGTCCTCCCAGGGCCACAACCGCAAACAGCCATAACACCCAGTTGCGTTCCACTGCCTCAAAGGCGTTTTTCGTCCATCCTTCCCACAACTGAGCAGCATTTTGGTACATGCGCAGCTTGACCAGGCTGCCGCTGTAGGTGAAATGCAGCCCAAGGTTGTGACGTTTGATGGCGTTGGCTAGTTCCACATCCTCGACCACGCAATCCTTAACTCCCGCATGTCCGCCAATCTTCAGATATGCTGACCGCTCAAATAGCATGAATGGCCCGGCAGCAAAGGCATCCGATCGCTCGGCATTGTTCACCAAGCTGGGTTCAAACCATCCGGCCATTGACGCCATCATGATGGGTTGAACCAGCCATTCGGCAACACACCCACACACAATTTCGGGAGCAATCGTTAGCAATCCCACTTGTTGTTGACGGGCGAGAGCGACCGCTGCTTCCAGTGCTCCGGGTTCGAGAGTAACGTCGCAGTCTAGAAACAACAGGTAGTCCGGTAGTCCTTCCGAACTAGAGCCGAGCTGTTTTACGGCGTAATCGCACGCCCAGTTTTTTCCGACCCAACGCTCGTCCTCGGGACGGGGAGGAACGTGCAGGATCGAGAGACGATCGTCTGCTCTTTCCTGCCGCAACTGGTCGGCCAATGCTGCTGTGGCGTCGATGGAACCGTCGTCGGCCAGAACAATCCGTATGGGAGACGGCGTGCTGTCAAGAATCGAGGTTAAGCAGGGACGAATATTGAGCTCTTCGTTGTATGCCGGAACAATCACAGCAATGTCAGTTTCAGCGATCTTACGTGCGGACAGTCCTTGGGTTGTATCGCTTTGCTGGTGTTTCTCCTTCGGGTCGCCAGTAGAAGCTTCGGCTTGCAGATGAGGGGCGGATGTTAGAGCGAAATACAGCTTCCAGGCTAGACCGCCCAGTCCTACTAGCGAGCCTGCCACTGCTAGCTGTTCGGTACGGGCGAGAGAAAGATTTAGAACGTCCAGCACTGATGGCACACCTCAATAGTCAATTGGCATTATCGCTGACAGGGGTTATATCAGCGGAGGTTTAGGCATGCCCTAGAAGAACGAGACAAGGTGTTTAGGGTAAGGGTAACGGTGGGATATCGGCGATCGAGCGTGGATCAAATTTTGAGTTTTCAGCGATCGAGGGATCTGGAAAACCGGACTGCAACCATCCTGCTAATGCGTCCAGCAGCTTAGCTAAATCGGTACGGGTATTGCGGTGGGCTTTAGAGCTGTAAGAAATTTCTATGCAGTGTTGGGGATCTTCGGCAAACCAATAGAGCATGGAAACCCGTTCGGGAACGTAGCCGCGAGCTTCGGTTAACAAAAACAGGTAGAGGCGGGTTTGCCAGTCATTAACGAGCTCCTCAAAAGACCGCGATCGCCAGTAGGTCTTCCAGTCCACAATCTGCGCGCGATCATCAGCCTCAACAACTTCACCAGTTTCAACCAAGAGATCGACGATGCCGTAGAGCTGAAAATCTCCCCACGGCAAGGCTAGGGCGTATTCCGCCAGACGATTGCCCTCTAACAATGGAGGAGGACAGGTTTGAAATGCTTGAAAGTAGCGCTTTAGATCTGGATCGCCGTCTACGAGAGAGGCGATTGGCAATCCAAGAGATTGCTGATGCAGTAGTTGGTGAAACTGTTTGCCTCGCTCGATCGCGGCTGAATTTCGTGCGACGGTAGGTGGCTCCAGCCCGTCTGTATATAGACGGGCAAACCGGTGGGGCTCCGAATCCAACAACCTCAAGTGGGATTGCGTGATGCGTTGGGGGATTTGACCCATAGGGCGATTACTTGTTCAGCACTTCAATGCCGGTGTCCGTAGCCACGATCGCCTCGTACACCATGTCGATGAATAGACCGTGCTCCACAACTCCGGCGGTCCCCTTCAGGGTGCTAGCGATGGTAACCGGATCGTCCATGGGGCCAAACTGGCAATCGATGATGTAATGCTGCTCGTCGGTGATGAAGGGATCGCCGCTTTCAGTGGTGCGCAGAACGGGCTTGCATCCCAATGCTTCTACGCGGCTGGTGGTGCTTTTCCAACCGAACCGGACAATTTCGACAGGGAGGGCAAACTTGGTACCCAGCTTGTCCACTTTCTTGGTGGAGTCGGCAATGATAATCAGCTTGTCTGCGCTGACTTCTACTAACTTTTCACGCAGCAACGCGCCACCCGCGCCCTTGATCAGGTTGAGGGAGCTGAGTTCGATTTCGTCTGCACCGTCAATGGCTACGTCTAACTTGGGCTGTTCTTCCAACGTTGCCAGAGGAATGCCCAGTTCGGTGGCTTGTTCGAAGGTGCGCTGGGAGGTGGGAACTCCAATGATGCTCAGTCCTTCAGTTTTCATGCGCTCGCCAATGGCACTGACAGCAAATGCAGCAGTGGAGCCAGTGCCCAGACCGACAATCATGCCAGTTTCCACTCGCTCAACAGCTTTTTCCGCTGCCATCTTCTTGAGTTCGTTTTGCGTCAGCGCCATGATGTTCCTCTGTGTTCTCGGGTCGTCAGCTTGTGACCAGTCAGTGCTCGAAGGGAATTGGCGGCGATCGCCAATCAACTTTCAATCCTACTAGTGGGATGTCCCCTATTTGAACTGGCTAACTCAGAACTAGCGTGAAGAGTCATCATGCCCGACTCACCTCTGCTGTACAGAGATGCTGCAGTTGTTCATCTCATCTCAAGAAACATCTAGGCTCAAGAAAATCCGTGCTGACTGAGAAAGCTCAGATCCAACGCTGGCTCCTCTGCTGTAGGAGCCTGATGGCCTGTCCCCTTGCCCAGAAGGAATCTCTCGACATATTTGCCCAAGATATCTCCTTCTAAATTGACGCGATCGTTGGGTTTTAGTGTGGATAGATTCGTGTACTCGTACGTGTGGGGAATCACCGCAACTTTGAACCATTCACCGTTGCTGCCCAATTCTGCCACAGTCAAACTGATGCCATTGATCGCAATACTGCCCTTTAACACGATGTATCGGGCCACTGCTGCAGGAGCCCGAAAGCTTAATTCCCAAGAATCACCGGTTTCCACTGCCTCGCAGAAATGACCCACGCCATCAATATGGCCGGTGACAAAGTGGCCGCCAATTTTTCCACCGACTTTGAGAGAGCGTTCTAGATTGACGGGGCGATCGGCTGGACAATTGCCCAAACTGGTGCGGGCCAGAGTTTCTGGAGAGATGTCTGCAATAAATCCATTGGGGGTGTTATTCGCCACCGTGAGGCACACACCATCCACTGCGACACTGTCCCCTAACTCCAAATCTCGCAGGACTTCAGGCGAGGCATTCAACCAACGAATAGTTAACTGATAGTCATTGACAGCTTCTAGCAGCCCTTTCGCTTGAACAAGTCCGGTAAACATCGGCACAACTCAAGAAACATAGATTGAATAGCCGCAATGGCTGGCGTCAGATTTGAAGAGAACTCGAGACACTGTCGGATTGAATCAATCGCCTATTGGGTGCAGCATCCTCACTGGTTCTCGATACCCGATCGCCTACTACTTTAGCTGCGCAGCATAGCTATTCAGACATTCGCTGTCTTCATCCAATGTCCTGAAACACCCGCCGATCGTCAGTGGTGGGCTGCCACTTTGCTACCCAGAAGTCTATCTAGGCGCTGCTGTATCGATTCCTGTCGAATAGATAACGTATGTTTCTACTTCTATTGTTAGAGGTGAAAATCTATGCCTGGAAAGGGTTTTGGCCTGTCTGGGGGCGCTTGTCAAACCCAAATGCCCCAGATAGGATCGAGGTACCCGTAGGTCTGGAGGCCGGGATTATGGTGGAAATGGAGGTTGCCGCGATTGCGATCGACGCAGCCAATCGAGTACCCATCGTAATTCTGCGCGATTTGAGCGAGCGTCGAGCCATTCCGATTTGGGTGGGTAAAGCTGAAGCAAACGCCATTATGCAGGCTCTGGATGGTCAAAAGCCGTCCCGCCCCATGACCCACGATTTGATGTACTCGTCTTGGGCTGAGTTGGGATACAGCGTCGATCGCATCGTTGTGTGCGATCTCAAGGACGATACATTTTTTGCCACCATTTCTCTCAGCAAAGGGGAAGAGGAATTTCTATTGGATTCCCGTCCCAGCGATGCGATCGCTCTGGCACTTCGAGCTAATGCTTCCATTTGGGCGATGGAAGAAGTGATTGCTGAAGCCTCTATTCCTGTCGATCAAGATGCTGATGATGCGGAGCGCGAAGAATTCCGCCAGTTTTTGCAGGGGGTTAGCCCCAATGATTTTATTGGCACGCTGCCTACGGATGGTGGCGAGGCAACGGCAAACTAGGCTGCTGCTGCCAGTGAGAGTTCAATCAGCCGTGTGCGAACACGAGTAGAATTTGTGTGTCTTAATGCAGACTGTATCTGGCCTGAAGAATAGAGGTCTGCTTGCGCTGTTAGTACGCCAGCCTCCTATTGCATCAAGACACTTAGTGTTGCTAGAGTCTCCCCTGCCCATGCAAGTCTCTTGGATTTCAATTTCACGCATATTGGTTTCAACTATTCGGCTACGCGCGTTGTTAGCGAGCTTACTGATCTGTGTTGCTCTAGTTGGCTGTGGAATGATTCCACAATCGGTTGCGGCAACTAGGGATGAGATTGCAACGCTGTATGGCGATCGCCCCAATCTGTCGGGTATGGCAACCGTGCAGATGGAGGTGCAGACTGCTGCTGGCAGCGGGACTGTGGAAATGGTGCTGAATGGTGCGGCGGCCCCACTGACGGCTGGAAATTTTGTGCAGTTGGCGAATCAAGGGTTTTATGACGGGTTGAGCTTCCACCGGGTGGTCAAAGATCCGCTACCGTTTGTGGTTCAAGGGGGCGATCCGCTCGGTAACGGTACAGGTGGCTTTGTGGACCCCGAAACACAGCAACCCCGACAAATTCCGCTTGAGATTGCCTTAGAACCTAGAACCAACGACGGATATACATTGGTCTACAACGAAACTATCTCTCCTAACGGGCTGGTTCTACCTCACTTACGCGGAGCGCTGGCGATGGCCCGCTCGGCAGCCCCCAATACTGCCTCGTCCCAGTTCTATATTGCTTTATCCGATATTCCTCAACTGGATGGTCGCTACGCTGTGTTTGGGTACGTGACGGCAGGCATGGATGTGGTCGATACGATTGCGATTGGCGATCGGATTGTTTCCGTAACGGTGACGGATGGCTTGGATAGTCTCAATAGCCCTCAAGCGGCTCAGTAAACTATTCATCTTCAAGATCACGGTCTAAAAGCTTTTGCGTTGGTTCTCCGTGCTTTTCGTTGTCTCTGATAAGCTGATGCGGTTTGCAGCTTGAGGAATGACGGATGAGTTGGTCGAGGGAGGATGGGCGCAGTTTCGGTGATATTCGCCCGGTCACGTTTCAACGGCAATTCACAAAGTTTTCGGCGGGATCGGTGCTAGTCAAATTTGGCGACACCCACGTTCTCTGTACGGCGTCAGTATCGGAGGATGTGCCTAGATTTTTGAAGGATACGGGGAAGGGATGGCTGACCGCAGAGTACCGACTATTGCCTAGCTCTACTCAAGAGCGCCAGCGCCGAGAGCTTTACAGGCTTTCGGGGCGAACGGCGGAAATTCAGCGGCTAATTGGACGGAGTTTGCGAGCGGCGATCGACTTTGAGGCGTTGGGGCCGCGCACCATCACGATTGATGCAGATGTGTTGCAGGCGGATGGAGGGACTCGGACGGCAGCTATTACGGGTGGGTTTGTGGCCTTGCTGGATGCGTGTAACGCTTTGATCGAGCAAGGATTGCTATCGACATCTCCGATTACCCATCAGGTGGCAGCGGTGTCGGTGGGGGTGGTAAACGATACGGCGATCGCCGATCTTTGTTACGTGGAAGATTTTGCGGCAGATGTGGATCTGAATGTCGTGATGACTGGCACCGGAGAGTACATAGAAATTCAAGGGACGGCAGAGTCTCAGCCGTTTGGTTCTTCTCAGTTGACGGAGATGTTGGCACTGGCCTCATCTGGGATCGGACGGTTGTGTCAGTTACAGCAGGCTGCTTTGTCGGGGGACGGGTGAAACATTTAGCAGTGAAGCGCGTTCGGTAGCGGATGATGGTGCCCTATCCCGGTGTGACATCTCCAGGAACTACAATTTATGAAGAAACGTTTCATTGTCGGATGGGGACTGCATGTCTGAGTCCTACTTGGGTCACTTGAACGACTGGGGGTGGAGGGGATATTCCGTTCGATATAGCTACACGCCGACCACCACGAGTTCTGCGGCTGCTCCTGCCATTCTCGTACATGGGTTTGGGGCGTCGTTGGGACATTGGCGCTCGAATATTCCGTTGCTGAGTCGCGATCGCTCTGTGTACGCGATCGACTTATTAGGGTGTGGTGGCAGCTCCAAGCCTACGGACATCCACTACACCGTCGATTTATGGGTCGAGCAACTCTACGAATTTTGGCGAGATCGTATTCTCCAGCCTGCGATCCTCAGCGGTCACTCATTAGGTGGCTTGATTGCGCTGACTGCGGCAGCCCGCCATCCAGAAATGGTTAAGGGACTCAATCTTATTAGCTGTGCAGATGGTCCCCATCCAGAAGAATTTCCGCCGCCTATCGGGTGGGCCATTCAGGGGCTGACTGAAGCGGTCATGTGTTTGGTGGGGTTTCCCGGTATTTACCCATTATTTTTTCGGCGATTGCGCCAGGAGAAACCGCTTCGAAAAGCCATTCGCAATACGTACAAAATTGATGAACGGGTGGATGACGAGCTGGTCAAGATTTTTCAGCAACCGGCGTTTGAGGAGGGAGCCCAAGAGGTTTTGCTAGAGCTATTGCGTGCTATTTTGACGCGACGGTTTGAGAGTCCGAGGTTGCTGTTGCCCAAAATACAGGTTCCCATCCTGATTTTGTGGGGCAAGGACGATCCGGCAGTGCCCAGCTTCTTTGCAGATAAATTCGTGCAGTGGAATCCGGCTTGTCAGCTTGTCAAGCTTCCCGGCATTGGTCACTGCGCCCACGACGAGTTACCTCGCTGGGTGACGGCGCTGATTGCGGAGTGGGCAACGGGGTTGGAGACGGGGCAGGCTTTTGGACTGACTTACCAGGCGGTCTAGAGATGACGGGCTTGTTCGAGTGAGGTTGCCTGCGCGTACCGCAAAGGGAAAAGCATTTCGACTTGGGGTGAGTAGCTTAGTTTTTACTGCTTTTTTTCTAGCAATTTGGGTGATTTACGCTGGGGGATAGGACAACTCAAGCTGAACGATTCTGCTTTGACGCCGATCCTGCACGAAAGCGATCTCGCAGACAACGATCGCGAACCTGTCGCAGAAAGAACTGATGTTGTAGATAGGTCTGAAGACGAAGCAAGTGATGTGGCACTTGGCGTTCGGCACCAGTCTGAACAACTGACTTGCTGAGAGCAAAAAAAACAGCAAACCACTAATCGAACGGCAGCTTGCTGTCTATTTACCTGAGAGAGAGAAAAAATGGAGGGGAGAACCCTACACAGCAGTCAACTGCTTTTCCATCTGACTACTGTATTCACCCTTGCTAGCAAAGCTATTGCACTTAGCCCGGAACAGCAATTTCTGTTGTGCGGCCAGCACCCGACTTTCATTGCCAGACCAGTGCTCTAAGGCCGGCTGTTGGATAGCGCGCGCATACGAGAACGTTACAGGCCAAGGACACAAATCTCCAAACTCGCTGTTCATGGCATTCAGATGGGCTGCCGACTGCTCCTGGCTTTGACCACCAGAAAGAAATGCAACGCCTGCAACAGTTGCTGGAACGTTAGTTCGCAAGCAGCGAACAGTTGCCTCTGCAACTGAACTGACGCTAACGCTTGTCGCAGAATCTTTACCGGGAACTACCATACTCGGCTTTAGAACCATCTGGTCGTAAGCGACTCCCTGGACGTACAGCTGCTCGAATACAGCGTGCAGAGTTTCGCTGGTCACCTTGTAGCAGCGCTCGATAGAATGTGTGCCATCGATTAATACTTCAGGCTCAACAATAGGAACTAACCCGCCTTCCTGACATAACGCAGCATAGCGAGCCAAACCATGAGCATTAGCTTCAATACAAGCACGGCTAGGAATTGATTCACCAATAGTAATCACCGCTCGCCATTTAGCAAATCTGGCACCCATCTGGTAGTACTCAGCGATGCGATCCCTGAGACCATCTAAGCCCTCAGTTACAGTCTCGCCATCGTGATTGGCGAAGCTTTTGGCGCCCGTGTCAACTTTTATGCCTGCAATCATGCCTGCATTGGCAATGACATCCAAGAATGGTTTGCCAGAGCGCGTCTTCTGGCGAATTGTCTCGTCGTACAAAATCACGCCACTCACATAATCTGCCAACCCATCAGTTGACAAAATTAATTCTCGATAAGCACGGCGAAATTCTTCTGTCTCAGGGATTCCGAGTGCTTTAAATCGTTTATTACAGGTTCCATTACTCTCGTCCATTGCCAAGATGCCCTTGCCCTTGACAACCATTGACTGAGCGGTTTTTCTAAGTTCTTGCGCGAAAGACATTACAGACGATTCTCCTAGAAATCACAGGGGGTGGCTCAACCACGTACAGAATTCCGGGAGCAAAAATCCTATTTTAGATGAGCTATTCTTATTGATATATAATCTCAATAAGCGGCAGGATGTCAACTACTTGTCTAGAGCCATTCCAGCCTGGCAAGAGAACTGCTGTGTTTGCTGGGGTGGCTGAGGTGACTGTTCTTGGTTAGAGGACGGGTGCTTTAGCTGGACTGGTTTCTTTAGGGCGACAACTGTCATTAATGAGGGTCATTGCCAGCAGTTTCTGCTGGCAATGACTATGGCGTAGTTGTTGCGCTTGTGGATGAGTTCTTTGGCGGCCACAGATGGACTTTTTCCTATCTCAGAATGTTGCACTGGTTCTCGTGTTGCGCGAGGGGTGCGTTCTGAAAATATCTAACCACTTGAAGTAGACAGGACTGAACATGAATGCCAGCAAACAGGCACAGACCATTGGAGCATTGAGTAAGATATCTAGCGTTGCGAGAATTATTCTCTCGGAATTTCCTTCTGCCACTCTCGATCTAAGCCCGTGGTTGTCTGATAGCCAAGATGATGATGCCGATCCCACTTCGATTGATTATGGCGTATCGTTCGGGACATTTCATGAATACATGAATTGCAGATGCATGTTAATCCAAGTGTGCTTTTCTGAGATTCCTCACATATCTAGTAGCCGTATGCAAGGCATTATTGCCAGTGGACATAATCACGATCGTCAGTGCTGGAAAGCATCAAGCCTACATAGGTTCGAACTGGAGGGAATCGAGATAGAAAAACTATCGACAGTTGGTAATTCTAATCGGAGAAAGATAGAGAATCTATTTAACCGAATATACGCACTATACGGATACCATTCTCCTTTACACAAATGAAATTATGAATAAGAAAGTTGCCTTCTAATGAGACAGCTACTTTGGTTGCCTTGAAGGCATTTTCGATACTAACTGCAGTAGTGTACCTAGTCGATTGAGTTGCCGTTGCGCTCCAATATCTTCAAACAGCTTGCAAGCCCGATCGCCAGCCCCCCGAGCCAACCCCTCATCCCCCATAGCCCGATACGTCAACCCTTGCTGCAAATACGCTTCAGCTAAATCGCACTGAGCTGCAATGCCCTCCAACAGCCCGATCGCTTCCTCATGCTGAGCCAACGCAGACAGAAACTGCTGCTGCTGGCGATCGAGTTCCGCCAACCCGCCAATAGCCTTCCCTTTCACCTGAATGTAATGACTCTCTTCGGCATACCGAATCGCAGTCTGGAATAATTCTCTAGCCGCTGGCTCATTCCCCAACGTCTTATAGGCCGTCCCCAACAATTGCAGGAAAAACGCAAACCGCCCGGAATGAGTAGCAGGATCTGCCGCGATCACCTCCACAATCCCATCCGCCAGTTCTTTCGCCTCATCTGTGCGACCCAAGTGGGCATACACCACTGCCAACCCCACCCCAGCCTTTTCCACCCAACGGGCATGCTTAGTATCCTGTGCCGCAGTGATCGTCTGTTGAAAATTCTCGGCAGCCTGCTCCAACTCCCACAGGTCGATGTTGTAGAGGCCCATACTAAGGCGCGAATCCAGCGCCAGCATCTCTAAATAGTGGCGTTCGCGATCGCTCAGGGTGTTTGACTTTGAGATGCCAGACTCAGGCGTTTCAGCCACCAGCGCCGCATTCACCACCTCCAGCGATCGCTGCTGGCACTCAATCGCCTCTCGCACTCGTCCAGTCGTCCAATACACATCCCCCAAGATGTTGTAGAGTTCGCACAATTGCGGTGTCAGCGCTGTCTTACGAGCCACGAGAGCGATCGCCGACAGCACCGGCTGTACTAAGCCCAAACGATATAGCGAACTCCCCAGCGTTAAATATTGCTGCCACTGGTTGTTACGGCAGTGCAAAATCGTTCGGCCTGCCCGTTCCCAATCGCGAATGGCTAAGAAGTGATAGTAAGCCTCCAGCGCCTTCAAAGCATCCGAAACCGTTTCCACCGTCTCAACGCTGGCAGTCCAATGATCGGCAGCTCGTTGGTTGGTCGCCTGCCATTCATCCCCCTCTCGCAATCGCCGAATCGCCTCCTCCCGAATGGCGGGGTGCAGCCCGTACTGCCCTTTCGAGGTTTCCAACAAAGATCGATTGCGCAATGACTCGATCGCCCGTCGGTGCTCCCCCTTCGGCACATCCCACAACACGCTGGCAATGGCATCAGCTGAAACGGTAGCGACATCCTGATAGCGAAAACAGCCCAATCGACACAGTAGTTTATAGGCCTGTGGGTCGAGGGTTGAAAGGCGATCGAATTGGCTGGCGATTAAATTCTTGAGGCTGGTTTCCGCAAACAAATCGTGGCGATTGACCTGCCAATAGGCATCGGCGTCGCGATCGTATTCTGCGCTGATGGTGCCGCACAAAATTCCCATGGCTTTGGCATTGCCGCCATAAGCACCGTGCATCGCTGTTACGGTATCCGGTTGCTCCTGACTCCCATTCACGCCAGAACGGGATCGGTCTTTGCTTCGAATGCCCCGCTGCTCGAAGTACATCTGCCAAGCCTTGACTCCTAATCCGGGCAGGCGATAGTGCTCAACGCTCAAGCTAGGTTCGCAGAGGCGATCGCGACTGGTAATCACAGTCACGGACTGTAATGTGGGATCGCTCAACACCCGTAGCAGTTCGACATAGCGGGAATGACCCTCCACAAACTGCCCGCGCAAATCTAACGCCGGTTCCAAATTATCGATCGAAATTCCAATGCGACGCTGACGCAACTGTCGCTTCAACCGCCCCAACGACAACCCGAACTCTCGCCCCGGCTCCACCTGTAAATCCTGCTGCAGCCATTCTTCTACGACATGCTCGGCAGCAATCAAGTTCTCGGTCTCCTTCGCCACCATCAGCTCCAGTACCAGCTCGAAGTCCTGCTGCTGAAAAAAATGCTGGGCTAGCGTAGTTTTTCCCAGTCCCCCCACTCCCTGAACGACGACGACTTTGGCACCGCTATCAAACAGGTGATTGAGATCGGCGATCGCTTCTCCCCGCCCCACAAACCCTGGCGTCAGCAAAAAGGTTGGAGAGACAGGACTCGGGGGCTGTGGAGGGAGCAGAGAATTACCAACGGACTTTAAACTCGGCGGCAAATTCAACCCAGATTTACGCACCACCTTGACCAGCGATCGCCGTACGACAGCCTTCAAATTCGATTTGGTGACCTTGTCATTCAGGGCTTGCGACAGCAATTGCCACAATTCAGAGCCCGTGTCTTTGGCGTGACCTTCCGTACAGCCATAGCGATCGGCGATTTCGGGATAGGTGTGCCCCTGCCACGCCAGCTTGATAATCTCCTGCTGCAAATCGGACAGGCGATCGCCAGTGTGTCGGTGCAGTAATTCGTCCGCCCAATTCAGGACTTCATCAGGGCTCATACATTTTTAGAGCTAGTGGGCCACTCGCCCGAGGCTTGAGCCTAGACTACCCTACCTCCGAGATCGGTCTGGCCCCTTCCATTTCGACAGGCCAAACAAACTACTGGTTTGAACAGTCACAGCCTGGTTTCCGACCTTTCTCCGACCATTTCCGACTACTGAAAGACAGGGCAAATTCAAACTCCCGACTTCCACCGACTGACGCCACTATTGGCAATTCCTAAGCTACTGAGCGAAGCAGCGAATGGATGTCTTCTTGCTTCGCGAATTTGAGGTCATGCACATTCGAGCATTTGAGTTTTAGGAGGTCAACTGATGGTGATGCAAGTGGCAAAGGACTTCACGGAGAGCAAGCTGACGATCGCCAACTGTAAATCGGCAAAAGACGAATCAGTACTTGCCGATAAGCACACCCATATTCGATATCTGATTTGCCAGTATTTATCCTTCGATACTTTAGACGGATTGGTGCAAGAGCTCCCGGAACAATTCGAGGAGCCTCAGGTGCGCCACTGGCGGTTTATCGATTGGGATGCGATCGCCCCCGAGCAAGTCCACGGGTTCGATCTGGAGGTGTACTTGAATGTTATTGCCGGAGCTGTAGAAACCGAAATTCCTATTCGCGGCTATAGCCAAACCAGTCGCCAATATCTCGAACGGTTGCACCCCAACATGGCTCGGTTTGTGGGGGGAACCACAGACATGGACGGCACACCGCTCGCAAAAGGGCTGTGGGAGCGTGAAGAACAACGCCATACTCCGGCCCTGCTGAGAATTTATCGGCAGCTCAGCGGTCGTCACCTATCCATCGATGTGCGAGATGTGCGCGAATTTTCTCCCTCCTGCGATCCGCGCAGCGATTTGTACCGCCACGGCATGCACCGGATTGCCACCGAATATGGAGCAACTTGTCTGTATCTGTGGCTCATGTCCCACTCTACGGGTACGTTACGTCAGGTATGGGGGGAACTGCTGCGCGATGAAATCAATCACATGACCAAATTCTGGGGATTTGGAGCCTGGGCTTACCCATTTTCCACTCCAGGACACCTGCGACGGGTGGCGATGCAACTGGCCAAAACAGTCAGCGATCGCCCTCAAGCGAACGACCGCCACGGGCAATCCAGCCTACCGCGTACGTTGCGTCGCATGGCCGAAGTCATGACCTGGCAAGACTGGACTCCTGGCTTGCAGGCAGAATTTTCTCTGATCTGCATGCGCGTTCTGATTCACATGTTGCGTTGGAGCCGCCGGTTAACCCGCGATTCCCTCAAGGATGTATTCGGGCCTTTACCCGATGTGAGTTGTTAACTCATTATCTCGTCAGTCCTAAGACTGACCGGTCTTAATCGCACTCGCTGCTCATTCTCTGACAGCATTTCTCCTTCTACACGTTCATTGACACAAAGCCTATGGTTTGTTCTCTCCAACGCTCGTCTCTGCCCGCCACTCTGAATGCGGACTGCTTGCCCCAACACGTTGCCGTGATTATGGATGGCAACGGTCGCTGGGCGCAGGGACAGGGGCTGCCTAGAATTGCCGGTCACAAGCAGGGGGTACAAACCCTTAAAGACCTGTTGCGGTGCTGCAAGGAATGGGGCATTCCGGCCTTAACGGTGTATGCCTTTTCGACGGAAAACTGGCGGCGCTCTGCGACCGAAGTGAATTTCCTCATGAAGTTGTTCGAGCGCATGTTGCGGCGCGAGCTAGCGGAATTGTGTGCCGAAGGGGTGCGGGTTTCGTTTGCCGGAAATTTGAGTGCGTTGCCCCGATCGCTGCAAACTGAGATTGAGCGGGCGGAAACGGCAACGTTAGCCAATACGGATGTACGTTTGACGGTGGCCATGAATTACGGCAGTCGGGACGAAATTGTTGAGGGGGTAAAGGCGATCGCCCAACAGGCCAGCCAAGGTACTCTCAATCCCGATGACATTAATGCCGAGTTTTTCGGTCGTTATCTCTATTTGTCTGACCTGCCAGACCCAGACTTGCTAATTCGCACCAGTGGAGAACAGCGCCTTAGTAACTTCCTGCTGTGGCAAATGGCCTACACTGAGCTGTATTTTGCCGACGTGCAATGGCCGGATTTCTCCATAGATGAGTTCCACAAAGCCTTAGAAACCTTCCAATCTCGTCACCGCAGATTTGGAGGAGTTTAGCCACGGAGTTCTATATCGTCGCCCGACTAGTGACTCCAGTCGCTACACTGATGGCCTCTGATGCTGACAGGACGGCGATATGTCTCGGCAAAACATCTCCTCCGGCTCTCCATTGGAAGAGCCGATTGGTTTTTCTAGGGCCGTTCGTGTGGGCAACATCATCGCGATCTCCGGAACTGCTCCAATTGCTCCCGATGGTTCAACCGCTTGCTCTGGAGATGTTTACGGCCAGACCGAGTGCTGCCTATCAATTATTCGTGAGGCGATCGCGCAGGCGGGAGGTCGCCTAGAAGATGTCATTCGCACCCGCATCATGCTGACCGATATATCTCAGTGGGAAGACGCGGCCAGGGCACATGGTGAGTTCTTCTCAAGCATCCGACCGGCCTGCACATTTGTCGAAGTGTCGGGATTTATCCGAGACGATTGGCTGGTAGAAGTTGAAGCAGACTGCGTCGTTCAAGAGCCTGTGTAAATTGCAGTTTGAGTTATGACCCACAAGTGCACTGAAATCTTGCAGGGGTCAGTATGAACAAATCTCCCTCCCATTTCTCAGAACCCCAGCGTTCCGCTGTCGATGACATCCGTTTTTGCCATACGTGTTTAGTTCCGTTGAGTTACCCGCATTGGGATGCCGCCTTTGGGAGCGAAAATAACCCCGCGACGTTGGACTTTGGGTTCTTGACGATCGAGCAAGGTAAAGTCTGCTGTCTGTAGCAATGTGGCTAAAGACAGCTTTAACTCGTACATCGCTAGAGCGTTACCGACACAGCGACGGACGCCGCCGCCAAAGGGCATAAATTCGTATGGTGAATATTTTCGTTGCAGAAAGCGCTCCGGATCGAACTGGTGGGGGGTCGGATAGATGTCTGAGCGTTGATGCAACAAGTGAATGGAGATAATCGCGTTTTCACCTTTCGGCATGCGGTAACCCATCAAGTCGACCTCTTCCTCCGCGCGCCGAGGGAAGCTAAACGCTGCTACAGGGTGGATTCTGAGAACTTCCTGGCAGACTGCTGTCAGGTAAGGCAGTTTGAAGACATCCATTGGATTGGGGTTGTCTCCCAACGGTGCAAGTTCGGCCAAGACATTCTGTTTGATGTCAGGCAACGCATGCAGCCAGTACAGCCCCCAAGCCATCGCCAGAGCAGTGGTGTCGTGGCCCGCCAAGATCAGCAGCATCAACTCATCCCGCAGCTCTCGATCGGAGAGATGCCGCCCGTCTTCATCAGTGGCGCTCATCATGAGGGCAAGGATGTCGGTGCGGCTGGGGTCAGGGTCGCGATGGCGATCGGCGATCTCGGCATAGATCGCTTCATCGAGATCTGCTTGCAGTTGCAGGAAGCGTCCCCACGGGCTCCAACTACCCCAATTAACTTGGAATTTGGAGACGAAGAGAGAGGTGACGGTCAAAGGGGAGTTGAAGTGGTTGAGGAGAGCGGCGGCAGCGCGAATGATGCGCTCGTAGCGATCGCCGCCGTCGATCCCAAGGACGATTTGCAGGATCAGGCGGACGGTAATTTGCTGCGTGAGAGTTTGGGCTAGGAAGGGGCAGTTGGAGGGGAGTTGTTGGGTGAGGTCGCGGGCGATATCGACGATTTTTTGGCCGTAGTGGTACATGCGCTCCCCGTGGAAGGAAGGCATCATCAGCTTGCGGGCACGACGATGGCGATCGCCATCTAGATTGAGTAAGGACTGGCTGCCAAGGACGGGGATGAGAATGCTATTGATGTCACCAGGGGCGGAAAATTGCTCGGTGTCGTTAGCGTAGATCTGTTCGATGGCTTGGGGGTGGTGGACGAGAGTGATGGGAACGGAGTAACCGCCAACTTGGGTACGAAATAGATCGGGGTGAATGCTGGCGATGTCAGACAGGTAATCGAGCGGGCGGGCGATCGTATTCCAGAGTTGTCTCAAGCCAGCCTTTCTGACATCTGGGATGGGCTTGAGATGAGTGGCGGTTTGCATGACGGCGCAGCTGGCTGGTGGAGGGTGTTTTCATTGTGATGCCTGCTGCCTGGATCGCTGCAGCAACAGGTATATTTGCTCGGATCGATCGGCGGTTCCCAACTCTTGGTTGGCGCAATACTGACTCTCGAATCAACCGAAATGGTTCCCAATATGGAGTCAATGACAGAAGCGATCGCATTCCACTAACCCCGTTCAAATCGGCTGATAGACTAGGTAGGCAGTTTTTATCCCACTAGCCCCCCGAGGCGATCGCGTCTATGGTTTCGTTCTTGTTTGAGGTCGGGACGGAAGAGCTCCCGGCAAGCTTTGTTCGCTCGGCGATCGCGCAATGGGAAAGCGCCATTCCGGCCAGTTTGGCTGAGGCCAATTTGGACTGTGGTGACATTAAGGTATACGGCACCCCCAGACGCTTGGCGATCGAAATCGAAGGACTACCCGATCGTCAGGCTGACCGCAGCGAAGAGATTAAAGGCCCCCCCGCCAGTATTGCTTACAACGATGGGGAGCCGACTCAGGCGCTTTTGGGGTTTGCTCGCAAGCAAGGCATCGACCTAGACACAGTCGAACTGCGGGAAATGGGCAAAAAAGGCGAGTTTGTCTTTGCTACCAAACATATTGCCGGTCGCGCCACCCCGGAGATCCTTCAGGAACTCGCTCCCACTTGGGTCACGAAGCTAGATGCCGGTCGCGCCATGCGCTGGGGAGATGGTGAATTTCGCTTTCCCCGTCCTATTCGCTGGCTGGTAGCCTTGTGGGGCGATCTCCTCTTGCCGATCGAAGTTGCCGAAACTGCTGCTGGTCGCATGTCCCAATGCCATCGGGTGTTGCACCCGGAGCCCATCGAGATTCCCTCCGCCGACGGCTACGTGTCCATGCTGGAGAAAGGTTTCGTACAGGTCGATCGCGCCGCCCGTCAACGTTCTATTTTGGAGCAGGTGAAGCAGTCGGCAATTAAGGCAGGCGGAGAAGCGTCCATTCCTGAAGACCTATTAGAAGAAGTCACCGATCTTGTGGAATGGCCCACGGCAGTACTGGGGCAGTTTGAAGAGGAATTTTTGGAGCTGCCGGTACCCGTGATTGAAAGCGTCATGGTGGAGCATCAGCGCTACTTTTCTCTACATCCATCCGGTAACGCTGAGGAGCTGATTCCCTACTTCATTACGATCTCGAATGGAGATCCGGCTCAGTCCGAAGCGATCGCTGCTGGTAACGGTCGCGTCATTCGGGCTCGTCTAGAAGATGGTCGCTTCTTTTATAAAGAAGATCTCAAACAACCGCTAGACGCTTTCGTCGACAAACTAGAGCAAGTCACCTTCGAGCAATCGCTGGGGTCGATGCTGGCCAAGGTAGAGCGGATCGAAACCATTAGCGGCTGGATTGCCGAGCAACTGGGATTGTCTGCGGCAGATGCGGCTGAAGTGGTGAAGACGGCGCGGCTGTGCAAGGCCGATTTGATGTCTCAGATGGTGTACGAATTCCCCGAAATGCAGGGGGTGATGGGCCGGGACTACGCCCTGCGCGGCGGTGCGTCTGCGGCGGTGGCGGACGGTATCGAACAGCATTACTGGCCGTTGGGAGCGGGCGATCGCTTGCCGGAAGTTACCACCGGTCAGGTGGTAGGGATTGGCGATCGGGTCGATAGTCTGGTCGGCCTGTTCAAAATCGGCAAAATTCCCAGCGGGTCTTCAGATCGGTTTGCGCTGCGTCGGGCCGCTAACAGCATCGTCTCGATTGTGTGGCAGGCCGATCTGCCCCTCGACCTGTTGGCATTGCTAACGCGGGCGGTAGAAATCTACGCGGCAGAGGCCCCTGAAACCCTAGATACGTTAATAGAGTTTTTCGGCCAGCGCATCCAAACTCTGCTGCAGGAAGACTGCCAGATCGATTACGACCTAGTGAATGCCGTTGTCGGAGCCGATAAGTCCGACATGCTGCGCCGTGCCCTGCAGGACTTGCGCGGTACTCGTCAGCGGGCGGAATACTTGCAGACGCTGCGTCAGGATGGAACGCTGGCTAAGATTTATCCCACCGTAAATCGCACGGCGCGCTTGGCCGAGAAAGGCGAACTGGCAGCAGACGTGCTGGACCCGACTGCGGCGATCGACTCGGCAGTATTGAAAGAAGCGGAAGAGACAGCGTTGTTCGAAGCCAGTAAAACCGTCTATTCACAGGGACAAGCGGCACTAGCTGCTAATGATTACAGCCTGCTGGTCTCCGCACTACTCGACACGGCTCCAACAGTGACCCGCTTCTTCGATGCCGTACTGGTGATGGACAAAGAACCGGCAGTGCGCACCAATCGCTTAAACTTGCTATCTGTCCTCAGCCACAATGCGCAGCTGTTAGCAGACTTCGGTGCTGTGGTAATGTCCGGGGACGCCTGATAGGGCTACTCACTCTTTAGGGGGAATAACATCTGCTACTGTATGCCCTCAACGGTTACCCTTTTGCCTCTTGTTTCCTTTCTTGGTCTCTCAACGTCATATGCAAGTCGAATTCCGTGAATGTAACTGGTCGGATCTGTGGATTTGGATAGAGTTCACCACTGTCCCTTCTGAGGGAGAAAAACAATATGTCGAACAGGTACTGGACTCTTGGTACACCGTGGGTATGTTGGGTGGCTATAACGCCACTTCCATGTCCGTCCAAGACGAAGGCTTGGATATCAGCTACATGAGCTACGACTCCGATGCCGATCAATTACCTTCCCTGATGCACAACATGGGGAATGCGGAATATGAGGGGCAGTGGGGGCGCTGCTGGTTTGACTTGGGCACTGCCGATGCGATGGCGCTGGATATCTTAATTAACGCGATGAACCGCCTCAGTCTGGAATATGTCGGCATCGAGCGCATGGTCATCGGGGGACAAGGGGATGATTGGCCCATCCCGTCCAACGAGGAAGCTCATTCCGCCCATCTGAATTAGTCGTCAGGCTTACTTTGAGTGGCTATCTCATTGGTAAAGACTCTTCAGTCTGACTGAAGAGTCTTTGAAGCCCCTCACTTTTGCACTGACAGAGCATTTGAAGGCATGCTGCTGCTTCACATTCAGGGCGAACAGCTTAATAAATGGAAATCTTAATAATTGAATAAGATCTTAGATCGCCTTTGCCTGGCCGATTGGAATTGCCACGACTGACATACAGTCTGACTTCCGAGCAGATCGCGGCCTTTCGTTAACAAAA
>JBCBVA010000037.1:0-29739 GCA_039817825.1 Cyanobacteria bacterium J06642_12 | reverse complement strand
AATTGCATCGAGATGAGCAGCTAAAGCTTTTCTGAGGGCAGGGATACCCCGTCCGCTTGCGGCGGGGTAGTTCATTCGAGATTTCAATACGAAATGATACGGAATGAAGGTCGCCAGCATGTAACAATGTGTAGAGCAATTTAGTCGTTTCTACGGATATCGGCGTAATTGCTGCAGGAGATCGCAGTCCCACAAGCGAAGGATACAAAACGGCTACGAGGGGTTCTCGAGGTCGCTGGCGTATTGATACCGTATGACGAATCAAAGAGTTAGTAGTTCGACCTCCCCTATTCGCGTTCTGGTCGTAGACGATCAGAAGATGATGCGCGCCATATTTAAAGACTACGTCAGCTCGGCAGATGACATTGTTGTGGTTGGGACGGCACAGAACGGTAAGCAAGGGGTGGAGCAGGCATTTAGTCTGGAACCCGATGTTGTCCTCATGGATATTGAGATGCCACAGATGGACGGCATCGCTGCAACGCGTATGCTGTTCGGTCGCAAGTCTAAGGCCAAAGTCTTGGTTGTCAGTACGAGCTACGACGATCGTTATCTGGCCCAAGCATTGCGCAATGGGGCGAGCGGTTACTTACTCAAGACAACCACTCCTGAGGAGTTAGTATCGGCGATTCGCGGGGTTCATGAAGGGAGTTTGCAGTTCGGTCGCGGCGTTCTACAGCGCGAGCTGTCGTCACTGGCACCGGGAGGCAATCCGGCCGAGCCCGATCGCAAAGTCAAAGCCCCCGATCCAGCAGAAGCGCTAAAGAATATCAATCGGGTCACGAATGGCGCTTCCCTCCTGTCTGGTGCTAGTTCTTCTGAAACGGAAGCTTACGTCGCTGAAAACGGAGCCTTCAACGGCAACGGAAATGGCGCTAAAACGCTGGAGAGGATTGGTGATAATTCTGTGCCCCGAGCCAATACTGCAGCCCGAGTCAATTCTGTATCCCAAGACAATTCTGCGGTCCGAACGGAAGCGACATCAAAATCCTCTCGGGAACTGGAAACCGAGCTATCCCGAATCCGAGCGGCCTACTGGGTGCTCAAGACCGAGCAAAAGAAGATGCACCGCTGGCTGGAAATCGTCTCCTTCATTGGGGCGGGCGCATTGGCCATTCTATTTTTACTTGTGTGCTTGGCGGTGGTATAGCCTCTCTTCGACCACCGATATTGGCAATCCGCGATGGAGAGTTTCCCGACGTTAGTTCGATAGGGCTATTGGAGTGGGATAGCTGCCCCAGAGCACAACGACAGCATCCGGGTTTAATGGCTCCTTCTCCCGCTACGGGAGAAAGGCTGGTGATGAGGGCCATCCAACTCAGGTTTCCTGAGCTTGTTTCCATGTGACTCAAGGATTTGAGCTGTTGCCGGACTTCAGACTCTACAGTGGATTGCTGTGGGGGTAGAGACAGCGAACTCAGATTGATTACACATGCAGCGCAGAGGGACATTCCCCCCTGCACGTAGGCTACGAGCTGGAGAGCGATCGCCTAGCTTTGAATGTGCTCCCGTATATCGCTAGAGCCGACTAAACCTGATAATTCACAATGCGAGCAAATCCATCGGGAGTGAGGCTGGCCCCACCGACCAGTGCTCCATCAATTTCGGGCTGGGACATAATTTCATCCACATTGGCCGGTTTCACAGAGCCACCGTATTGAATTGGAACGTCCTGATGGGTTAGCTTGCTGCGAATCAAACCAATAATGCGGTTGGCTTCCCCAGAATCGCAGGTGTCGCCAGTGCCAATGGCCCAAATGGGCTCGTAGGCAATAATCAAGTTGCTCTGGTCCACGCCCACCAAGTCTTCGTCCAGTTGACGGACAATCCAGGCTTCGGTTTTACCCGCGTCGCGGGTGGCCTTGCTTTCCCCTACACAGAGGATGGGAGTAATACCGGCTGCTTGAGCTGCCAGCAGGCGCTTATTAACGGTTTCGTCCGTTTCTCCGAAATACTCGCGCCGTTCGCTGTGACCCACGATCGCAAATTGCACCCCCATTTCCGAGAGCATGGCGGCTGAAATTTCTCCGGTAAACGCGCCCTTTTCTTCCCAGTGAATGTTCTGGGCACCAATTTTAATGGGGGAGTTTGCGGTGGCTTCTAGAGCTGCAGTTAGGTCGGTGAACGGGACACACAGCAGCACTTGCCGAGCTGGGTGGAGATTGGACAGGTGGGGCTTGAAGCTATCTATGTAGGCGCGGGTTTCCGCTTGAGTCATGTGCATTTTCCAATTTCCGGCAAGCACAATCTGGCGCAACGTTCCCATCTCCCGATCCAAACATTTGAAGCTGTAGTGTTTACCATCTCAATCAGGACGAGACCGAGTCTGCTGTTGCAGGGGTCGCCAGGACTGAAATGCCCCAAGCACTTAAAAAACTCGCAACAATAGCGAGTCAAGGCTTTTTAAACACGGAATTTTTGTGTTAACCAGTCTACCAGGATATCCACCGCCCCCATGTCAATCCGCCAGTGGGGCTGTTGCTGTTCGGTGAGCGATCGCCAGCGATCGGTGCGAATCAGCCAGCGATCGAGCCCAGATAGTTCGCGATAGATCCAGTCGGATGGCCCTTGCTGACGCCGTTCCAGTTCGCCAGCCAGTTGTCGCGAGCAGAAGACCGGACAGACCCAATCCATATCTCCGTGCAGGATCAGCAAGGGGACGGCAATCTGAAAAATGGGCTTGAACATGAACAAGGGAGAGCGACTGGCGTAGTCGTCAACCAACCGCTTCAGCAAGGCAGGATGCTCGTCTGGAGGGGTGGCGGCCATTGCCTCTTCTGTGGTTTGGCGAAAGGGAAACAAATCTCCCATCGCTCCGGTGGGAGTGGAAATTAAGATCAATCCATCGATCGCATCGGGTTGCTGAGTTGTCAGTAGACCGGCCCATGCAGCCGCTTCGCCCCAGCCGACGACTACCCAGGGTTGAGGGAATTCGGGCAGGTGGGCTGCGTGGGCGAGCACGGCGGTGAAGTCTTGTAATTCGTCTGCGGGGCTGACGTAGTCTCCGCCAGTGGCTCCGGTACCTCGGCGATCGAACCGCAGACTGGCGAATCCTGCCTCTCCCAGCGCTTCAGCTAACTGAGCCAGCGGAGCAAAGCCGATATCTCCATCGTTACCGTCTCCATCACTAAGGCCGCTGCCAGGCAACACAAACACGGATGGTCCCTTGGCTGAAGATCCTGGATCGAGGATGGGCGATATCAGTCGCGCTTGCAGGTTTAGACCTGGGGCGTGCGGGAGGGGAATGGGGATGGTAAAGGTTTCGGCGTTCATGCCCCCAGTGTAGGAGGTGCTGGAGCGATGTTTATGCTGAAGTGATTGGCATGAGAGTGGCAGACAATGCTTCTATTGCTGAGTTTGCAGGGCGCGTTCGAGGGCGCGTTCCAGTTTGTAGAGGGCGATCGCGGCAACAACCAATACTAGGGTGACACCGGCTTGCTGCACGCGAGGGTGCAGTGTAAAACGGGCGGCAGTGAGGGGCATTTCGGTGTGTAGGGTGGCGGCGGCAGCGTTGTTGGTAGGGTTGGGTTGTGTGGTGGTGTACGGGGTGGCGAAACGCTGATTGGGTGGCTGCTCATGGGGGCCGCTCATGATGTCTCCTCACGAATGTCAGTGGTGCGTTTGCTTGCTCGATACCGTACTACCCTCCGAGCCTAAGACCGTCAAGGATTTCAATGACTGGTATGCGAGTTCAGTCGTTGCCTAGATGGTACCGATCTTGCTGTGCTATTCCAGCCGCAATACAGGCATGGGTGAGACGTACAATCGCAGTCGTGGTTTCTGAAAACAGCAGTGGCAACAATTGTCAGGCACAGACACGATTGCGGATAGGAGCATCCTGCCGTTTTTTCATGCAAGTCTACGTCTATGCCACGCGATCGAATGCTGACTGGGGTCTAGACCCACCACGGGTGTTGACCGGTACGGGGATCGGTCGTTGTCCACGGAGCAATCCAGATGCGATCGCCGTCGACCGATACGCGAACGAGCTTGAGGGGCAATCCGGCGGGACCACGCACTACCATTCCATCTGGCGCATAGCGGGAGCCATGACAAGGACATTGAAACTGCTGGGTCTGTGGGTTCCAGGGAAAGGTGCAACCCAGGTGAGTGCAATTGTCCACCAGCCCTTGCTCGTCCAGCGTTCCGTCATCCAATACGGTCAGATAGGTCGGCTCGGCGGTTAGTCCTGCAACTAAGGCGCGGGTACCGGGAGCTTCGCCTAATATTTGCGAGGCAGGGATCTCGTGTCCCAATCTGTCTTTGGCTGGAACGGCTCCACCTATTCCTGTTTGTTCTGCCGGAGGAGATAATGCTTCGACAATGGGGTAAAGAATTGCACCAGCGGTTGTGGCGAGTGCTGTACCGGTTAGGAAATTGAGAAATGTTCGCCGGGATAGGGCATTTGAATTGAAGTCGAGGCGACTTTCCACGAGTTAGCTCCATTACTTGCAGAGTGAGTGCAATGCAAGCGATCGCTCAAGTCGATATCGCAACAATCGACTGGTGATATCGGTTATCTCCGGAGTACGTTCACACTCTAGCCTTTTAGTTTTCGCACTGGTCTGACTCAATGTCGTAGTTGCTCGTCCCGAAAACGCTCGTTTGTCCAGATCTCCGTATCCCAAAAGTCCCGCACGAAGATCTCAGTGGACTCGCGGACGATCGCCCAATGATATTGGCGGTTTGGCAGAACGGAATCATCAAAGCCAATGCGAACACAACGTCCAACAATCCCCCCAGGTTTGCAAGCCTTCCAGAAAGATTCGGCATTACGCGGATGTGGCTCCGGTAGCGATTCGTCCAAGAGGGTATTGAAGGTATCTACAAATTGCTTGGCCCGCGTCTGAAGCAGGTTGTCAACCTGCCACACATATTCCGGAGTAGTAGGGGGAAAAAATGCGCTACCGGCTACAGCCCATGAATAGAGGACAGTGGATTCTCGCAAAGCAGTTAGGACAACAGAATCGCGTGCTAGAGACGCTAATCCAACCAACGAAATATCTTGAGATTCAAGTGCCTGCTGATAAGCAGCTTCGGTCACGGTGGCAATTGCCCAGTCCGAAATATCAGTTTGCTCTAGTGCAACCGAAAGCGAATCTCTGCCTGCTGCTAGTAGATACCGACTGTTGTAAGGCAAGCCAAACAGTGGTGACTCTGCCACTTGTTTGAGGCGGAGAAACGCTTCGCTCCCTAAGACCTCATCTTCTCTGCCCCTTGAAATCTGTTGTAAGGTGCGCATCAAGAGAAAATATTTAGTCAGTTCTTCACTGTTGGAGTAGTACCCTTCAATGGGGACGTTGACAGGAGCAACAGACAATAACGTTGCGGTTTCCTGGGCGCATTCCAAGAGCGATGTTGCTTCGTGCTTTTTCATCGCCTTGCGATACAGCTCATCCAGCCCCAGCAGGAAGACCCGATTATCAACAACTCTCTGTTCTTTAGCCATTCAGGACAAAACCCACCCAGCAAACTCGCAAGGTGGATCGTACTGCCATATTCAGAATCTTCAAGATGCGGACGGAGAGACTCGAACTCTCACAGATTGCTCCACTAGAGCCTAAATCTAGCGCGTCTACCAATTCCGCCACGTCCGCGTGGTGTGGTGCGATTCATACACTACCATAGCTTTCCACCATCGCCGCCAGGAAAAATCATCCGGTCAAAATTGGATGGTGAAAAGCCTCAAAATCGAACGATTAAGCCGCCAAGGCCGCCGATGCTACAGGCTCGGAAACCGATACCTTGGCAGACAGGCGATCGCGAGCGTCAGTCTCCACCCGAGTCACCGTTACAGCTTTTCCGGGATACAGAGATGCCGCCGCTGCTTCTAAGTCAGACTTGAGAGCAGCAAACGTCTCGTCAGTGTTGGGGGCGTGTAGGCGATCGTTGGTCATGTAGAGGAACCCGCTGCCATCGATACTGAGTTCGCCATCCAGACGGTTGTCCGCCTCCAACAGCGAACTAAACTTAGCGGTAGATTTCACCAAGTCCACAATTTTGTCCGAGTGGCTTTTGTCAGCACTCTCGCCCGGCAGCCCCAGCTTGCGCTGAGCGTAGACACCAAACTCACCACCCTCGTGGTCCATCGCGTAGTTGGTTTCGTGGGAAATCAACATAATGCCAGGGCCGTTGGGAATGTGGCGGTAGTCCACCACGTCTAGCAGTAACCCTTCAAGCTGATTCTTACGAATCCACTCATGAAAGATGTTGATGTAATGGGCTTCGTCAATATCGGCCCCGGACTTGGCAAACAATTTGACGCAGAAGCGATCGAGATCCACCGTTTTACTCCAGTCGAGTCTTGAACTATCGAGTCTTGAAATGTTGAGTCTTGAACTGAAATACCAGGTCGGCTGACCCGGCAAGAAAAGAGAGCGTTGCGATATCTAGCTGCTAGCCTGCAATTGTTTCTCATTCAGCCAGCGCTGGAACCCAGCCGGGGTGGTAATCCCGTCTTCTACCATGCGGGCGTTGCAAGAATGAGCTGCTTCGATAAACAGACGGGCTTCTTCGATTAGCTGCTTGGCGCGATCGATTGTGGCCGCCTCGTTTCGACCGTCGTAAGCCTTGAACAGGTAGCTGGCGAACTTGCCCTTGGCGAAGGGATCGAAGAATAGCTCCGTGTCGTAGAAATAGGTGCGGAACTCACCAACAATGCTGTCTGCATCGTCAGCAATATCGATGTTCTGAATCTTCAGCAGTGCTTGGGCTGCACTCAGCATGGATTCAAATGCTTTATCGGCTGCCTGCTTAACGTTGCCGTTTGCGGGAGTTTCCTCCAGCAAAATCGTGGCATCGAAGTGGATGCTCTCTGCGGCTGCAACTCCAAAGTCGGTCAGGGTAACGACTTCACCAGCACATTCGCCGATGCCAATGTCACCGAGGGTGTACTCTCGGTTATCGGCCCAGTCGGTATAGAAGGACTTGTCTTCGGCGTAGCTGGGCACGGCCAAGAAGGGTTGAACGCGATCGCGGATGGCTTTCTTACCAATGCGATTGACGAACTCGTTAAACTTCTCTTTGCCCTCGCGCTCCTGCATGTAGATGTCTACTAGGAACTCCACCACGTCGGGGACGCGCTTGGAGGGAACAACGGCAACGGATTGACCGTACTCTGCAGCGTTCTTGTCCCAAGTGCCCCCCAAGATGAGCTGGAAATGAGGTACGCGGTGGCGATCCACTAGGCGGTTGGCACCGTAGAATCCAATCTCGGCAACGGTGTGCTGCGAGCAGGAGTTGAAGCAGCCGCTGACTTTAATGCGGATATTCTTCACTGCTTCGTCGTACTGCCAGCCCTTAACCGTTAAGCGACGCATCAGCTCGCCACCCAAACCACGAGAACTGGAAATCCCTAGCTTGCAGGTATCGGTACCAGGGCAGGCCACGATATCTACAATGGATTCAGCTCCAGGAGTGGCCAAATCAGTAGCGTGCAGGGCATTGAACAGTGCGGGTAAATCGGCTTCGTGAATCCAGCGCATCAACAGGTTTTGTTCGACTGTGGTGCGCAGTGCTTCGTTACCGAAGCGACGAACGACATCCGCCAGACGACGCATCTGAGTGGCGGTCATGTCACCCAACGGCAGCGGAATGGTGACGGCAACATAGCCCGCTTGGCGCTGTTGATAAATATTAGTGGACTTCCACTTGGCAAACATATCTGCATCAACAGGTGTCTCGCCCGCAGATACGGCAGCCGGAGAACCCGCTTCTTCGTACTTGTTAATGTCGGCCAGCCAGCTTCTCCAATCGGGATCGTCCGGCAGGGTCGCCCGCTCTTCCATTACCAAGCGACGGAATTCGTCGATACCCAGTTTGCCAATTAAGAACTTGATCCGGGCCTTGTTGCGGTTGGCCTTTTCTCCCAAGCGGGCAAACACGCGGAAGATCGCCTGAGACAGAGGCAGCAGTTCTTCAGGAATGACAAACTCTGAGAACAGTTTGGCCAAATGTGGGACGGCACCCAGGCCTCCGCCCACATACATTTCGAAGCCTTTGACTTCCTTGCCATCAACCACTTGGGTTTTCGCAATCAAGCCCAAATCGTGCATAGAGGTGAGACCGCAGGGGTGGTCGGCACATCCAGAGAACGCAACCTTCAGCTTGCGGCCAAAATCCTGCACGTCAGGGTGACCCAAGAAGTATTGAGCTAATTGGTCGGCGTAGCCGGTGACATCAAACGATTCGTCGTGGCAGACACCGGACAGGGGGCAAGCAGTGACGTTACGGACGGAGTTACCGCAAGCCTCGCGGGTGGTGATGCCCACTGCCGCTAGACGACGGTGCATATCGGGGGTGTCGTCCAGGTTGAGGAAATGCAGCTGCACGTCCTGGCGAGTGGTGATGTGGATGATGGTGTCGGAATATTCTTCGGCAATGTCCGCCATCACTTCCATCTGCTCGGCAGTCATGCCGCCGTAGGGCAGCTTGATGCGCTGCATACCGGGAGCTTCGTAGAGGGTGCCTGGCCCTTTGGTCAGCTCTTTGTGGGGGAATTCTAGTTCGCGCGATCGCTCTCCGTCATCTCTGAATCCGTTGTCGTAGCGCTGACCGTAGGCGCCGCGACGTAGGCGCAATTCGGCAAACACTTTCTCGTCCAGCTTGCCCTGCTTGCGCAGCTCCATCTGGTTTTCAAAGGCATCGATTTCCTCAGCCAGTCGATCCGAGATCTTGTCGCCCAGCAGGCTCTTCCAAGACTGGGATGAGTTTTGAGCGACCGGTTTTTGAGCAACCATTGTCCTGCTGTTCCTCTAGTGCTATTTCGCGCGAATTTTATAAAGCGAGATGCGGATTTAGTTTGTACAGCAACCGATCCAGAAGGGCATGACCTTCAACAGACAGTCGCCGACGTTAACGGTATGCAGCCAGGAACGTTTGAACGCACCTGGAAGCACGCCAGGGCTTCTCAATGTAACAGTGCGGGTGTTACAAGAAGAGCTTTTGCCCCATGTATTTTAGGTTCGTGTGGCATCCGAGGCTGCAAAACGTTGGGTTTTGCAATCAAAGTCCCCAAACCGAACGTAAGCAGTCGTCCAACTACTCGTCCAACTGACTGGGGGCGATTGCCTTGAGGTACTTGAGATAGATCGGGCTAGAGTGCCTTTAAATCCCTCGTTATCCTCATGGTATCGGACGTATAAATCCATTGCCACCAAGGGTTTGATCGAAAGGCCGGTATTCCGATGGGATTACTGTAGATTCAGGAAAAGTTTAACACTGGTACAGAGACTCGTCTAGCCTCGCGAGGGCTTGAATACGACTGTATGACTGGTCTCGCCAATCGGGGTCTGGAGGTGCATCGCGCTAGCCAGATCGCTGAGGAGGGGCAAAAGACACCTGAAACTCCGGCATACTTGGTTGGAGATTCGTTAGATGTGAAGACTGGAATCTACACTTTCGGAGTCAAGATTCGAAAACTCAGAGTCAAAATTTGAAAATCAATCTCGCGAATTGTCCGAGAATTCGAGAGACTGGATAAGCTAATCGCTAGTCAAGTGGCGATCGCACGCAATTGTCAGGAGTGAACCCATGACCAGCGCTGTAATGAACACCGAGAAAGGCACCATCAATCTGGAGCTATTTAGCGATGATGCTCCGAACACCGTTCAGAATTTTGTGGATTTAGCCAAGAAAGGCTTTTATGACGGTCTCAATTTTCACCGTGTCATCAACAACTTCATGATTCAGGGGGGATGCCCCAGCGGTACCGGTACCGGTGGCCCCGGCTACACCATCAATTGCGAAATCAACGACAACAAGCACCAAGCTGGGTCTTTGTCGATGGCCCATGCTGGTCCCAACACTGGCGGCAGCCAATTCTTCATCTGCCACTCTCCCCAACGCCATTTAGACGGAGTTCATACGGTTTTTGGCAAAACGGATGACATGGATGTGGTCAATGCCATTCGAAAAGGCGATCGCATCATCTCGGTAGAAATCAAGGACTAAAAACGAATTGACTGTCGGTTGTCTTCAGCTCGCAGGCTGAGGACGGCTGCATCTCTATAGTCACTTGACCCATTTCAATGTTCTGGCTAGAACTCTGGGCACCTGCAGCCCCTTCAGGATGTGGGTGATAGGATCTGCGTAACTTGTGGCAGGCCTCATGCGGGCGTTTCCAATTCCGATCATCGTCCTCGCGATCGCTGGGGCGATCGCTATTGTGAGCGATCGCCTTATTGGCTCTATCAACACGAGGTGCTCTGTCAACAAGATGGTTGTGAATCGCAAGCCAGAACGCCAGAAGACAACGGGCAAGCTTCGTCGTCTGTTTGGATGGCGGGCCATTGCTTTGGGGGTGCTGTGGGCAGGAGTGGTCTCATTGACGCTCGGAGGGACTGGCGCTGCTCTCGTCCATCCACGTGGCGTTGAGCACCCAATGGCGTTGGTTAATGTTGCTCAAACAGCTTCGCCATCATCCGTTCCTGCCCCTCAAGAGCTCAGCCCCCGCCACGATTCACCTGCCGTCCGAGCACCCTCCCTATCAACGCGGGAGAGTCCCCCCCGAGCAGAGGCTCTAGACACAGCAGAGGTGACGCCAGTACCGCAACCCAGCCGCTGGCAACGGATGCAGGGGTTTTTGTTCATATTTTATATCCTCGTCCTCAGTGGCGTGATTGCCACTGTTGGCGATCGCCTCGGGTATCGCATTGGCAAAAAGCGGCTGACTTGGTTCAACTTGCGCCCCCGACACACGGCGATTTTGGTGACGATTCTCACCGGTATTTTTATCTCGGCTTCCTCCGTTGGGGTTCTGCTGCTGACCAACCAGTCCATTGCGGATGCGCTGTTCAACTACACCAAGCGGGTGACCGAACTGCAAACGGAAATCCAATCGTTGGAAGGAAATATCACCGCCGTACAAACCCAACTGGCAACCTTAGAAACCGAGCGACTAGAAGCAGAAAATCGAGTTCAGCAACTGACTACCGAACAAGCTGAACTCCGAACATTGAAGGCCGCGGTGGAAGAGGAATTAGCGGCGGCGAACCAATCGCTGGAGACAACGCGGGGGCAACTTAACGAAGCGCAAGCATCTTTGGATGTTGCCCGCCAGGAAACTGCTCAAGCAGAAGCTGCTGCTGCCGATGCCCGCGAGCGTGTTAATCAACTGCAGGTGTCGTTGCAAAGCACCGAAGAGGAGCTGACGACCCTGCAAACCCAAAAGATAGAACTGGAAGCCGATATCGCTAACTTAGTTGCCGTTGCAGAGCGACTGCGGCGGGGGGAATTTGCGGTTTTAGCCGGAGAGCCGTTGGCCACTGGCGTGATTGAAGGGGGGATGACCCCTGGAGATATTCAGCAAGCCCTCAATAGCTTGTTTGCGATCGCCGAGCGTCGCGCCCGCACCCTGGGTGCCACTCCCACCAGCACAGAAGGTCGCGCCATCCAAATTCGCGTTCCCGAGGTTACTCGCGTCATACAAGAAGTCTCGACGCCCGGAAGCTGGGTAGTGCAGGTGTTTTCTCTCACTAATCGCTTGGTGGGGGAGCCCGTCCCAGTGATTACGGGTGTCATTCCCAATCGGTTGTTATTTGCAGAAGGCACCGTTCTTTCGGAAACATCTATTTCCCCAGGCAGAACGGACGAAGATATCGAAGAAACCTTGGTTCGCTTGTTCTTGGAAGCGGGACAGAAGTCTCGCAACGAGGGAATTTTGTCCGATACCAGTACCGGTACGGTGGGGGAATTTCCCCAGTCCCGCCTGTTTGAACTCGTTCAAACCCTGCAGCGGATTGACGAACCTGTCAATGTGCAGGTGGTCGCCCAGCGAGATATCTACACCTCTGGACCGCTGGAGGTAGACTTGCGGTCAAACGGGATAGCGCTTGCTCCAGATAGCAGTGATGATGCCGACACTAGTCCTCTTGACGACACTAGTCCTCTTGACGACACTAGTCCTCTTGACGACACTAGTCCTCTTGACGATCGCGACACTGACGGTAATGCGCATGGAGATTCGGAGGGAGACGTCGACGATTTGAGAAGGGACGGGCAAGAGTCGGTCGATGCCAATATCAGCGCTTCGTTGCAGGCCCCGTCTTCACGATTGAGATTGAGCTACGCACTCATTAATCGCTCCATATCAGGCGATCGCGCACGAGGCGATCGTAGGGAGGGGGAGTGATGCCCGAATCTTCGCGCGATCTCGAACTAACATCTGACGCAGCAAACCAGCACTACTTGCTCGGTTTCGACCCCGGACGGGACAAATGCGGGTTGGCAGTCGCGCTGATTTCACCCTCATCAGAGCAACCCGCACCTGTCACGCAAGCATCCACTGGAATGGAAATCTGCCATCGCGAAATTGTGCGATCGGATGAAGTGGAAACTCGCATAGCCGCACAGTATGACACCTTTCACCTTCAGCCCGATGCCGCCCTCGACTTGGTGATGGGCAATCAGACTACCGCTCGTCGCTGGCAGCAGCGATTGTTGCAAGCTTTTCCCCACCTGACTATTCACCTTATCGACGAACGATTCAGTTCTCAGGAAGCTCGACAGCGCTACTGGTCGATTTATCCAGCTCGGGGACTGCAACGCCTGGTGCCACTAGGAATGCGCGAGCCGCCGCGTCCGATCGATGACATCGTGGCCCAAATCTTAATCGAGCGCTACGTAGAGCAGGAGGGGGCCACCCATGAAGGATGACCTCAAACCGAGCGGTACCCCATATTCTCGTCGGCAATTTCTACAGGGCATGGCGGCTTCGGGGGCCGTACTGATGTTGGGAGGATGCGGCAGTGCCGATGCCAAACGATTGGAAATTATTACATTGGGGTCTACCTTTCCAGGCAGCGTTCGCAGGGATTTTCGAGCGGCTAGCACTCTACCCACCCACTTTTTTCCCGTTGATAACCGCAGCCAACTCTTTCAAGTTCTGACCCCACCCGAACCATCCTCGGGCGGTTTGTTCGGATGGTTGGGCTCGCTACAACAAGCGGTATTTCCCCCTCCGCAAGTCCTCTCGCTTTCGCTGCTGGGCTCGGGGTGGTTGGATGCGGCGATCTCGCAGGATTTGCTAATTCCGTTGACCGACCGCGAGTTTACGGCTCCTGTGAAGGACAAATTGCCGCAACTTTGGCAACAAGCGGCTCTGAGGCAGGACAAGCTGTGGGGGTTGCCCTGGAATTGGGGGGTAACGGCGATCGCCTACGACCGAACTCAAGTCTCGGACCCGATTGAGGATTGGGGGGATTTGTGGCGATCGGAGTTAGCTCAGAAAGTTGCGCTACCGGACAGTCCTCGCGAAGTGGTGGGGTTAACGCTGAAGTCGTTGGGGCTGTCTTACAACAGTTCGCTGGCAGATTTAGATACGCAGTTGGGGGCGTCGACACTAGTGGAGCGACTGGCCTCTCTACACGCACAGACTTTGACCTACAGCTCGGAAGACTATTTACCCGCTCTATTGTTGGGGGATGCGGCGGCTGCGGTGGGGTGGAGCAGCGATCTGTACCAGTTGGCCAGAGTCGATCGCCGCTTCGAAGTAGTGATTCCCACATCGGGTACTGCTTTGTGGTGGGATGTTTGGGTGCTACCCCGCCAGCTCAATGTCGAGTCTGACACCTCGGAGTTGCAGGAGCTGGCCCAAACGTGGTTTGAGTTTCTGCTGAGCGACGATATACCTCGCCGGGCTGCAGTTTCCAGCCGCCAACCGATCCCTGTGGATGTGCCTCTGGATCAACTTCCTGATGGACTGCAGACTCGGCTTGCCTTCCAACCTGGCGTTCTGGAGCGAGGGGAATTGCTACAGCCGCTGGACGAGCAAGAGTCACTTCGGTATTTAGACCTGTGGCAGCAGATGCGAGCCGAGTGATTGGCTATCGTTCGTACTATTCGCGGATATCAATCGAGATGGAACCAATCACGGCATCATCACGGTATGTATTGGTCTCGAAGTAGGTGTCACCCTCTGATTCGTCGTATGTCCCGGCGTAGCTGTCAGGAGATCCGGGCACTGCAGGTTCGAAGGTGTAATCGCTCCAGAGCGAGTTTTCAAATTGAACAAATTCGCGGGAGTGGTTTTCAATGTTGTATCCCAACGTGGCCGGTCCGTATATGGTTTCAGATTGGGCGATCGTCGAGCCTGGCCCAATCCCTTCGGGGGTCATCATGCTAGGGTTCTCGGTGACCAAATGCCCAATCGGAGTACTGTCGTCTATCGTTTCCCAGCTTCCGTAGACCACAAAGAACAGGATTTCATCTCCGGTCGATACCGGTAAGGCATCGAAATCACTAATCCAAGGCTGGGGTTCTCCAATAGCAAGTCCTGTTTGTCGCAGTTCTCCCAGCGTCATTCCCAATCGTGCTGGCCCCATAGAGTTGGGAGAAATCGATAGTGTTTCGCCCGTATTATTGGCCAGCAAATCCTCATTAGCCTGCAGCTCATCTCTAGTGTGTAAGTTACAACTGTCAACGCTAACAGCCGGAACATTAATGTCTTCAGACTCCGTTTCACGAATACCCGAGCGAGAAGCGCTAACCGAGTTACTGCTGCAAGCATGCAACCCTGCAAACACCAGCAATCCAGCCGTTACTGCACACAACCTGTTCAGTGTTGGGGACGTCATTCGTTCGTTCTCTGTAACGCTAGAACAATGCGTGAGGCCATATACAGCAATCCGCCCTAAGGTCTGGAGCCTGTAGACAGCTCAAAGCCTTAATTGATGAGGAGAGGAGAAAAATTTCCATAGCGGATTGCTGATCGCTATATTCGTCCCCATCAACAACGTTTTGAATCCAGTTCAAAAGGGTAATAATGGCTTCGCAAGTGAAGCCATTAAACCTCTCAAAACGTGATTGGGGTGACGGTGAATCTACTCTGTAAATGCTCCCATGACACCGGTTAACTCTCGGCGTAGTTGGGACAGCGATCTCTGCAAACCCACCATTTCCTCTGCACTCAAACTAGAGGTTGTTGCCGAGGCAGGCTGAATAAACAGTTCGAGCACGTTTGCGGCCACATTGTCCGGCACCCAATCCACAAGCCCCAGAGCCCCAGAGAACGTTCCGGAATCTTGAAAATCAGTGGCCATTGACTGCAAGTCCGGCCAGTCCAGCACGACTTCTTGGGTGGGATAGGCCGCCAGCAAATCCAAAATTGACATCGAGCCATCGGAAGCCGCCCCTACCAAGGCGGCTCTGAGGGCTTGCTCTGACACTACGTTAGGAGAACCGGGTTCGATGCCATCGGCCAATTCCGCGATCGTCGTAGTACCTAGCTCAGAACGCACAAATTTCGAAAATGGCAGGAAGTCTACGTCAATGGGACGGCGCAGAGAGCGACGAACTATCCTCTCTTGGTCATCCGATAAATTCGCGGTGAAATAGCGTAGCGTGCCTTCGGCTTCACCCGTGCGGGCATAGTGCTCTAGGTCAACGCGATCGACCGAGCGACTGCCCAAATTGGTAGAAATCGTAACTTCGTCAGCAGCCATCGCGGGTAGGGCAACTAGAGACGCTAGCGCAACGGCAGAAACGGCGAGAGTGCGGGACAGACTAGACATGTTGGACGCGGTGAGGAATGAATAGCCTGACTATCGCCCATCCATCTCTGTGATTTCATCGGGATCCCGCGAACTGTATGCAGAATCGCAGCGTATATCTTTACTCTCAAAAAGCGAATGCTAAAGAGCGGGAAACCGCAATTAATCGCCCATCCAGTCTATATTTTTCCCGATTCTGAACCGCTTTCTAGATCGTAGAAGATGTCAAATTGCCCTCAGTCCCAGATCACCCTAAATCTTAGAACGCACTAAATCCTAGATTGCCTAGCCCCCAGATTGCCTAAACCCTAGCTCGCCTAGATCTCACCCGCGCCCTTATAAAATCTGCGACAAGAACAACTTGCTGCGATCTTCCTGCGGATTGTTGAAAAACTCTTCTGGCGCATTCTCTTCCACAATTTGGCCCTGGTCGAAGAAGATAATCCGGTCGGCCACTTCACGGGCAAATCCCATCTCGTGGGTCACGCAAACCATCGTCATACCGCTGCGGGCCAACTCTTTCATCACGTCCAGCACTTCTTTAATCATCTCGGGGTCGAGGGCAGATGTGGGCTCGTCAAATAGCATGACAGTTGGGTTCATGGCCAAGGCACGAGCGATCGCCACCCGTTGCTGCTGTCCCCCCGAAAGCTGACCGGGAAACTTATCCGCCTGCTCGCCGATTCCAACGCGATCGAGCAATTCCATCGCCTTCGCTTTCGCGTCTCCACGTTTAGTTTTCTTCACCCAAACCGGTCCGAGTGTCACATTCTGTAACACCGTCAAATGTGGAAATAAGTTGAAGGATTGAAACACCATTCCCACCTCTCGGCGGATGGCATCGATGTTGCGTAAGTCGTGAGTTAGCTCGATGCCATCAACGCGGATCGTGCCCTTCTGGTGCTCTTCTAACCGGTTGATCGTGCGAATAAATGTTGACTTGCCAGAGCCCGAGGGGCCGCACACCACAACCACTTCACCCTTTTCAATCTCGGTGGAAATGCCTTTCAGAACGTGAAATTCTCCGTACCACTTGTGTACATCCACACATTCAATGATGGCCGACTTCGGTGCATTGACAGTCTGGGGTTCAGCGGAAGCTTGGGGAACTTTCATGGCATATCCTGTGTCTGTATTTCTCAGCTTCGCGGTGGTGCTAGGCCATTTCCAATGCGGAAATACTAGCAAGATTGTCCAGTATGTGGACATTTTCGTCGTATTGACCGCCACATTTTTCCCGATTGGGGAATGCAAAGCTGACCATTATCAGGAGTGCAACTTGCCAAGAATGCAACTTGTCAAGAATGCAACCCACCTTACAGGAGAGTTTCAAAAACGATGCGGGTTAAACCATTTACTACATTTGCAGGGGCCGCATTGCTGGCCATTGCCGCAAGCCTGACCGCGACGTCTACCGCTGACGCGCAGATTCTCAACCAAGTTCGCTCTCGTGGCACGATTCGCTGCGGTGTGAACGGCCAATTGCCTGGGTTCAGTAGCGTTGATTCGGCTGGTAACCACTTTGGGTTTGACGTAGACCTCTGTCGCGCTGTGTCCGCAGCAGTCTTCGGCACCCCCGATAACGTCGAGTACATCACCTTGACGTCTGCCAACCGTCAATCAGCGCTGCAAGCAGGCGAGATCGACCTGCTCAGCCGCAACACGACCTATACCCTCACCCGCGACAGCGAGTGGGGAGCCACCTACGGCCCCACCACCTTCTACGATGGCCAGGGGTTCCTGGTTCCTGCTGATTCTGGAGTGACCACGGTCGAAGAGCTGGATGGCGCTACCATCTGCGTACTGGCCGGTACCACTACCGAGCTGAACTTGGCGGACGTATTCCGGGCGCGCGGATTGAGCTTCACTCCCGTTGTCTTCGACACTGACGACGCCAGCTTCACGGCCTACGACGAAGGTCGTTGCGACGTTAACACCAGTGATGTCAGCACCTTGGTCTCCCGTCGTACCACGCTGGCGGAACCCGATGCCCACATCATCATGGGTGAAGTGATTTCCAAAGAGCCTCTGGGACCGTTGGTGCCTCAAGGGGACGAGCAGTGGTCTGACATCATGGATTGGGCTGTATTCGCTCTGTTCTACGCCGAGGAAGCTGGCATTACCTCCGAGAACATCGGTACCTTTGCGGGTAGTGAAGACCCCAATATCCAGCGCTTCTTGGGCCAGGACGGTAACTTGGGTGAAATTCTCGGATTGGACAATGACTTTGCTGTCAACGTGATCGAATCGGTTGGCAACTATGGCGAAATGTTCGAGACTCACCTGACTCCGTTGGGGATTACCGAGCGCGGCTTCAATGCTTCCTACGTGGATGGTGGTCTGCTGTACGCACCTCCTTTCCGTTAAGTCTGGCTTGTATTGTTCGCTAGATAGCTCGCGGTTGCCTTGTGTAGGTTAACTAAGAGCAAAAGCGGAGGCTCTCCAGATGGTGGCCTCCGCTTATTTTTTCTATTCGGAGTTAGCAAGCTCTGGATCTCGGTCTGTAAAACCCTCTTCACTCTCATCCAGTCGGGGCTAGAGCAGGGGGGCTTGAACCGAGAGCGGCTTGCTATGTTTGGCGATCGCCGAGCATGGACGTTATTCCGATAGGCACACGCTGACAACCGTCCCGGTAGGAAAATCCGATCCGGCTGCGTTGTAGGTGGTGTTACCTTTCGCTAAGTAGGCGGGGCCGCCACAAGCTGCGATTAGATCGGTGCCGTTACTGACTTCGAGAGGCCCACAACCGAATTCCAGTTGTTGGTCGCTGGGTTTATCGAGGTTTTGGATTTGGATGGAATCAATGGTTCCGGTTGCACTGGTGGGATCGAAGCTTAAGATGGCCGATCCCACACGTGCAGATTGCGGTAGGTCGGACTTAGTAGAGACAGTGAACGAGCCGCTCTGACTGACTTTGGGGGTGGAAATCTTGTCAATGGTGCAATTTTCGGCGTAGGCCGAGCCGGTTCCGATCGCTGCCGCAATGAATAAAGCCATCGAAAGGGTCATCAGCGAACGCGTAATTTTTTTGAATAGGTTCACGATTTTTTCTTGGGATACATCAAAGAATCAACGGGATGAGTCGAATTAATCGTTCTCTCAAGCCAACTATTCCCCAAAATATTTGAGTGCGATCGCTAGAGAATTTACCGAACGATCGGCACTAAAAAATAACGTTTGACTTATCAATAGAGGTCTCAACTCAAGGCTGTCTGCGAGGGAAATGACCAAGTCATTTTCAGTCCCGAGCCATCCTCAACCCTGGACCTCTTCACAAAAAGCCATAACCAGTCATCTTCCTCGTCTGAACCCTAAAACCCTATATATGCCAAAGGTTTTTCGGCACGAAATGAGGCTAGAGTCCAACGGTTCAACCGTGAAGTGCGTCCATCAAACTGTCTTGTAGAGGCAGTTGGAAATTATTAGGCTTAAGTCCTAATACCGTGATTTCACCGTGAATCCTTAGAAGAACAATACATATTGGCTGGAAAATATATTCACGATATTTTATATCGTTTTGATTGACGTATTTCTAATGAGAATTAACTCGAAAACCAGTGTTTCTGTCGACAAATAGACGATTCTTTGTCTTTTGACTGGGTTGTACTTATTGAAACTGCATCCGAAAATATCTTGCATGAGAACTGCTGGGTAAAGCAACGCGAGGACATCTGGTGGCGAACGATACTCTGTCTGAGTGCGATGGAGTACGAAGATGTTCCTAAAGCTGCAGCGAAGATACGGAATGGCGGTTATCTTTAGTCTGTATTGAAGACGACACTGCCGAATTACCTTTGCCTAGGTAGAGTTTTTGATGACTAGCCAAGTTCAAATAGAGTCCCACGCCCGTCCACCCTGGTGGCGCGATGAGAATACGCTCAAGCTCGTACTGCAGGCAGTGTTTGCTGTCGTAGTAGTGCTGGTGATGTACACCTTGTTCCGCAATATGTTGCGGGGACTCGATCGCGCTGGTCTCAGCTTAGGATTCAACTTCCTCAAAAACACTGCCAGCTTCGGCATCAGTGAGGGAATTCCGTACAGTCCGTCTGAAAGCTATTTCAAGGCGTTTATCGTCGGTGTGGTTAACACCATGTGGGTGTCGGCATTCGGTATTGTCTTCGCCACCCTGTTGGGGCTGCTGCTCGGGATCGCTCGCTTGTCCAGCAATTGGTTAGCGAAGAAGCTAGCTGGCATCATCACCGAGGTCTTTCGAAATATTCCTGTCTTACTGATTATTTTCTTTTGGTACCAAGGGGTACTGCTGAAAATGCCCCGCGTCAGAGACAGTTATTCACTGTTTGGCTTTCATCTCAGCAACCGCGGCCTCAATTTTCCCAGTGCCACACCGACGTTGTGGTTCATTCCTGCGGCGGTGCTTGCTTCATTGATGGTTTGGCAGGTTCCCAAGCTACTGCACTCTCGTACCCGCTTACCCAACGGGGTTCCCTTTCTGTTGGGACTAGCTGGGGCTGTTATCGTCTTTGCCATTACTTGGGTCGTGGCTCCCAACCCTCCGTTTTTAATCGAGGTTCCAGAATTGGGGGGCTTTAACTTCAGAGGGGGCTGGAATTTTTCGATTGAGTTTTTAGCTCTGATGCTGGGGCTAGTCACCTACACCGGGGCTTACATCGCCGAGGTGGTGAGAGGGGCATTTTTGGCCGTCCCGCGCGGACAGTGGGAAGCATCGCGGGCGATTGGCTTTTCGGAACTGGATACCTTTCGACTGGTCATCGTCCCGCAGGCGCTGCGGATCATGCTGCCGTCGTTGAACACGCAGTTCTTGACTCTAATTAAGAACTCCAGTTTGGCGATCGCGATCGGTTACGCCGATATGTTCAATATTTCCAGCACGATCATTAACCAGTCTGGCCGCTCCATTGAGGTGTTCGCCATCATGATGCTGGCGTATCTCATCATCAATCTCGGGGTGTCGTATTTCGTGAACTGGCTCAATGGTCGCGTCAAGTTGGTGGAGCGTTAATCGATGACTGCATTGACTCCAAGTCCCGCTCCTACTCCTGAAACCATTAAGCCCCCCGAGCGGCGTCTGTCTGTGGTTCAGTGGCTGCGAGAAAATTTATTTGATTCGTTTTTCAATACCTGCCTGACGATTGTCTCGTTGGCGATCGTTGTGTGGGTGGTCTGGAGTTTCAGTAGTTGGGCCTTCGGCGAGCAAACCCGTTGGGGGGTGATTGCCGCCAATTTTAAGCTGTTTGCTAGCGGTACGTATCCTGCCGATCAGCTCTGGCGAGTGTGGCTTGTATTCGGTCTTGTGATGGGGACGATGGGCTTAGCTGGGGGGGCTTGGCAAGGACTACTTAAAGGCTACGTCATTGGCATTGGCGCTTTTCTCGGCTTAATCGCGTTTTTCCCGTTTGGAGATGCTCAGCCGTATTTGGCAGCAGTTTGTGGGGCGACGTTTGCCGGATTGGTGGTGGGCTGGAAGCGAGATTCCCTCAAAACCTTCACTCTGCTGATTTGGCTGGTGATTCTGCCGCTGTCGTTCATGTTTTTGGTCAGTGGTATCTTCGGGCTCAAGCCTCTGGACACAAGATTTTTGTCTGGATTGGTGTTGACGCTGGTGCTATCAGCAGCGTCGTTGATTACGGCATTTCCCATCGGGATTTTGTTGGCGTTGGGGCGAAATAACGACAAGTTGCCGGTGGTGAAGTGGTTCTGCACGATCGCCATTGAATTTATTCGCGGGGTACCTCTGACAACAATTCTGTTTGCCGCATGGTTGCTGGTGCCGCTGTTCCTCGGTGTGGTGTCGGTGGATTTGATTATCCGGGCGGTTGTGGGCTTGATTTTGTTTACTGCTGTGTATGTGGCGGAGGACATTCGCGGGGGGTTGCAAGCTGTGTCGCGTGGCCAGACGGAAGCGGCAAAGGCGTTAGGGTTGAATCCGTTTCAGACCACGATGTTTATCGTTCTGCCGCAGGCGTTGAAGGCGGCGATTCCGTCGATTGTGAACGAATTTTTGACGCTGTTTAAGGACACTTCCCTGATCGGCATTATCGGTATGAACGAGTTGCTGAGAACGTCCCGACAGATTTACAACCAGCCTGATTGGTTGGGGACGGATAAGGAGGTGCTGGTGTTTGTGGCGGCAATTTACTTCGTGTTCTGTTACGGCATGGCGTTTGCTGCCAAGCGGGTCGAAGACTCGCTGAATGTCGAAAATCGTTAGTTTTCTCGTTTCTGCATAGTTAGGCCCTCCGATAAATTCCTGGAATGCTTGAATACATTACTCTCCCTGACGGCAAACTCCCCCCTGTAGCCCCCTACTCCCACGCCGTGCGAGCGGGAGACTTTCTGTTCGTCACCGGACAACTATCCGAAGATCCAGATACTGGAAAACTCGTGCTGGGGCCGATCACCGATCAAACCCAACGGGTCATGGAAAACCTCAAGCTGGTCCTCGACCATGCGGGCGCAGGCTTCGACAGAGTAGTGATGGCTCGCATCTTCCTCACCGACTTTCGCGATTACGATGAGGCCAATCGCGTCTATTCCTCCTATTTTGCCGCCGACCGACTGCCCTCGCGCACCACAGTGGGGGTGTTGGGCTTGGCAGACCAAGGGAATGTCGAGATCGATCTGATTGTGTATTGCGGCGAGTAAGCAGTTGCCTGAGTTACCTGAAGTTGAAACCGTGCGGCGAGATCTGGAGGAACAGACGCTGCATCAGGCGATCGCCACTGTAGAAGTCTTGCTAGAGCGCACCGTCGCCTCCCCCTCCGTCGATAACTTTTGCCGGAAGCTAGTGGGCCAGAAGCTGGTGGCTTGGCATCGGCGTGGAAAGTATTTGTTGGGGGAATTGGAGAGCGGCGATCGCTTGGGGGTACACCTGCGCATGACCGGCCAACTGCTGTGGATGGGCTCCAGTGACGAACCGGTTCACAAGCACACGCGAGTCAGATTCGAGATGGCTAACGGCTGCGAGCTACGCTTCAACGATCAGCGAACCTTCGGGCAAATGTGGCTGGTGCCTGTAGGAGTGCCGGACGCAGAGGTGATGACAGGGTTGGCCAAACTGGGGCCAGAGCCGTTAGAGCCCGAATTTTCGGATGCGTACATGCTGAAGACTCTCAAGCGCAGCCGCAAGCCGATTAAGAATGCACTGCTCGATCAAAAGCTGGCGGCGGGGGTGGGGAATATCTATGCGGACGAAGCGTTGTTCTTGAGCCAAATTCATCCGCAGACTCCTTGCGATCGCATCCATAAGTCAAAGGCGATCGCGCTAAGGGCTGCCGTAGTCAAAGTCCTCAGCGACAGCATTGCCCAACGGGGCACCACCTTCAGCAACTATCGCGATTTGGGTGGAGTGAACGGCAATTACCTAGGACAAGCATGGGTATATAGTCGCGACGGTGAAGACTGTCGTAAATGCGGCACCACCATCGAGCGAATTAAGTTAGCGGGGCGATCGGCTCACTACTGCCCCAGTTGCCAGCGAACGTAGAGTCCACCACTATGGCCTTGAATACATATGGATTCAGGTCCATACTATGGATACATGGGTAGTCAGCTTCTATCGTGAATTCAAAGCCGAGTTTGAACAGTTGTCGGAAGTTGTTCAGGATGAATTGCTTGCCTCCGCCAATCTTCTTAAGCAGCTTGGCCCTCAACTGGGACGACCCAGAGTCGATACACTCAACGGCTCGAAACACACCAACATGAAAGAGCTACGGTTCAAAGCAGACAATGGTGTGTGGCGCGTAGCATTCGCCTTCGATCCCAAAAGGCAAGCCGTGCTTTTGGTTGCGGGGAGTAAATCCGGCACCAGCGAGCGGAGATTTTATCGACGTTTGATTGAAATTGCAGACACGCGATTCGATGAATATCTGACATCTTGATAGGACTTGTTTGACTATGAGTAACGAGCCATTAATTACATCGCTAGAAAGTATCCTTGAGCAGCTTCCCAAAGAGCGGCGAGAGCGTATCGAGCAACGTAGCGATCGGTTACTTGCTCAAGAACTCACCCTGAAGGAACTCCGTCAATCCCTCGGACTGACCCAGGCAGAGATGGCCGACCTACTGGATATCGGGCAGGATAGTGTCTCGCGATTGGAACGCCGAGACGATCTTCTACTGTCATCGTTGCAGAACTACATTGCAGCCGCAGGAGGTCAATTGCGACTGATTGCCGAATTTCCCGATCGCCCAGCGGTAGATTTGTCGATACTGACCGATGCTCGTAAGTGAACTCAATCGAGTCCCAAACAGTCATGCTTACTTTGGGAGGATGCTCTCACGATGCCTTAGACATATACTCCAGTGCGGCCAAAGTCAGAAAACCAGAGCGTGTATTCCCCGTTGCTTGAGCAGCCGCGTCAATTTGGCTCAAGAACCGCTCGGGAATCGTGATATTGATTCGTTTTGCTTTTCCAGACAGCTTGGACAAATCAACAGAAGCCAATGCCCAGACACCATCCTTAAAATCTGGATTTGCCAAATGAATCTCGGTCTCAGAGGGCAGCGGAATATCCTCTTCATCCATTAACAGGGATTCCAAATGACACTCGATCGCTTCAGTTACATTGGCGATCGCCTCCTCAAACGTATCCCCAGCCGAAAAGCAGCCCGGAACGTCCGGCACTGTTACGCCGTACGCAGAATCAGAATCTTTGTGAATGACAATCGGGTATCTCATACCAGCACATCTTGGAGTGAAATCTAATCTGGAGGCCAGTCCCAGCCCGCCTGCTTAAAGATGCTGCGTAATGTTCCGACCGGGAGATCTTTTTTGGGATGTGGAACTGTTACACGCCCCTTCAGTTGAGGATGCTTGAAGTTTTGGTGACTCCCGCGAACATTGACGAGTTCCCAGTCCTCTTGCTTGAGACGAGCAATAACATCGCGACTTTTAAACTCACCTCAAAGGCACGATTGCCCTTCAGAAACATCATACACACTCTACACATCACATTTCACTCGGACTGTGCCGAGCGTGATAACAGACTCAGGACGCCATTAAATATTGATGCTTTGAGGAATTTTCTCGGGTTTGAGGTAGTCGTAGTCGGGTCGGTCTAGATTGCGGCGATCGATGATGCCACTAATCTCTTTCAGCCGCAGCTGAAACTTCTCTAAATGTTCCGTCGCTTTGACATCGAAATACCCTGCCTCGTAATCCCCCAAGCGGTTGTAGTATACCGAGCCTAGTAGGGTCAGCAGGTTAATCCCCGATTGGGCTTGTTCCATGGGTGGCAGTAACTTAAACCAGTCTTCCTCTGTAGTCTCGGGGCCAATTTTCTCTGCCGGATAGTAGCCTGCCGTCGGCATTGCTGGCACGAAGCTCATGATTCCTTTCTGGGGGAAATTCACAGCCGCATGTTGAGCGCTAGCCGTGAAAATAATCATCGTGACCGCATTGACCAAATACTCCACAGAGGCGATCACCCCATCCTCGGCATCCCCAAATCCGTACAGCCGCCCCCCATCAAACGCCACTACTTCCCTGGCCCAGTTCTGCAGCTTGTCATCTGCCTGCACCGCCTCATCCGTGGCGAAGTAGATATCAGTGTAAGCTTTCACCCAATCGTGGATAGCCTCCCAAATCAGCAGGGCATCGTCACGAAACGGATACACCGGCAACTTGTCAGTATCTTCAACCCCGCGCGCCTTGAGACGCACGGGTAGCCAGTCATCGTTAAAGCCCCGTATCTTCAATCCCGCGATCGCCAGTACCCGAGCTTGGTCAATCGCCCCTGACAGCAAGCCATTCACCCCGCCTTTGGGGGCAATCAACTTGGCCTGAGCGGCATTATTGATGGCCAGCGTGCCTTTGAAGTGAGGCACCAGTAGCTTGTTGAGGGGATGGTCGGTGGGCAACTGTCGGTGGGTCGCCATCACAAACGGTTCGGTCAGCAGGTGTGTCCGACCTAGGTGGGAGACCGCTTCGTGGAAATTGGCATCGCTGACTTGAACGACAGTCTTCGCCGATCGCCACGCAAATTCACCCGTTGCAGGAGTAATCACCGGATAGTCGCTGGATTGACCGCACTTGATGGCCACCGGCTTGAGCAATCGATGGGGATTGTCACCGGCTGGCACCGCAAACATGGCCATCGGTGCATACAGATACTTTTGCTTTTCCGGGCGAGGGCCGTAAGTTCCGTTAATTGCACCATCCAAAATGGCATAGTCCAGCCAGTACACGCGGCCTTCTGCCATTGCAGTGGCTAGCGAGTCCGACGCTCCCATCACCCCTTTGAAGTGCTCGTCCGTGACCGGAAAGCGATCGCTGGGCTCCGTCATGCGTTCAATCATCAACGGGTTGGGGCCAGCCACCCGCATGTAGGCAAAAACTTCGTCCTCCAGAAACGTATTTGCAATTTCAGGGAGTTCGAGATACTTAAATTGCTTGCGGTAGTCAGACAGGCTGGACGCGTTCTCGACTCCTGTGGTGACATCATCGAGTCTCTGCAGTACATTCGACGCGAATGGCTTCAGAAAGCCCTCACCAAGTCCTTTGACGGGAGCTGAATTTAAAAATCGCTCGACTTCATCCTCAGTGGAGGGAAAGCCCCAGACCAGTAAACGGGGGAGCAATCGGGCAAAGTTACCGTATATCTTGAGCCGTCCCGCTCGTCCCTCTTCCTTAATGGTTTGAACGGCGGCCTCTCGCAAGACATCCCGAATTTCTTGCTTGACCTCTTGCCTTGTGTTGGCTCCGGTATTCACCATGATGTTGTTGATGGCGATACTGAGGGCTGCGCGAGCGGTTTGGAGCACCCAGTCAGACGCAAATCCTTCCCCCTCGGGCAACTCATCCACCATCGCGATCGGCTCGATGTGGGTGTAGTTATAGATGTACTCTTCTTGCAAATCCGCCAAGCTTTTTCCAGCATCCATGAGCCAATCCCTATCGATCCGTAACTCGTGCCATTTGCCATGCGATCGCCCGCTGTTCTTGCCCCACGAGCAAAAGCGTTTGAGCACCATATGGAGAGCACTCATCTAGAGAAGCCTATCTCCAGACGCAATCAGTGTATGCACCCTCTATCGATCGGAAAGGATTTATTCGATTTTTTTTAGACCCCTCACCGGGCGAGGATAGGCCATTGAGGACACGCATTTGATACAGATGTAGAGCGACAAGACTTGGCTAAATTGGGCAGCTAACGAACGGCAGACTTAAAGCGATCTTTTGCCTCCTCCAGCGCCTGCTCGATCGCCCCGCGAATCTTCTCAGGGCTCGGCGTTTTACCCCCCATCAAGTCCCCGAAATACACGCAAGCCCCCTCTCCCAACGCCCAGGTGTAAGCCGCTGCCCACGATGCCGCGATCGCCGTTCCCAACCCCGGCACAAATTTCAACAGCTCCCGCCCCACTGCACGAGCCAAGAATCCCCCCGCGATCGTGCTGGCAATCCCCCCCACCTGCGACGGAGATAACGTCTGGCCATATAGCTTGCCCAATAGCCCTACCAGCGAAATTTGCAGCGCGGTCAGCATGGGCATGGTGGTAAACGGCAACGGTACGGCAGAAACGGCTGCTGCCATCACCGCAAATGCCATGGAATATTGCCGCCCCGCCTGTCGGTAAACTTCACCAATTTGAGACGACGCAGACTCTAGGGTGGAATCAGATTTTGCCGTTAGTAACTGAGCGATCGCCTGTGCCTCTGCCTCTGGTAGCATGTCCGCCAGCGTGTCTCGTAACTGCTCCAGTCCGTAGAACGTGGGGTCGAAGCCGTCTTCTTCTAGAGTGAAATCGAGCAGCAGGGAGCGATCGCACAGCTCCGCAAACGTCTGTTGGTGAGCGGCGAACGCCTCCTGAATACTCTCGTATTCGGGGGGGTAATCGGGGTGGCGATCGGTCAGGGTGGGATAGAGTTCGTGCAAACAGGTGATGGCCAGCAGACAAGGGATTTCCGGGTGAGCTTGGCGTAACTGACGGGCAATTTGGCACAGGCTGTCGGTGGCAAAATCGTTGATTTTGACCGTGAGGATAAAGATGCGCGCCCCTTGCGGTTTCTCGCGCAAATCCAGCAGCAATTCGTCCACTAACACCTGAGTGTCCCGCTCGATATCCCCCAACCCCACCGTGTCGGTGAACAGCAGCAGCGGCAGTTCTTCGGATGGATAGGCATATTGCTCGGTGTGTTGAGTGTGGGGACGAAAGCCCTGACCGACGATCTCGGCTGGCGCACCGGTTAGTCCGCGCACAATCGAGCTTTTACCCGCTTGGGGTTTGCCTACCAACAAGGCTTCTGTTGTGGGGAGTTCTTCACGAACTTTGGCCAAAATCTCGGCAACTTTCTCGCCTTCTCCTCCCCACAAATCGTTTCCGATCAATTGCTGGATGGGGGCAGCGATCGCATTCCATGCACTCGTAACAGCGTTGAAGCGCGGGGGATCGGTATCCCGTGAGCTGCCGGTAGAGGATGGTGCTGGGGCAGACGATGGTGAAGGGGGATTAGAAGAAGACGGAGGGCGATCGCTAGAAGACACAGGTCGATAACGGAAACAACCACACTTCAACTATGGCAAGGAACTTCAGATCGGTGCCTGCCAACTTGCTCATTTATCTCTACCTTGTCTCCGCGTCAGCTCGACAGGATAGGCCTATTTACGTGGCTTTATGGCCCTGCAGGAGACAACGACAGGATGCGGGGGAACTCCTCTAACCCCGCGTGACATGGGGGCGAGTGAGGACGATGGCGAAGGGGATGGCAGTGGAACTCACAGGGGTCAACGGGTGTTGGGAACCGTTGCTGCGATTCGCATTTCGAAACCAAAAGTGAAAATTGGCACCTGAGGGCACTGCAGGTCATGTAGTGTTGCCTGCAACACCTTAGCAGGTGTAATACCCGGTAGATGAACCCCGCCAGCGTGGTATATAAACGTAAAGGTTTCTTAAGTCACCCATGCTTCGGAGACTCTCCTCAGCGATTCTCACGAGGAGCAAACGCTCGAATCGAAGAGTGCAGGAATGCTGTTCTGGTCCGGGCGCAATTGTGCGAAGTGAACCCCGTTTCAACCATAGAGATCTCTCCGGTATATGACTGCCACTACAGAAAGACCCGTTTCGACACCGTCTTATCGTCTCGATGACAGCACTAAGCTTCGGGACGTCATTCGCAGCCTCCCCAAAGAGGTATTTGAAAAAAATAGTTTTAAAGCTTGGCGCTCTGTTGCCGTCACGATCGCAGCTTCAATTATTGGCTACGCAGCAATCGCTTTTTCCCCTTGGTACCTTCTACCTTTGGCATGGTTCTTTACCGGCACCGCCCTAACCGGCTTTTTTGTCATCGGTCACGATTGCGCTCACCGTTCCTTCGCCAAAAAGTTGTGGGTGAATGACGCCGTCGGTCACCTGGCCATGCTGCCGCTGATTTACCCCTTCCACGGCTGGAGAATTCACCACGATACCCATCACTTGTACACTAACAAGCTGGATGTTGATAACGCTTGGCACCCTTGGTCGGAAGACAAGTACAAAGACGAAAATTTTGCGGTACGTCGTCTCTACAAGGGACTACGCGGAGCGTTTTGGTGGATTGCTTCGATCTTTCATTGGGCGATCAACCACTTCAATCCTGCATCGGTCAAAGAGCGCGAACGCGCTAAATTCACCTTCTCTGCAGCCTTTGTACTTGTGGGTGCTGCGATCGCCTTCCCCACGATGATTTGGCTCTTGGGGGTATGGGGTTTCGTAAAATTCTGGGTTTTGCCTTGGGTGGGCTATCACTTCTGGATGAGCACCTTCACCATCGTTCATCACACGGCACCCAACATTCAATTCTTCAGTGAAGACAAGTGGAATGCTGCTCAATCTCAATTAGCAGGCACCGTCCATTGCGACTACCCTAAGTGGATTGAAGTGCTGTGTCACGACATCAACGTCCACATTCCCCATCACATTTCCGTAGGCATCCCGTCTTACAACCTGCGGGCCGCTCATGCCAGCTTGAAGGAGAACTGGGGTGAGTACTTGATTGAAACTAAGTTCGACTGGGACATGATGAAGCACGTGATTCAAGAGTGCCATATCTATCATCCCGAGACGGCTTATATCCCGTTTTCTGCAGTTGAATCGTAACTCGGGCGTCTTCTAACCCGAACCCAAAACTGAATCAGCTATGGGCGATCGCCAGTGAGTCAACTTGCTGGCGATTGCTGTGCATGCCGATTGAGCAGCGAAGTAAAGACACATAACAAAACCGTCATGCCCGTGATCGCACAGTCGGTGGTTCAGCACCACTTCAGCCTGCATCATTCTTTCTCTGAGACTACAC